>JAMCYH010000302.1 GCA_023474025.1 Deltaproteobacteria bacterium
GCAGGGGCTGCGCCCCCAGGGCGGCTTCGATACCCTCGCGGTTAGTGTGAGTCGTCAAAGCCCAAACCCGATAGCGAAGGGCTGCCTGGCGCACAACGCCCCAGCCCACGCCCGGCTCGGAACCCCGCTCCGGATAACAGGCAAAGATGGAAATCAGGACACGCATTCCTGATCCCCATCCTGATAGATTGCAATCACATTCCCTCCGGCGGGCAATTTATCCACTTGCTGCAGTTTTCCTGTTGGGCAAACTTTATAAAACCGGTAGCCAAGGTTGGTCAACAATACACCGATGTTCTCCTTCTGCAGCCCCAGCAGGCCAGCCGCCTCGGGATTGACTTCGAACATAACGACCGGGTGGTAAGCTGCCAATGTTTTTCTGGCTCCCTGGCAGACCAGCTCATCGGCCCCCTCGGCGTCGATTTTGAGGAAATGGAGTCGACTAATCCCTTGATCCGCCAGGATGGCGTCCAAAGTATTGGTTTCGATCTCTTCAAAGTCCGACCCTTCCAGATCGCTTGCGATTGAGTTCCGACTTGGGTCCTGATTAAGATAAAGATGCGCCTTCCCTGCCTGATTTGAAAGGGCCAGCGAAAAGGCCGATACGTTTTCCAGGCTGTTCTCGCGCATATTCCTTTGTAAATAACGAAAGGCTTTGGATGCAGGCTCAAAGGCAAACACCCTGCCTCGCGGACCCACCAATTTACTGGCTCGCAGGCTGTATACGCCATAATTCGCGCCCACATCCACCATGGTCTCCCCAGGCTTCAGAAATTGCTCCAAAACGACTAATTCCGGCTCGTAAGCTTCGCGGAAAGCATAAAGTAATTTTGCCGTTCCCTTCCACTCGGCGGGCAGGATCATTACAAGGTCCCAGGGATTGAACTTCACTCGAACGGGACGTTTGAAAAGGCAAATCAACTTCCAGACAGCCAGGCGACGAAGGGTTTGAAGAGGCCTGTTTCTGAAGGCTGGGGAGACCATGGTGGATGTCCACTGAATACGAAGAGTTGTCATGATCGCCCGTTGAGTCTATTCCTTAGCAAGAATTTTTCAACCACAAAGCACAAAGGAACACGAAGGGGAAAAACCTTGAGCATTCTTTGAGTGACTTCGTGTCCTGCGCGTGCGCCTGCCTGCTTTCAAGACCGGCGCGCGCCGGTTAATGACAGCAGGCTTGAATGTATGATCTGTGCGCTCTTTTCCCAGCTAAAACGAGCGCGCACATGCTCCCGCCCGGCCAGCCCCATCTGGTAAAAACGCTCGGGATTCTCGAACGCCTGGATAATGGCTCCCACCAGGGCTGCGACATCTCCTCGAGGTACTAGCAGACCTGTGCTCCCGTGCTTCACCACTTCGGGTACCGCCCCGGCGCGATAGGCAATTACGGGCAAGCCCGAGGCCTGCGCCTCCGCGATGGACAACCCAAAGGACTCGCTGTAAGACGGCAGAACGGCGACCTGCGCCCAGGCCAGTTGATCTACGAGTTCGCATCGGTTCAAAGCTCCCAGGAATTCCACCTGACTCTCGATGCCGTACTGGCGGATAAGCTCCATAAGCTGCTCACGATCTCCCCAGCCCGCAATTTTCAGCTTCCAGTTGAAGTAGCCGTCCTTTTTGACCTGCCCCAAAGCGCTGACCGCATCCTGTACGCCTTTGATGGACGCCAACGAGCCGAAGAAGATAAAATTGCGAATAGCGCTTCGAGGCTCGTGTTGGATGGAGTTAAAAACGGAATCCACCCCAAGAGGTGCCACCTGTATTTTTTCCTTGGGAATTCCAATCAAACTAATCAGTTCCTGACGAGTGAATTCCGAGGGGGTGAAGACGATGGATGCCTTCTTTAGCGGGCGGCAGCGAAAAAACTCGTCACTGAGCTGCTTGATCGTGCGCCAGCGTGTATCTCGTCCGGACCACGCCCCATAAGGAAAAGCCGCCAACATGCCAAACAGAAAGCCCATTTTTGGGGCCAGCCCGGGCAGGAAGGCGGCCTCATGCTGCCAGCCCAGCACCATGTCCACAGGGTTGGACGCCGCGAATTTTCGAACCGAGCGCGCCACCCCAAGACCATCCAGCAAATAGTGAATCCGGGCAGGCCGCACCTCGATCAGCTGTTCGGCGGGCCAGATATCCGGCGGAGTCTTGTGATCGGTCACCGGCATGAGATAGATTTCGGCCCCTGCTCTTTGCAGATGGCTGGCGATTTCCAACAGGTGGACGGAGCCTCCACCGAAGCCATCCAATGGGGCAGCGCTTGTGATCAAAATACGCATCGGAATTATTTAGACCTTTGCAGCAGTGTTTTTCGAAACAATAATAATCTTCTATGGACAACCACGACGGCTACCAAGGGATCATACCGAATCACCTTGAGCAGAATACGCCAACCGTAAAAGGTAACGGGATAATTGTATACCATTCACAGTCCACCGCCACAATTGCCAAGACAGTCCCAATGACAATTATGACCCTAAGGCTCATTCAACCCTCTCAATTCAGGATACGCCCGAGCATTAACCAGGGGAACCTCCAGTCATTTAGAACACCAATCGAGGCGAAGCGCAGGAAATCGAGCAGGAGAAAGTGATGGAAGGAAACCCGCGCCAAACTGAGTAACTGTTCGTTTTGCCAATCACGGAAAAGTCCTGTGTAGGCAGGAATTTTGTTTTCCCGGCGATAGCGTTGAATAAAACGCAAAGTCTCTTCCCCAGCCCGCAGGATTTTTTGAGGAGCAGCGCTGTCAAGGGTAAGGGATCCAGCATGTTCACGATAACAATAGACAACTTTGGGAAACTCTTTAGCTCGCATCCCGCTTAAGACAAAACGCAGGCACAATTCGCGATCACCGGCTATTTTAAGGCTGGCATCAAAATTGCCAATCTGGGTAAATACCTGCTTTCGAAAGAACCAGGCATTCATGATCGCCGTACCCCCGAGCGAGATTTCCGGCAGTAACCCTTTCTCAAAATCCAAACTCAAATGAGCCGACGGTCTTTCAACTGATGTCCAGAAGGTGATTGCCCTTCCGATCACTGCATCTGGTGGTTCGGCAACTTCGAAGAGTCTCGCGGCTTCCCCAAAAACACCAGGAACATACAAATCATCACTGTTTAGGAAAGTGATGATCTCACCCGCAGCGACATGAAGGCCACGGTTCAAAGCATCGTACATCCCAGCGTCCCTACCAGTCAGAACTATTAAATGGGGATAACGAGCTAACACATCTAGCGTGTTGTCGGTGGAGCCGCCATCAACAATGATGTGTTCGAAATTCGGGTAGTTCTGCGCCAGCACACTTTCGATGGCGTCGGAAATCATCCCGGCACGGTTTAAGGAAGGGGTTATTACGGAAATTCTCGAAAAATTCATTTGGGTGTTGATTTGGAGCGTCTGAACTGATATACCGCCAGTGACATAACACTCATAAAGTTATGCCATGTGTAAAAAAACTAAGGAAGATGCCGCTAAAACCGCCTCGCCAACCTTGCTTTTGAATCAGACTAATATATAGTGCCCTGGCCGTTTCTTTTGATAACTCGTATAGGCTAGAACGCTTGCCCTCATCATAACGCGTTTTGCCTTCCAACTTAATGTAGCGCCAATGCTTTTCCCATAACTGCACATAGGTATCTATCCAGTAATGCTTGAGTGCATTTTCTCCGTTATATTCGATTTCATAAATTACGAAGCCTTGTTTGCATTCTTGCCCGCGATGAACTTTTTCAGTATAAATGACACGGTCTCTGTGAATAATGCGAGGAATATGATTTATTCCTCCCCAGACACTGGTTGTCAATGGTTTCCCACGAAAATAATATTGATGTGGCAGACTAATCCGTCCGACATCCTCACCGATATTCCTGATTGTATCCAATATGGATTGTGCCAAGGCTTCTGGCACAACTTCATCCGGGTCCAGACGCAAAATCCAATTGTTTTTGGATAATCCGATTGTATCTGGCACGTCATATTCGCCAATGGGTACCCAGGGATGGGTAATCACATCGGCTCCGCATGCGTGCGCAATTTCCACGCAACGGTCTTTGGAGCCTATATCTACAACAATAAGCTGGGAACAGAATTTCAGGCTTTTCAAACATGCCTCCAGCCTGCGTTGTTCGTTATAGGTTACAACAATGCCTGTAATTGTCATTTGGCCATCAATTCTTGTTGTTCTGCCGAAACAACACATTCCCCCCATCTAGCCATGGCAGGGCTTCTTTTACAACTTCAAAACCCTGGCTTTCCAGCCATTCACGAAATTCTGGATACTTTACAACACCATTATAAGTTTCGACAAGACTGACTTCGGTATAGATCAACTGAACTGTTGAAAGGATAATGGGGGACGCCTTTAAAATCAATGGTTCAGTGCCCTGCGTATCGAGCCAAAGAAAATCCACTCTTGGGATGTGATTCTTTTTTGCCCAGTTATCCAGGGTGATCGTTGGAACATCAACTTCCCTGGTAAACAGAACATCCGGATGATCTACAAGATGCCGTTTTGGCGCGAGCAGGGAGCTTGAACCGTCAGAGATACCACTGCTTACATAGAATTTTGCGCTGCCGGTAATGGAACTAAGCGCACATGGATGCAAAATTACATTGGATAAATTGGCCGTATTATTTTTTAATTTTTCAAAAATCTCTGGCATTGGCTCAAAAGCATGGATAGTTGCCTTGGGCCATTGATGGCTGATTTCAATTGTATCTAGGCCAATATGTGCTCCCGCTTCCACAATAATAGGCGCTTGAGGAAGAAAATGTTCCATTTCCTTCTTCGAAATAATTCCCTTATTCTTTTTAATTCGATCCGAGATCTTCTTGAAATTTGAAATACGAGATAACACGGCTAACTCCTTTTTTTATTTTGGAAAGCACACTTGTAGTTGAAGAGCTGCTTTTGTCTGTTTGGTCAATGTGCATTTGTAGCCAATTACGATATTGCTGAAGTGTATCCAATTCTTTTTCAGTCAAAGGTCGGGCCAACCATTTGTCGACTGTTTGAAGTTCCTCTTGCCAGAAAACGTCGGGCCATTGCTTTGTTTTTTGCTGGTTATGCAAACAAAAACCAGCAAGGGGAAAATTAAGAATGTATGGGACATAACCTAGATGTGCCAAGCGCCATATAAATCATGATCCATGGCGTAATGGAAGTTTTCATCTATTCCACCGGCATGATCCCAGGCAGTTTTACGCCAAAAAGATGATGGTTGGGGCAGCTCAGTACCAGATTGTTTTGTACACACAAAATCAAACCATGAGCCGGGTGAATAATCCGAAACACGCCAATAACCCGTGTTATGTTCTAGGCGAAATTCGCCAATTTTCCTTGAGCGCTGATCAAGCATCAATGTAATGCCAACGATCCAATTCACAGAGCTATTCTTGAGAGTAGTCTGCATCCGCTTGTCCCTATGCATTTGGCGGGTAGACATCATCCGAGTTAAGCCAACTCAAAATTTCGCCACTGGAGCGATCAAAACCCTTATTTATGGCGTCCGACTATCCCTTGTCCTTCTCGCCGACCCACCTTGCCAGCCAGTGCGCATATTTCTGGATGATTTCCACATTGCCGTCTGCAGAGCCACTGTCCAGCGGTGGCGATGGCAGTTTACTCAAGTCTGGACAGCGCATCGCTAAATGGCCTCACGCTTAGAAGAATTTTTCTGTTTGTCTAACTCTTCCAAAAGCCATACATTCGCCCAAGTATTAAAACGGTAGCCGGCGTAAAGCACAGACAAAATGAAACCGCGCATGCCATCCCGATAACCTTGCATGAGGAATAAGGTCTTTACGAATGACTTGAGAGGTTCACCCACCATCCGCACAAAAGAAAACCTACGTCCCTGCTTATAGTATTGCTCGCCTTCCACCCGCGCATACATTCCTAATGTTTTGCATACATATTTTTCGATTGTGGGATAAGCCAAGTGCAAAATATGATGCTCCGGGCCTAGCCGTAGGTTATTGGGATATGCTCTTAATGCGTCGAAATTATGGTGGACATTTTCTTCATTGCTGTTATAGGTTTCCAGATAAATCTCTTTGCGAAAGAATCGCGTCCATGTATTACTAAAGAATTCGCCATAACGAACCCAGTCGCCAAAATACCAATAGAGCGACCAGAATGACACAACCTCTACGCTCTTGTCCCGTGCAAGTTCACGCAATTTCGTCGCGAGTCTTTCTGTCATGCGCTCATCAGCATCAATTACCAGCACCCATTCATGTTGTGCTTGAGATATGGCAAAATACCTTGCGGGTTCCACAAAGCCAGTGCGCTCGTAGTAAATTACATGAGCTCCCAAGCTTTGTGCAATCTCTAAGGTGCGATCGTCGCTATGCATGTCACACACCACAACCTCATCCGCCATCCATTGCACACTGCGGATACAGTCGGCGATGTTGGCTTCTTCATTTAGGGTATTGATAACAACCGATATGCTCATAAATTACAGATAACCATCGCAATTCCAGAATTCACACATACCTGTAACCCGAAAGCGAAAAGTATTGCTTGCAGGAAATTGCGATGGTTGCAGAACAAATGGTTTGTGCTTTAAATGCAAAGCATGCTTAATAAACCGCGCGACCACCCAAACAGACTCCGGCACTAGTCCGCCCCAGTTCATTTGTACTGCCAAGCGTAAAGATCGCCAAGCATAAGGCGAACTCCGCCAATAATTGAAGTAATAAAGTGATTCGGGAAAATCTCGACGATACAAAAATGTCACCGCGCGCAGAAAAGCATGCCGCGCATCATTGAGCTCGACGAAAGCCAAATCAGAGGATTCGTCACCTGCCAAATGAGCAAATTCCTTCAACAACTCCTTTTCTTGGCGAAAAGTCTCACGTGCGCCAGGCTGCGTATTGAGAGAAGAAGTACCACTGCCTGTATGTTGGCGAATTGCCACCAATGGCCGGTTGATGCACAGAAAATTGCCTAGATCTAACACTTTGAGCATTGCTAAAATATCAGATGTCCAAATCTGGTTAGGCACGTTATCCCATACTGTCACAACTTGGCGCAGCGCATCCGTCCGATACATTATATTCGTGGGGCAACCGAGTTGATTCGACCAGCGCACTAGAAACTGCCCAATTACCCTGCCTGGAATAGAACTTTCTGGCGCATAAATAGGTTGAGGCATAATTGCAAGCTCGCTACCATCACGAAAACCTACCGCCAAGCAAGCGATGAGACTCAATTCAGGAACTCGCCGTGCCACCTCAGCAAATGCACTAATACAGCCTGGCAGGAGCAAATCATCGTCCATCAAATACTTGAGGTAGGGCGTTGTCGTCAATTCTGCAATACGTTTCCAATTACCTGCCATCCCCAAATTCTCAGGATTCCGAATGTAACGAATCCGCTTGTCATTTTTGGCTAACTGTTCGCAGATACAAGCTGTATCATCTGATGAAGCGTTATCAGCAATCAAAATCTCAATATCAGCATAGTCTTGATGCTGGACACTGCGAAGTGTTTCAATCAAAAATTGGGAACGATTGTAGGTGGGGATACCAATAGTTATAAAAGCCATAATTTTCACTTCTTAACTACGATACGCTTCTGCAATTTTTTGTGCACACAGATTCCAAGACAACGCCTCCGAAATTCTTTGCGCACGCCTCTTGTACTCATCTACATCACATTCCACTGCCTGCTGTAAAGCGTTCATCAAACCATCCTCATCTTTGGAATCATAAATGAATCCTGCATCACGAATCTGACTCGGCGCACACCCGTATTCTTCCGCAATAACAGGACATCCAAATGATAACGAAGTGACAATAACTCCCGATGTAAGATAGTAATGACTCGGTAATGCCACAAAGTCTGCAGCTTTAAATAGAACTTCTGCTTTTTCAGGAGGTATTAGATCAAATTGAGTTGTGATTCGGTCATCATTCTTTACAGCTTCAAGTATTTCCCGTCGAGTTTTTTCGGCATACCAGGTAGCAGCAACAATTAATCGAATATTTGGATTTGAAAATGATCTAAAAGCTTGAATTAACTCGACGGGATTTCGGTTAGAGTGGGCTGTGCCAAAAAATAGGAATAGGCGATTTGATGGTGATAGCCCAAGGTTATTCCGTGCATTTTTTCTGCTGATTTGGTTTGGATAAAATTCTCTATAAGATCCAAACGGAGATACAAAAATACGTTTTGGTTCTCCAAATTCAGTGATGACATTTTTTATCGCAGAATCTCCCATAACCAATACCGAAAAAGAAAACTTCATTAGTAGTTTTCTCATAAACCGATCTAAAGGATCGTAATTATTCGGGGTTTGGGGATGGGGGTAAATATCGTGGATACTCCAAATAAATCTTATACCTAGAATATTACACACGAAAACCCAAGTCAATAATTGTAGTGCCCTTAAAAGACGTAAAAATAAAGAGTTACGTCCATTGTAATGTTGATCTGGCCAATGAATGTGGAAAACATCTGGTCTCTTATATGATATAAGTAGTGTTAGTATATTTCCTCTGAAGTCAACTGGCTCACAATTATACTTTAAGAGTGCTTTTCCGATTTCTGATATGATAGGAGAATATCTGCTCCATTCTGATGTCACCGGGATACAGGGGTTCGGAATCATGAAATATCTTATTTTATTCATAAAATACTCGGCTACTTACTCATTTGAACAAACTCATGGATTGCTTCTATCATGAATTTAAGCATTAGGTTGGATAAGCCGGGATAAACTCCAATCCAGAAGGTCTGGTTCATGATTATATCGGTATTCGACAGATTTCCTACAATACGCATCTCCCTGCTTTTGTAAGCAGGCTGCCTGATCAGGTTGCCGCCAAACAGTAAGCGGGTGGCGATTTTTCGCTCATCGAGAAAATGGATTATTTCT
This sequence comes from Deltaproteobacteria bacterium, assembly GCA_023474025.1. Classification (GTDB taxonomy): domain Bacteria; phylum Desulfobacterota; class Desulfomonilia; order Desulfomonilales; family Desulfomonilaceae; genus CAJBEZ01. The sequence goes on from JAMCYH010000302.1 coordinate 8,880, forward strand.
GATCTAGTAAATGGTGTGGTATCTTTGATTGTAAGCAGGAAACCAAACCAGCTTGGTTCGCTGTTTTCAGTAGGACAGGGCAGGATAAAATATTCTTCCAGGTCTTTTAGCCCGTCATGCAAAATTTGCCAGTGTTTTCTGCGCGCTTCTACAAAGAAAGGCAGTTTTCCCAATTGTGCAACACCAACAGCAGCCTGCATATCTGTTACCTTGAGGTTATATCCTATGTGTGAGTAAGTGTATTTGTGATCATAGCCATGTGGTAAATCACCTAATTGCCAGTCGAAGCGTTTTCCACAAGTGTTTTCCTCGCCAGGAGCGCACCAACAATCACGCCCCCAATCTCTGAAGGATTCAACTAGAGTTTTCAGCTTGGGGTTATTTGTAATCACGGCACCGCCCTCGCCCATGGTAATATGATGCGCAGGGTAAAAACTCACTGTCGCCAGGTCGCCGAAGCTAGCAGTAAGTTGTCCATTATATTTTGAACCTAAAGCATCACAATTATCTTCTATTAGCCATAAATTGTAGCGTTTGGCTACGTCAACAACTCGTTCCAAATTGAAAGGATTCCCAAGCGTATGAGCGATCATAATAGCGCGCGTCCGCGGTCCTACAGCTTCCTCAAGCAGGCTCACATCAACATTGTAGGTACCTAATTCAACATCCAGAAAAACCGGTACTAGGTTGTTTTGAATAATTGGATTCACCGTAGTAGGAAAACCAGCCGCAACCGTGATAACTTCATCTCCGGGTTTGAGTTGTCGTTCGCCTAGCTTTTCTGATGTAAGGGCGGATAATGCAAGCAAATTTGCCGAAGATCCAGAATTGCAAAGCATTCCATACCTTACATTTAAGAATTTTGCAAAATCCTTCTCAAACTTATTTGCGTATCGGCCCGTAGTCAACCAGAAGTCAAGCGCTGAATCAACAAGATTACTCACTTCTTTCGCATCAAAGACTCTTCCGGCATATGGAATGGTGGTCTGTCCGGGCACAAATTCCTTGGCAGGCCATGTCTCTTCATAATATTTTTTTGCCAACTCTAAAATTTGTTCTCTGGTATCAGCTTTCACAATAATTCCTCGCAGTATTCGACATTTCTTTTAGGCCTTCTTTGTATCCGAGCAAATAAGTTTGCATTGCGTTGGCTTTCATAGTTGTCATCCCCGCATTTAGTGGTCTGAGAGCTAACTGCTTTAGCTTGGCGGTGGTCACCGGAGTAACTAAGGCAGGGTCTAGGTCAAAAGCTTTTGCAGCTTCGCATGCAAATTCATATTTACTGATCAAGTCGGCGCCAGCCAGGTTGATAATTCCATGGTAGCTTGACAGGGCAAGTTTCAAGACAGCTGCAGCCAGGTTGGGTGCGTAAGTAGGGCTGCCAATCTGATCAATGGGAGTGTTAAAAGTAATTCCCTCACGCAAGGTTGATATCAATTGCCCAACAAAATTTTTCAGTTGCCGTTCCCAGCCATAGACAACAGTCGTGCGCACAATAATAAAATCCTGACAGAATGCTGTGATGTAATGTTCAGCTATTAATTTGTGGATCCCATAAACAGAAATCGGGTTGGCCGTAGCATCTTCAGGATAAGGCCCGTTTCTACCGTCAAAAATATAATCAGAAGAAAAAAAAATTAGTTTTGCTCCTATTTGATTACATGCACGCACAACATTCTCAACGCCAAGGACATTTGATCCGTAGCTCTCTTCAGGGTTGGTTTCGCAGTATTCTACATTTGTGAGCGCCGCTGGCAGGTAAATATAAGCTGGTTTTGTCATGTTTATGTAGTTCTGTACATCAACACTGCTTTTTATATCTAATTGGTCTAGCCCTTGAATCTCTTGTTTATTCGATGTTCCATTTACATCAACATCCGACGCTTGAAGGACACGAAATAAATTTTCGCCAACCAATCCAGATGCGCCAATGATTGCGTGCTTTTTCATCGGTGCTTGAGAGCCCAATCGTAAGGGATGTGATTGCTGAACGGATCCATTCGCACAATTTCACTGGGATCATGTGGAATTGTTGATAGATTTGCTACGATAGCAGCTGTCGTTCCGATACCTTTAAAACCATTCCACACTCCCGGAGGAATGTGTACCAATGAATAATTTGTTTCCCCAATAAATAATTCCTGAAGTTGGCCTTTTGTTGTAGAGTCGACACGGTCATCATATAAAACCAACTTGATGAGTCCCGAAACAACCACGTAATTTAATGTCATTTCTTTATGTAGGTGCCATCCCTTTACGACCCCTGCGTAAATAACAGAGAAGTAAATTTCCCCAAATTTCTCAAAATCGGGATCATCCATTCTCAGCATATGCATAATCATACCCCTCTCATCTGGAATACGTGTAAGAGGGCGTACAAAGACCCCGTTAATCATAAGTTTTCATTCCTCCAGAAAATTTAGTTCTTTAGAAACGAACGATACCATTCGATTGTTTCTTTCAGTCCTCTTACAAGGTCATAAGTAGGTTTCCAGTTCAGGGTGTTTCGGGCTTTTTCTGCTGATAGACACTGGTCATGAATTTCGGCTATAGCAGTGTTCTGAATATCGGGTTTAAGATTTTCGAAACCCATGAGTTTGCCGATGATTGCTACCATTTCCAGCACGTTTTTAGGGTCTTCGTTGCTGACATTGTATGAATGACCATGCGTTATCTCATCATCCAGATGCTCTGCTATTTGCATATAAGCGCTGATTACATCTATTACATAAATGTAATCACGTACAAATGTCCCATCGCTCCGAACAATAGGGCATTGACCAGATAACAATGCCCGGATTGTGCCAGGTACGATTCGACTCCAGTTCAGGTCGCCTCCTCCATACACATTTCCGCAGCGGGTTATCGCCACTGGCGTACCGTAAGTGTGGTGATATGTTTGTGCCATAAAATCCGAGATGGTCTTGGAAACATCGTATGGATGCCTGCCTTTGAGTTCCATGTCTTCCGTATAGGGCAATTCTTCGTGGTCTCCATAGGCTTTATCGCTTGATGCAATTACAATTCTCTTCACTAACTTCTCGTGGATTCGGCAGGCTTCCATCAGGTTATAAGTGCCGCGCACGTTAGTTTCAAAAGTCGATAGTGGGAATCGATATGCCGTTCCAACAATGGTCTGTGCGCCCAGATGAAACACAGTATCAATCTCATTTTCATTGATTGCACGTTCGAGCGTGTAAAAATCTTCCAGCGCCCCATTCACGACAGATACCCGACTGATATCGCCGCTTAAAAATAATAGGGACATTGGATCTGCATCTCTGACCAGGGCAACAACATAGGCGCCTTTTTTAAGCAATGAATTTACTAACCAGGATCCAATCATGCCAGTAGCGCCAGTGACAAAGACTCTTTTATTGTGCCAGAACAAATCTTTAGCAATGTCCATTATTACCAGACTTTCCATGGTGCTTGATCGGTTTGCCACAGGTTATCCAGATAACGTACATCCCGAAGCGTATCCATGCATTGCCAGAATCCGTCATGACGATATGCGACAAGTTGTTGTTCATTAGCAATTGCTTCTAGAGGTTCCTTTTCAAAAATTGTGTCGTCGTTTTCGATATAGTTTTTTACCTCCGGACCTAGGACAAAGAAACCCCCATTGATCCAGCCTTGCCCTGTCTGCGGCTTCTCTTCAAAGGATCTGACCGTTTCGCTATTCAAATTGAGTTCGCCAAAACGCGCAGGAGGATGAACGGCTGTGACGGCGGCGATTTTCCTCTTGCTATTATAGAACTGAAGCAAATGGTTGATATTAATATCTGCTACCCCATCTCCGTAAGTGAGCATGAAGGGGGAGTTACCAACAAATTCAGCTATTTGCTTCACGCGTCCACCAGTCATAGTATTGGCTCCAGTATCTAAAAGATGAAGGAGCCAATTCTCGTAATTTCCTCCACGCACGACGATTTCGCCACTATTAAGATTTACTGTAAGGTTGCTTGCACTGAACCTGTAATTAATAAAAAAGTCTTTAATGATTTCACCTTTGTATCCTAGCGCTATCACGAATTCATTGAATCCATATTGGCTATAGATTTTCATGATATGCCATAAGATAGGATGCCCGCCTACTTCGATCATGGGCTTGGGTTTGACCGTGGTTTCCTCTTGGAGACGAGTTCCTAATCCACCAGCTAATATTGCCACTTTCATAAATTCTCCCCCTGTTTCTTAAGTTCATAGTTGTCGATGACAATGCTCCCCCATTTTGAGTCCCACTCTGCCAATGATGGATTTGTTCGCGAAATTGGCATAATTTCAAAACTGGGAATGCCGAGCACAATATCTAAATTGTTTCTTTTTTCTCCTCCCCCTCCATATCCAATAGAAAAACCGGAGAAACAACCGCGGTAATAACAAATTATCTTAATAACTTTGAAAAGAAGGCTGATCAAGATTTAATAAAATTGCGCATACAAGGCTATGGCAAGAATGTGAGATTTACTAATATCGGGC
>JAMCYH010000213.1 GCA_023474025.1 Deltaproteobacteria bacterium
TAGTATGTTTCCCGACAAAGAAATTGGGGATTCAAAAGCTTCGACTGATTCTGGAAGGAGGCCTGGAAATTTTAAGAGAGGCTGGAGTCTCCCTCATCGGTGGCCATAGCGTTGAAGATGATGAACCAAAGTTTGGTATGTCTGTCCTCGGTATCGTTCATCCGAAACAAATAATGACTAACGATGCCCTTATGCCTGGAGATCAAATAGTGTTGACCAAGGCCATAGGAGCGGGGGTAATAGCCACTGCCGTGAAGGCTGGTTTAGCGTCTGCCGAATCCATCCTCGATTTTGAACGTTCCATTTGCGCTCTAAATAAGGAATCCTCTGAAATCGCGATCAAATGGAAGATCAGAGCTTGCACTGACGTCACCGGCTTCGGGCTGGCGGGGCATTTAACTGAAATGGCCATTGCGGGGAAGCGTAAAATACGCGTTTACAGCAGCAGTGTGCCATTGCTCAATGGAGCGCATCGATACGCGAGCATGGGATTAATTCCTGCCGGGGCGTATGCGAATCGTGACTATTACGTTGATTGGGTGAGGATTGATGTTGGGGTGTCCGAAATCGTTAAGGATCTTATGTTCGATCCTCAGACTTCCGGAGGTCTGTTACTGGGAGTTCCTGCTGAACATGCGAAACGCTTTGTTAAGGAGCTCATTGAAGCCGGTATTTCTATGGCGGCGATCATTGGCGATGTTGTAGATTTTGATCCCAGCGGATCGGTGGAGATCGTTTGATGCGCCAGAAAATTGGCTGTTGAAGTTTTTCCTGATTCACTTCCGGACAATATTGAGCTATAGTAAATTTCCGCATATGGCTACTGAGACCGAGCCTGAGAGAAATTGGAAAATATATATTTCTCGGAAATGTGTGATTTCGGCAGAGACTGGGTTATTGGGATCGCAAGACGCGGATCGGCTTACCGCCGGTATCGAACATCCATCTTTCTAACAGGAGAACCTTTCAGCCTTAAAAATTGGATTGCATAAGATAAATAAAGCTCAAAGGGCCTGTTGTCCGATAGTTTAATAAAATAATCGTTTATAGCTAGAGATACCTTAAGAAATTTTCTTTACTGACCTGTTCCTGAATATGTTTGCGCAATAGATTTTGGAGCTTCCCACTGACTGGAGGACCAAATGAAGTCCATAATTTTTGGGCGTTGGGGCAAAGTATTAAGGTACCGCAAGGGCGGGGACGACATCTTTGAAGGTGGTAGCCTGGAAGATTTTCCATCTGAAACGAGTTTTCCGGACAACGTTATCGCTGTCATGAGCGGTAAGGGATTCCTCCAGTTTGGCGAAAACTTCAATTTTGTCCCTATGGTAGCGGAATACGTCAAACAGATCCAAACCAAATACTGTTGCGGCAAATGCATCACAGGGATAAAAGGCTCCAAACTCATATTGATCACTCTGGATAGAATAATGCGGGGAGAAGGTCAGGAATCTGATCTGGAGATTTTGAAACGTATGTCCGGCGTACTCAATGAAGGGGCAAAATGTTCCGTTTGTCAGAGCGCGGGAGAACTGCTTGCGGATGGTCTCATTCATTACAAAAACGATTTTTTGAAAGCCCTGAAATATGGTGTCCCTGAAGATTCGGTTCGTTTTGTGGGAAGCATTTCCGCTCCATGTATGAATACGTGTCCATGTCACATCAATATCCCTGGCTATGTGGAAATGTTGCAGGAACTGCGTTACGGAGAAGCCCTTGAGATAATTCGTCGCGAAATGCCACTGCCTGGTATCACCGGACGGATCTGTCCAGCTCCCTGCGAAAAAGCATGCAGTGTCGCAAACATGGGAGACGTTGCCATTCCTATAAAAACATTAAAACGTGTGGCCGCTGATTATGAGATGATTCATCACTTGCAACCGCCTCTGGAAAAAGTCGAGCTGTCAGGTGTTCCTGTCGCAGTAGTCGGGGCTGGTCCGGCTGGGTTGGCTGCGGCGTACTATTTGAATCGTCTTGGACATCCGGTAACCATTTTTGAAGGTTTGCCCGAATCGGGTGGTATGGTTGCAGTAGGCATCCCTCCATACCGGCAACCGCGAGATGTTTTGGACAGAGAAATCAGCATCTTGGTCAACCTGGGCATAGAAGTTAAACGTGGGTTACGACTTGGAAAGCATTTCAGCATGCCTGATTTGTTCAGAGAAGGTTTCGGAGCGGTGTTTCTTGGTTTGGGATCGCACAAATCGACCCCGTTGGGCATAAAGGGAGAGAAAGACGGAATTGAAGGAGTATTTTCCGGGGGGATCGATTTCCTTAGGAACATCAATCTTGGGGAAAATGTTCGACTTGGCGAAAAGGTGATCATTGTAGGTGGCGGGAATACGGCAATCGATTGTGCGAGAACGTGCCTTAGAATGGGGGCTCCAACGGTAGCAATAGTGTATCGCAGAACGCAGGCTGAAATGCCCGCTGAACCGGAAGAGGTTGAAGACGCTGCAGAGGAAGGAATCGAATTCAATTTTCTTACTCAGCCTATAGAAATTGTTCATCAAGACAACAAAATGATTGGCCTCAAATGTATCCGGATGGCGCTTGGGGAGTCGGACAAAAGTGGAAGAAGACGACCAGTGCCAGTAGAAGGATCTGAATTTGTTATGGAAGCTGATACTCTTATCCCTGCTATTGGCCAGACCTCTGATTTGGATTTCCTCTCTCCAGAGGACCGGATAGAAATCACCCGTCATGTCACCATTAAAGTCGACCCGTCTACTATGATGACCTCTCGACCAGGAGTATTTGCCGCAGGTGACGCAGTAAGTGGACCTCTGACTGTTGTGCACGCCATGGCGGGAGGCAAGAGGGCCGCTCGAATGATCCATGAATACGTGACTACAGGGACCTGCGCCCCATCTGAAAGCCAGTGGATGGAGGATATTATAGCCAGGATTGAGGCGGATCGAGGTGTTTTGGTTACAGCCAGAACCCCTTCAAGAGAAGGTGGTAAGGTATGCACAGTGAAACTAGAACCTAGAGAGAGGATTGCCAGTTTCCATGAAGTTGATTCGGGCTTTACCCAAAAGGGTTCATTTATAGAAGCAAGTCGGTGTCTTAGATGTTTCCATTTGATTTTGTTAGCGGTTGATAAGGCGGCGAGTTGATGATTCGCTGAACCTGGCCTGATTGGAGGGCCAGTTCTTACAATTCGTGTACAAAATACGAGGGCCTGAAAATGCCTCTTCTTACAATCGACGACGTTGAAGTGAGCGTCTCTGAAGGAAAGACAATCCTTGAGGCTGCTAATCAAGCCGGAATCTGGATCCCAACCCTCTGTTACTACCCAAAGATCACGCCGTCTGATTCATGCCGTATGTGTGTGGTAGAAATTGAGGGTGTGTCACGTCTGATGACCTCATGTAACACGATCGTCAAAGACGGAATGAAAGTTAAGACCGATACCCCAAAGGTAAAAAACATGCGGGAGGAAGTGATGAAGCTTGTGCTCATGGATCACCCTCTCGACTGCCCGGTCTGCCCGGCGGCAGGTGAGTGTGAGATTCAAAACCTTACTTACCGCTTGGGAATTACAGGCGCGGACCAATTTATGGAAAGACGTACCGGTTCGGTAGTCAAAAACTGGCCGTTGATACAATACAACCCCAATCTTTGCATAACCTGTTTGAGATGCGTGAAAGTCTGTCACGAAGTCATAGGAGCAGGAGCGCTTGCTCTACAGGAACTTGGATACAACGCCCGAATAAATACTCGTGATGGTGGTGTCCTTAAATGCGATTTTTGCGGTGAGTGCGTCGAAGCTTGTCCCAGCGGGGCCATGTCATACAAGGACTCCAAAACATGGGCTCGTTCCTGGGAGCTTAGGAAAACTCCAACGATATGCCCTCTTTGTTCGGCTGGGTGTCGAATGGAGATGAACGTAAAGGACAACAAGGTTTTCCGGATCACTACCGACCCGATTTCTCATAATAGCGGTAATCTCTGTGTAGGAGGACGGTTTGGCTACGATCTGGTTCATAACGAGGACCGCTTGGTCTCGCCGTTTGTTAGAACCAAAGGTGAGTTGCGTCCGGTATTCTGGGAGGAAGCGCTTTCATACGTTTCGGAAAAACTCCGGAAGATTATCGATGAATCCGGTCCAGACAGTATAGCCGGATTGGCCTCCCCCCGGCTGATGAACGAAGACTGTTACGCGTTCCAGAAGTTTTTCCGGTCGGTAATTGGAACAAACAATATCGATAGTGAGGCCAGATTCAGCTTTTTGAGGGTTCAGCGCGCTATGGAACTGACATGCGGAGTTAGAGGCTCTGCGAAGACTCTGGATGAACTCCTGAAAACTGAAGCAGTTTTGGTCGTCGGCATAGACCCTGTTGAAGAAACGCCGGCTTTGGGCTGGAAAATTAAAATTGCTTCCCGACGCTATGATAGCAATGTTATCGTCGCTAACTCACGACAGACTAGTCTGGATCCATTTGCGCGCACAAGATTGAAAATCAGGCCATATTCAGAAAGCGAACTGGCTTTGGGGATGATGAAAATCATCCTGGACATGGACCTTTGGGACCATAAATTTGTGAGAGACAATACAACAAATTTTCTTCCCATGAAAAACCTGTTGGACAAGATTCCGATGAATGGGATCATTAAGAGGACGGGCCTGAGCGCCCATGAGCTGGAAGAGGCGGCCAGGATATTCGCGGAAGCTTCTACCGCGGCCATAATTTTTGGAGGGGACGTGATCCTGCAGGAGAACGGTCTCCAGTGTGTCATGAACCTCATCAATCTAGCGCTTCTCACAGGGGCTATGGGACATTCCAACTCCGGAATTTACCCAATTTTTGAAAAAGGCAACATTGTCGGGTTGTGTGACATGGGTGTGATGCCTGAATATATGCCAGGTTATCAGGACATGGCTTCTGTCCGGAATTTGTTTGAGAAAACATGGAAGGCCAAGCTTCCTTACGCCAAAGGGAAAACGGCTACCGAGATTGCGAGAGGTTTGGAAAGTGGGGAAATTAGGGCGATATATATAGTAGGAGCTGACCCGCTTACCGACTATCCCAACGCCGGGCGTTGGGCTTCCGCCCTCGGTAAGGCTGAATTGCTGGTCGTTCAGGATATGTTTTTAAGCCCAACAGCGGAAATTGCCCATTGCGTGTTCCCTGCTGCGTCATTTGCCGAAAAAGAAGGAACTATGACCAATATTGAGCATCGAGTTCAACGGTTGGCTCAAGCTATACCCCCACTTGGTCCAACCATGCCGGATTGGTCAATTCTTGAAGAACTTGCCAAGACAATGGGACATTCCATGGGGTTTTTCCGTTCTTCCGATGTCTTCAGGGAAATTACCCGCACAGTACCGCTTTACAAGGATTTATCGTCCCATAACCTTAACGGTGATGGTAAGATTGTCAATCCATTTGCCGCAGCTTCAGACCGTGTTTCCGACGAAAAGCGGTTCTCATTTGCTCCGGTCAGGACACTGGAAGCGCCGGATAGGGATTCCGCAGACTATCCATTTGAAATGATTGTTGGAAGGTCTATGTACCATTTTGGGTCAACCTCCACAAGATCAAGAAATCTCAAAACCCTTTGTCCGCGGGGCTACGTAGAGATCAACCCCGATGACGCTCAAACACTTGGCGTCACACAGGGTGACATGGTTCAGATAATGTCGCCACAGGGTTCCTTTACAGCGCCGGCCGAACTTTCAAACAAGGTCAGTCGTGGTTTTATTTTTGTTCCGGTCAATTTCCCAGGACTGGGCGTATATAAACTTTTCGACGAAAACACGAATGTATGTCGAGTGAAATTAACTGTGCCCGGTAACATGTCTTGCGCGTGATTTGTCACCGGTTCACACAAGTAAGGAGGTAAACATGAACGCCGCCGGGAATCCGAAGGCAACCATTTTGGTGATTGATGACGAGCAGATAGTTCATGAAAGCGTTAGGAGGATCCTTGAAGAAGAAGGATACAGGATAGACGGGGCTATGCGAGTAGACAAGGCGCTGGGACTTTTAGCTGAACATTCCTACGATATTGTACTTACTGATCTTATGATGCCGGACAAGAGTGGAATGGAGGCTGTCCAGGCTGTAGCGGCAAATCACCCCCTCACAGGCGTCGTAATGTTTACAGGATTTGCTACTGTTGATTCCGCTGTCGAATCGATGAAGTTGGGGGCTTTGGACTATCTACCGAAACCCTTTACGCCCGAAGAGTTGATCGCGGTAATTGAGCGCGCTTTAGAAAAGGTAACGAAAAAAAGGCGTGACAAAGAAATTGAGACCCTGTACAGCGATGCGGAAAAGGCCATCAAGTCAAGTCTGGACCTTAAAGAAGTGCTAAGACTGATCTGCACTAGTGTAGTGGGCTTATTCAATGTAAAAGGCGCTTCTCTCCTTATAAACAGAAAAGAGGAGCAGACGCTTGAAATGGCTTGTTCTTGCGGTTTGAGCGATGAATATGTTGAAAAAGGAAATCTGGACAGCGCAAAAAGTGTTTCGGAGATTTTTCAGACTGATGGACCGGTAATAATCGAAGATGCGGATTTTGATACAAGCCTTCAATATCCGGAGAAAGCCAGATCCGAAGGAATAGCCTCAATTCTGTCAATTCCCATGAAGCTGAACAACGCCATTCTAGGTGTTTTGAGGATCTATAGCGCTGAGAAGAGGTCGTTCGACGAAGATGAATTAGCATTGTTGATGAAGTTTGCCGAACAGGGAGTCAAGGCTCTAGAAAACGCCATGGCCTATGAAACGTCAAAAGAGATATAGATGGATTAAAGAAAAACGCTCCCGGATTGCAAATTGACAGACCGCCGGAACTTCTTGTCACAAAAGAGTTTAAATGGGTGAAAGATATTTTCCACAAATTTGAACAGTGATAAGAAAGCAATCATTTTCTGGAGTAAATCAAAATGGAAAAGAAAAAAGGCAAAATTCTGGTTTTGGACGATGAAAAGATAGTACTCGATAGTGTTACCCGAATTCTCGAGGACGAAAATTATCAGGTTTTCACCTGTCAAAAAGGCGAGCAAGCTGTTGAAACTCTCAAAGAAGGCGGGTTTGATATTCTCATAACTGATCTGAAAATGCCGGGTATGGACGGGTTACAGGCCATGGAATCCATGCTCGAGATTGATCCCGACCTTTCAATCATAATGTTCACCGCTTACTCCACGGTTGATACAGCGGTCAAAGCTATGAAGCTGGGCGCAGTAGATTATATCAGGAAGCCGTTCACGCCGGATCAACTTACTGAGCTGGTTGAAAAGATAATGAACAACCGAAGGGCGCAAATGGAAAAGCGCTATCGTGAAGACACTTTCGCGGAAATCAAGAACGCCATTGCTTCTACTCTAAACCTCAAGGAGGTATTGGACCTGATTGTGCAGGGCGTCGTCAAGGTCATGAAAGTTAAGGGTAGTTCTTTGAGTCTAATGGATAAGAATAGGGAAATGCTCCGTATTTTCGCATATCATGGCCTCAGCCGTAACTACGTTGACAAAGGTCCCCTGGATTCATCAAAAAGTTTGTCAGATACGACACTTAACGGTAAACCGATGTGGATAGAGGACGCAACAACAAATCCTGCGGTACAGTATCCATTGGAAGCCAAACGCGAAGGAATAGCTTCTATACTCGGCGTACCTCTAATCATTAGAAACAAGGTAATAGGCGCTCTTAGAGTTTATACTTCGGAACCCAGAAAATTTTCTGATGATGAGGTCAGGTTCCTTTTCGGCTTCGCCGAACAGGTTGCGCTGGCGATTGAAAACGCTCGTTCTTATGAAGACCTCAAGGATGAATGTGAGGCGCTTCGTGATGACCTTTGGGAGTATTTCGACAAAGACGGTTGGGTTTAATTTGCAAGCACAGGCTGCCGGTAGGCTTCTGTCAGCGGATAGTTTCTTTATTGGAAAGTCCTATGACTGGAAATTCTAAACCTCATGACGTGGAACCGGTAGCCTCACCTCAATCATTAGATGCAAACCGGGTCCGAATGAGTTTTTGGCCTAACGGGTCCGAATCAGTACAAACACCCATTTCCATATTTGACAAGCTGTTCAAGCTCGAACGGTTTATCCCAAGTTATCTAAAACCCAAACTCGGGTTTCTTGCGACCTTCAAGAATAGAATACTCATCAGCGCTTTATTTGTTGTGACAGGGGTCGTAATAGTTATAGGTGTTACTCTTGAGTTTGCGGTTTTCCCCAAATTGAAAGGGGATTCAGCAATTATTGACAATTTGAAGGTAATTCATTTTCTCGCGAGTCTCGCTGTTTTGGCCGTAAGTTGGATATTCATAGAGCGAATTTCGAAAATCATCACTTCGCCGCTTCTTCAATTGACCAAAAGGGCGGATCAGATCAGTCGTGAAGCAGGCGAAAGGTTTTCAGTCGGTTCTTCTCCCTATATTGTTAACGGATTGGGTGATGAGGTTGAGATTGAGGAAGATGATTCCGGGCCATATGATGAAATAGGTGGGTTGACCCGTTCCTTCAACAGGATGCTTTTTCATCTCAAGGCATCTGAAGCCAGACTGAGGGAATCTGAGGAAAAATATCGTTTTCTTTTTGATAATGGACCATCTCCCATTTTCGTGTTTGACGCCAATAGCATGATGATCCTGGATGTGAATGCCAGGGTGGAAGAAGAATATTTATATTCGAAAAGTGAATTGCTAAACATGAATTTCGCTGACTTGGGGCTGGATAGGGATCGGGAAGAAACGAGTTCCAAACTCAAAAAGCTTTTCGATTCTGAAGCAGCTTTATTTCCCGTGCTTCAGCACAGGCGGAAAGATGGGTCGCTTTTCATGGTCAATTTTCAGGCTTGCACTAGCCGGTACCTGGATCACCCTGCTATTATCGCCGCAGTTTGGGATGTGACCGAAAGATTGGAGAAACGCGCCAAGCTGATCCAGGCCGGGAAAATGGCCACATTGGGAGAAATGGCTACAGGTATAGCTCATGAACTTAATCAACCACTCAATGTGATTATGCTAGGGTGTGATTACCTCAGGAAGAAAACTAGGCCAGGGGCATGTGTTACAAACCAAGACGTGATACAGGTTACTCAGGAAATTAATTCCAGCGTTCAAAGGGCATCCAGAATCATTAATCACCTCCGGCAATTCGGGAGGAAAGCCGATGAGACAATGAGCCCCACAGACATCAACTACCCCATTTCCAGCGTGTTTAATCTTGTTGGGACACAACTCGAAGCCCGTGGCATAAAATGGGAACTGGACCTGGACACTCGTCTCCCAAAGATACTGGGAGACGTCAATCGTCTTGAACAGGTATTCATAAACCTCATTCTAAACGCACGCGACGCTATGCTTTCAGAACAGGTTGAAACAAAAAACGGTTCCGAAAATGGGGGAAAAATTGTAACTATCAAGTCTTTTGTCGAAAATGAACGGGTGGTAGTAACAGTTTCAGACACCGGACCAGGAATTCCGGATTCAATCGTATCAAAGATTTTCGATCCATTCTTTACCACCAAGAAAACCGGTGAAGGGACAGGCCTGGGACTCTCTATAAGCTATGGCATAGTTAAGGACCACCATGGAACAATAGAGGTTGATCCTTTTGCCGGAAAAGGCGCGACGTTCAGGTTAAGCTTCCCGATATTGCCTCACGGAGACGAAGTATGAACAAAATCCTTCTTGTTGATGACGAAGAAAGCATTCGCAACATGATGCGTATGACCTTGGAACTCGACGGTTACGATGTAGAAACCGCCGCGGATGGGCCTATCGCTATTCAAAAGTTTCAGGAACAATCCCCCGATGTGGTTTTACTGGATGTAAGAATCCCTGGAATGGATGGGGTGGAGGTGCTCAGGCGGATCAAGGAACTAAATCACGACGCCGAAGTAATAATTATTTCCGGTCATGGTGATATGGAGATGGCCATAGAGTGCCTGCGGATGGAAGCCTCCAACTTTTTGACAAAGCCTGTTAGCGAAGAGATCCTTTCACTGTCATTGAAGAGGTCTCTGGAGAAGGTCGCTCTTAGAAGAAAAGTGAAACAGTACACTCGGGACCTTGAAACCCTCGTTAGGGAAGCAAACGTTGAACTGGAAAAGGCCTACCAGTTTAGAGAGAACATAATCGAACACTCCCCTGACGCGATAGTTTGTATAAGAAAAGGCGGCATGATCATAATTTTCAACTCTGCTGCTGAAAAGCTTCTGGGTTACCGAAAGGACGAAGTCATAGGCGTCATGAATATCGTCCAGATCTATCCTCCGGGTGTCGCCCGGAAAATCATGAAAGATCTCAAATCTAATGATTTTGGAGGGATTGACATCTTACAAAAAAGACAGGTGTCACTTGTTCATAAACACGGCGCCGAACTGCCTGTCTACATATCCGCGGCAATTCTCTACGAGAATGGGAAGGAGGCTGGATCTGTAGGAATCTTCACGGATTTGAGGGAAAAGATCAAATTGGAGAAGCAACTCCTCAGATCTGAGAAACTTTCTTCGCTCGGAAAGTTATCCGCTGGTATAGCTCATGAAATTAATCAGCCCCTTACCGGGGTGCTCACATTCGCACACCTCCTTGCGAAGAAGTTTAAGAATGACGAATCAACTCGCAAGGATCTGGAAATTATTGTTCGTGAGACGACCCGTATCAGGGGAATAGTCCAAGGCATTCTTGATTTTGCCCGTGAGATGCCCATGCAGAAAAAACCTCGAAAAATAGAGGAAGTCCTAGACCAGACCCTAGAAATTATTGTTCATCAGCAACGATTTTTCGGAATTCAACTGGTCAAAGAATACGGAGCGAATATTCCTGAAATCGTGTTTGACTCCAACCTCATGGAGCAGGTCTTTATGAACATCGTTCTGAACGCTTTGGACGCAATGCATGGGAAAGGTAGACTAGCAATAAGGACCAGACGTGTCGATGAATGGGTAGAAATCGAATTTGAGGACACAGGTTTGGGAATGCCTGAGAGCATGTTGGACAAGATCTTTGACCCGTTTTTTACCACCAAGGATTCCACCGAAGGCATGGGAATGGGCCTAGGTTTGGCAGTCAGTTACGGAATAGTAAAGAATCACAATGGTGACATTATTGTTGCCAGCACGGAAGGCGTCGGGACCATATTTACAATCAGGCTGCCCCTTGGAAACAACTGAAAGGAGGTTCTTATGAACGTTGGGGGTAACGTGAAGGCTGTAACAATGGTTGTAGACGATGAACAAATCGTTCAGGAAAGTGTTTCGAGAATTCTCGAAGAAATTGGGTTTCGAGTAGACGTGGCTTCCCGTGTTGATCAAGCGTTGGATCTCATGAAGAACACAAAATATGATTTGATATTGACAGACTTAATGATGCCGGACCGAAACGGAATGGAGCTGGTTGAAACTGTGGCTCGTGAACATCCTGATACGGGAGTGATCATGTTCACTGGATATCCTTCCGTGGATTCCGCAGTGGGGTCTATAAAGTTGGGGGCAATAGATTACCTGCCCAAGCCATTCAACCCGGAACAACTCGTAGATGTTACAGAAAGGGCCTTGAAAAAAGTAGTCGCATTGCGAAGGGAAAAAGAAGCCCAGAAGGTGTATGAAGCAGCTGAGAAAGCCTTGGGATCAAGCCTTGATCTGAAAAAAATCCTGGATCTGATATGTTATTCGTCTCGCGATATACTAAAAGTAAAAGGAACTTCATTACTTATTCGCCAAAAGGACGGACCCTTTCTTGAATTGGCCGCATCTTATGGTCTAAGCGATAATTACGTTACTAAAGGAGCTCTAGATGCGACACGCAGCATCGCGGAAGTTCAATTGTCCGGAAAGGGTTTTTTCGTAGATGAGGCTTCCTTTGAGGAAAAACTTCAATATCCGGAAGCTGCCCGCCAGGAAGGAATAGTTTCAATCCTGTCTTTCCCCCTATCCTTGCATGGGGCCGTAATTGGTTGTTTGAGGATTTATTCCTCGGATAACAGGAAATTTGAGCAAAAGGAAATGGATTTGATCACGAAATTTTCGAAACAGTCAGCGCTAGCTATCGAAAACGCAATTTTGTATGAAACAATGAAAAAAGATATCGAAGGACTAAAAAAGTATATGGCCTAAACTTATTTCGTGTTCCAAACGAGTAGGAGCGATTCAGGTCAGAAAAATGGATAAATTTCCAATTTCCAAAAGAAATGTGTCATTTCCCTGTGGGGCCATCACGCTAGAAGGGCTGCTTGAATTTCCTCAACACCGGGAAAATCCTCCTCAAGTAGCTTTAATACTTCACCCTCATCCTTTATATGGGGGAAACTTGTTTAACAATGTAACATCTCGGGTAGCAGAAGGGTTGCTACAAAAAGGTGTCGCGACGTTAAGATTCAATTTCCGTGGAGTTGGGGCCAGTGGGGGAACTCATGGTGGTGGTGTTGATGAAATCGACGATGTTCTAGCTGCAATGAGCTTTCTTGATTCGTTAGGGCAAGCAAATTTCGGAGACCTCATCATTGCAGGTTACTCATTTGGATGTTGGGTAGGTCTAAAGGCTGCGGCACGCGAAGATAGATTTATGCGCCTCATTGGAATATCCCCACCAGTTGACATGTATGATTTCGGTTTTCTTCTCAATGAAAAACGTCCAAAACTTTTGCTGGCCGGAGACCGTGACTTTGTATGTTCGACGAAGAATTTCCTGGAGCTTACCGAGAAAATTCCTGAGCCAAAACTCATAGTTACTCTTAAAGGTTCCGATCACTTTCACTCTGGCCGGGAAGATCAAATAGTGTCTAAGATATCAACATTCCTTAACTTATAAGATCATTGGTCACTCAGACTTATTGGTCCTGAATTTTTGGGTGACTGTCCTCTGTTGCGAGTTAACGTGCTTTAGTCTATGTTGTTCGCCTATTGAAATGGCCATTACCAAAGTGTAATGAATTGGAGGAAGCTGTATGGGATTTGCCTCTAGATCGGTATCCGTAATGCGATACCGTGTCAAAGGTCAAATTGAAGGACCATTCTGGGACGCAATTCATGAAGGTGTTAAAAGAGGCGCCTTCAGAACCACTGACCAGCCTGGTGAATTGATAGGGTTTGGATGGACCGGTATAGATGATTTTGACGATTATGAATTTCACGGCGCGTCCTATATCAGGACCAACTACGTGGCCCTTTCCTTTAGGATTGACACTGTACGAATCCCACCTCGAGTATTGGAAACGGCAATCCGAAAAGAACGCAGAAAACTTATCGAAGAAACAGGTCAGAGACGCATTTCAACGGCTCAACTGCGAGAACTGAAGGAAGCGCTTAAAGAAAGCTTAAAGAGACAGGTCCTGCCATCCATTCAGGTTTTCGATTTCGTGTGGGATACAACCAGGTCAAGAA
>JAMCYH010000025.1 GCA_023474025.1 Deltaproteobacteria bacterium
TTCCGAATCTCCTGTACCACCTCTGTCCGGCGCATAAGCCACCTCCATCGGGACTTATTAAACCGGACAAATTATGTGCTATTAAACAGGACATTCTATTTGCTCCCTACATCGAGGTCCTCGGGCCTTGACACCGCCAACGCTCTAAGGTAATTTAATTCCAAGATGTGGAAGCTGTCATGAGATTATCTGTTATCAAATCTGACAACAATTCGTTTGATCCTTTGTCAACCTGTGAAGATCAGGCTGGTTTTATGTTTTATTGGTGGCGCCATATACCTTTGACGGTGTGGTCCACGCTGGATTACTTAGTGTAACTACTCATTGTAGACCAAAATCAAGGCCCACCGTCAAATGACGGTGGGTTTTTTGTTTTTCAGGAAAGGAATTAAATTGTGGCCCAGCTAAAAACCTTGTCTAAAGAATTACTGGCCGACATGGAAACGCCTGTTTCAAGTTATCTCAAACTCTGTACCGGCGAAGCCGTCTCATTTCTATTTGAAAGCAGCGAGAACGTAGAGAGCATAGGTCGCTACTCAATCATAGCCTGGGACCCCTTGGCTTCTATAGAGCTTTCGGCCAAAGGGATCAAAATCTCTTCAAAAGGACAGACTTCAGAAAGACCAATAGATGATTTTTTTGCAGCCGCTCGAAAATTGATGGCAGATATGGAATGTACCAATCCCCCCGAGTTACCTTTCGTAGGATCATTGGCAGGATATGTCGGCTACGATGCCGTTAGACTAATTGAAAAACTTCCCAAGCCTTTGCCGAACAATGTTCTCACAGCTTACCTTTGCTACCCGTCTCAATTTGTTGTTTTCGATCATTTGCTTCGGACATTAACGATATGCGCGATTGGTGAAAAGGAGGCTGATTGCCTGGACAAGTTAAGAGTAATTGAAACAAAACTTTCGAATAACGTGGTCACACAGGTTAACCATAACTCATTTTCGATAGAGAGACCGCTGAAGGAGAGGTTTGTAGATTCAGTTCTGAAGGCAAAAGAAC
The DNA here is from genome assembly GCA_023474025.1 of Deltaproteobacteria bacterium. Classification (GTDB taxonomy): domain Bacteria; phylum Desulfobacterota; class Desulfomonilia; order Desulfomonilales; family Desulfomonilaceae; genus CAJBEZ01. The sequence goes on from JAMCYH010000025.1 coordinate 1,012, forward strand.
ACATTTTGGACGGCGATATATTCCAGGTAGTCCTGTCTGATCAAATCATCGGTCATGTCAGTGTCGATCCGTTCCAGGTCTATAGATGGATGAGGGTCAATAGTCCTTCCCCATATATGTTCTTTTTAAAAATCGCTGATCTTAAACTTGCCGGAGCTTCTCCGGAAACCTTGGTAAAACTTGTTAATGGCAAGGTGCTAATTAGACCGATAGCGGGTACAAGAGGCCGTTCAGACGACCCTGTAAAAGACAAAGCCCTGGAAAAAGAACTCATGGAGTCGGAGAAGGAGAGGGCTGAACATGTCATGTTGGTTGACCTGGCGAGGAACGACGCTGGCCGTGTGTGCAAATATGGCTCTGTAATCGTCGAACCGTACATGATAGTTGAGCGCTACAGTCACGTGATGCATATCGTTTCCCAAGTCACGGGTGATTTGCGGGATGATCTGGATGCGTGGGACGCATTTATCGCAGGTTTTCCGGCAGGTACGGTTTCTGGCGCGCCAAAGATCCGGGCAATGGAAATTATCGATGATCTTGAGACAGCGCCACGCGGTCCATATGGAGGAGCTGTAGGTTACTGGGGACCGGGACTGACTATGGATACCTGTATTGCTATCCGTATGATCCAGTTTTACAAGGATAAATTTGTTTTGCAGGCCGGAGCGGGAATTGTGGCTGATTCCTCGCCTGTTTTTGAATATGAGGAGATAATGAGAAAAGCCGCGCATGGAATAGCATCTGTCCGTGCCGCCATGGGAGACGTCGCATGATACTTTTAATCGACAATTATGACTCATTTACTTTTAATGTCGCCCATGCGTTTGGAAAATTGGGCAAGCAAATAGAAGTAGTTCGAAATGACATTATTGGAGTAGATCAAATTGGCGCCATGAACCCCGAGGCAATTATAATCTCTCCGGGTCCAGGTCGTCCCGAAGACTCAGGTGTGACTTGTGCGACTATCCAAAATTACGCCGGAAAAATTCCCATACTTGGTGTTTGCCTTGGACATCAGGCGATAGGTCAGGTTTTTGGGGCGACAATTACACGAGCGTTGAGCCCTGTTCATGGCAAGGTCTCAGACATATTTCACGATAATAAGGGGCTTTTTAAGGGTTTGCAAAATCCATTTTCGGCTGCTCGATACCACTCATTGATAGTACGTAAGGAGACGGTAGCAAGTCCATTGATTGTTACAGCCGAAACCTCGGAGGGTGAAGTCATGGGACTGCGCAGTTCGGAATTGAAACTGGAAGGGGTTCAGTTTCATCCGGAATCAATAGCCACCGAACCGGGAATGGACCTTTTCAGAAACTTCCTGAAATGTTACGTAGCTGAGGTCTGTTGAACAATGAAACTTTCAGGAACTTTTAAACTCGCTGGTGACAAATCCATATCGCATCGAATTGCTCTGTTGTCCCTAATGGCCTCCGGTGAATGTGAGGTATCCAACTATTCTACGGCTAAGGATTGCATGACCTCGGCGCAGGCGCTTAATTCACTGGGAGGAGTGGCAAGATTTTCAGGAGGAAAGCTTTTTTTGTCCTCTATGGAATATAGGTTCAAAAATGGAGCGAACATTGACTGTGGAAACTCTGGGACAACAATGAGATTGCTTATGGGTGTTCTCGCTGCTGCGCCCGGTAAATTCTATCTCACTGGAGATGAATCCCTAATGAGACGTCCCATGGAACGAGTTGCAAAACCGCTTCGCGAAATGGGCGCGAACATCTCCTGCGCCCCATCTGGGACACCCCCCGTGACCCTGCAAGGCGATGAGTTGACAGGAATTGATTATACTCTTCCGGTACCAAGCGCTCAGTTAAAAAGCGCCATTCTAATTGCTGGTCTTCGTGCTGAAGGAGTAACCAGAGTGGCAGAGCCTGTCAAGAGCCGTGATCACACGGAAAACATGCTGAAAACCTTTGGAGCTGACATCTCTTTTCAATCCGGCGCATGGTGTGTTCGAAGATCAAAGATCGAGCTGCCATCAGCTTTCAGTGTTCCCGGAGACCCGTCTTCCGCTGCGTTTTTCCTATGTGGAGCCGCTATGCTTCGCGGCAGCGAAGTCATCGCTGAAGGAATATTGCTAAATCCTACCCGAATAAAATTTCTCGAAAAGATCAATGGAATGGGTGTTCGGATTGAGATCGAGCCAAAAGGGGAGAGTCCGGAACCATGGGGCAACGTCATGTCACGTTATTCAGGGCAACTTTCACCATGTAATATTACGGCTGATGAACTCCCTTTGCTGGTTGACGAAGTGCCCATTCTAGCTCTGCTAGCGACTCAAGCGCACGGTGTTTCCGTATTTCAGGAAATCAGTGAACTGAGAATCAAGGAATCCGATCGAATTGCCGCCCTCGTCTCGGAATTGGGGAAAATGGGAGCCAGATTGCAAATCGATGGCTCCAATTTGATAATACATGGTCCTTGCAGATTGAAGTCTCACAACAGCCTGGAATCCTTCGGTGATCACAGAATAGCAATGACACTGGCGTTAGCTTGCGGGATCGCAGACGCGGGCTCTGAAATCAGGGGGCTTTCCTGTATTTCAATTTCATATCCCGAATTCTTCGATACTATGAAGGAATTGACCTCATGAACGTATACTGTGTGATTGGAGACCAAAGGGTAGAGCGGTCTCTTTCACCTATCATGCACAACTCAGTCTTTTCCGGCTTGGAAATGGATTCAAAATATGTCGCATTTGCGATTGAACCGGCTGATCTGAAAAACGCTGTTCTAGGAATAAAATCTTTAAATATTTCAGGGGCAAATGTCACTGTTCCTCACAAAGAGACCATCATCCCTTTCCTCGATGGGCTTTCGGCTCGAGCTCAAACTATAGGCGCTGTCAATACCATCGTTCGTAATGAAAGGGCTATCGTGGGACATAATACGGATGTCGGGGGATTTGGGGATTTACTCGACAAATTCGGCATATCTCCCAAAAACTCGGATGTCCTGATCGTGGGTGCAGGTGGAGCTACGAGGGCTATTCTATATTCATTCGTCGAACGCGGTTATCGCAAGGTTAGTGTTGTAAACAGGACCCATGAAAAGGCAATTGATCTGACTTCCAGGCTAGGTGGTAATGCAATACCGCTGGAAAACCTCACTGAATCTTTGCGCGCGACAACACTTTTGGTAAACACGACCAGTGTATCTGATTTCAGTGAGGGATCATATTTCACGGAGACTATTTTTAACTTTTTGAGCTATGACAACCTCCAGATGGTTGTAGACATAAACTATGGAAGAAAACCCAATCTCTGGGCAGACCTGGCGAAGAGGAACAATGTCGCGTTCGCTGATGGCCTATACATGTTGGCTGCTCAGGCCAGAAGAAGTTTTCAGTTGTGGACAGGAATAATCACGCAAATGGAGTGTTTTCTCCGCCCTTTAGGATTGGTTGAATGACTGGAAATATTTATATTACCGGCTTCATGGGATCAGGGAAGACCACGTTAGCTGGAACGCTTGCAAAAATATTGAGGCGACCGTTTATCGACATGGACGAGTTGTTTTCGAAACAAAATGATATGCCAATCACATCTTATTTTGAAACGTTCGGTGAGGAAAAATTCCGCGAAGCTGAAACCAAATTGTTGCATAAAATTGGGCTCAAGAAGGGTAGGGTTGTATCTACTGGGGGAGGGGTACCTATTAGCGTCAAAAATAGAAACATCATGCGCGAATCCGGCAGGATTGTTCATCTTGACCTCTCTTTGAATGATTGTTTAAGCCGTCTGGGGACCGACGCGGATGCAGTGAGGCCGCTATGGAAGGACCCTGTCCGGGTTTCTGAGCTGTACAATAAACGTCGTGCAGCTTACGAAGATTGTGATATTTGGATTGACGCTTCCAATAAGACAGCCGTTGATCTGTCGTGGGAGATTTGTGAACGGCTCCACCCACGGCTATCCATTGATGTCAACCTTGGCCCCACTACTCATCCTATGATCATCACGTGGCGGTCTCCGGACGAGATTTCAACTTATTCCAACGAGGCAAAAAAATTTGTAGTTACTGATGGGTGTGTGTTCAAACTTCATATGGACCGTTTTTCAGATGTTTTACAAGACGCCACAGTAGTTTCATTGCCCGCGGGCGAGCGAAGTAAAACTCTTGTCAGCGCGAAGCGGCTGTACGAATCAATGCTACGGGAACATTTAGGTAGAGATAGTCTTGTAATTGCTATTGGAGGAGGAGTTATCACTGATTTGGGGGCGTTTGTGGCCTCAACTTACAAGCGCGGGGTAAAGTTCATTCTTGTCTCGACATCGCTTGTAGGTTGTGTTGACGCTGCTATTGGTGGTAAGGCCGCAGTTGACCTTAAGGAGGTCAAGAACCCGGTAGGCTGTTTCACTTTTCCATCCGCAGTGGTACTCGATCTCCGAGCCTTGAGGTCTTTACCTCGCCGATGCATTTCCGAAGGATTGGTTGAGGCCTACAAAACCGGTCTTGTTGCCAATCACAGCCTCGCGGAGTTAATAGAAGACAATGTAGTAGATCTGTTAAAAGGGGACCTGCTAATCCTTAGTGAGGTAGTACGTTTGTCAGCGTCAGCAAAGGCCGAGATCGTAGGTAAAGATTTCAGGGAAAGTGGCCTCAGGCGCATACTTAATTTTGGCCATACCTACGGTCATGCTGTTGAGAGTTTTAACAACTATGGTTTGAGCCATGGGGTCGCCGTTGCAATCGGCATGATGGTGGCGACTTCTTTGTCTGAAAACCGGGAACTCATGGACACGCGCCGGGCCACTAAAATCCAGGCTACATTACGCTCCTTTGTCAAGGGCCGCTTTGTCATGCCTTCGTTTGATGAAGCGTGGAAGATCATGATGAATGACAAAAAAAGTCGTAAAGGCCGAATAACATTTGTGTTACTTGCCGATTGCGGGGAACCTGTCTATGTAGATGATCTCCAACCTGACGAGTTGGAGGCGGCTATTCAAAATGTGAGGGATCAGCAAAATGGGTAGCGTATTTGGCAGATTTTTGCGTGTATCTACTTTTGGAGAATCGCATGGACCTGCGGTTGGTGTGATTGTTGAGGGAGTTCCGGCTGGTCTGGAATTGACTCAGGCAGTTGTTCAGTCAGAACTGGATAAACGTAAACCAGGTTCAAGTCAGTACGTTTCACAGCGCTCTGAACCGGATACTGTTGAAATTCTGTCAGGTGTGTCTAACGACATAACTCTTGGTTCCCCGATCGCTATGATAGTTAGAAATACCAACCAGCGGTCTAAGGATTATTTAGCCATAGCGGATTTATTTAGGCCTGGTCATGCTGATTACACCTATTTTCTTAAATATGGGATTACACCTCAGCCCGGCGGAGGACGTTCATCCGGTCGGGAAACAGTAGGCCGGGTAGCTGCTGGGGCTGTAGCCAAGCTAATTCTGAAGAAAATCGGGTCAAGAGTAAACGCTTATACTGTTAGGATAGGAAACGTCATCGCCCAGCAGGTGGACGTTGAATTCGCCATGTCCAACCCTTTGAGGTGTGCGGATCGTGATGTTGCCAATGAAATGGCAGATCAGGTAACTAAAACGCGCTCAGATGGTGATTCTGTTGGTGGGATAATTGAGGTGGTAGTCGAAGGAGCGCCGCAAGGACTTGGGGACCCGGTTTTTGACAAGTTGGACGCCGTACTGGGCGCAGCGTTGCTCTCAATAGGTGGAGTTAAAGGAATTGAGTTCGGAGATGGCTTCAAATCGGCAGCATTGCGTGGATCCCAACATAACGACGAACTGACGTCGTCCGGTTTTTTGTCAAACCATTCTGGTGGGATCCTTGGTGGGATCTCGACCGGGCAGACAATAGTAATGAGGTTGGCGGTGAAACCTACCGCATCTATCTCAATTGACCAGAAAACCATAGACACAACTGGTCGAGACCGGCTTATATCAGTCAAAGGCAGACATGATCCCTGCCTGTGTCCCAGAATTGCCCCGGTTGCTGAGGCTATGGTGGCGATAACGCTCGTGGACGCGTGGCTTGCGGACAGGGCTTCTAAGGGAGTGGGCCTATGAAATTGTATGTGATCAATGGACCGAACTTGAATATGCTAGGTAAGCGAGAACCCGAACTGTATGGTGTTAAAACTTTATTGGAAATAGAAAATGACCTTGTCGAGCTTGGAGCGGATTTGGGTCATGAGATCAAGTGCTTTCAGTCTAACATCGAAGGTGAAATTGTTTCATTCATTCAAAATGCTGGTGTCGAAGGTAACGGCATTATACTGAACGCTGGAGCGTACACCCACACCAGTATAGCAATTCGGGACGCTGTTTTGTGCTGTTCATTACCGGTTGTGGAGGTACATTTGAGTAATCCCCATGCAAGAGAGGTTTTTCGGCGACGATCACTGTTGTCAGATGTTTGCAGAGGGGTTATAGCAGGTTTCGGATGGCGGTCTTATTGCCTGGCGCTAACGTGGTTTGCAGATTATTATGATGACGAAAGATAGTTATATGGCGGCGGTCGGTGAACGAAATTAAATGTTGACAACTATTTCGTAGTGCTGTAATTGTAAATTATAGATGAGTTAAGGAACGGTTCATGGGTTTAGAGTCCATTAAAATCTCAAAAGTTGATGACCAGTTCAAAAACGGGGCATACTTTTATTTTTGGCGATTTTATTATCTCGTCTGTCTACCCGTGTCCGGAGGGCTATAAAGAGTAACAGAATTTTGACGGAAAGCATAAAGGCCATGGGTAGACAGCGAAAGCGTTCAGTATATTACTTATTTTTGGGCCTTGGGCGCAAAGGAGCTCTCAAGGCCCTTTTCGTCTCCGAAAGGAGCATTCCAGATGACCAAGACTAGATCCGGCCTATCCAGAGTAGAAGATCCGGTTTCACCATCAACTATGGAGCCCAGAAGACCGCCTACCAGGAAGGGTTTCATAAGCCGGGACTATCAGAGTGAAGACACCGTCGTAAAAGTTGGTGAAGCCACAATCGGCGGGGGTTCCTTCGCTGTAATCGCCGGTCCCTGTTCGGTGGAATCCCTTCAGCAACTTGTTGACACTGCGTTCGCCGTGAAAGAAGCTGGCGCAGTAGTCTTACGTGGCGGCGCCTTCAAACCCAGAACCAGTCCTTACAGTTTTCAGGGTTTGGGCGAAGAAGGTTTGAAACTTCTAGCGCTGGCTCGGGAAATGACTGGAATGCCAGTGGTTACGGAAGTTATGGATACCGCGGATGTTGACTTGGTGGAAGATTATGCTGACGTGCTCCAGGTTGGAGCCAGGAACGTTCAGAATTTCTCCTTGCTCAAAAAAGTGGGTAAATGTCGGAAGCCTGTCATCCTTAAAAGGGGAATGATGACAACTATAGATGAGTTCCTTTCGTCGGCGGAATATATATTGGCAGCGGGCAACTGTCAGGTAATCATGTGTGAGAGAGGGATAAGAACATTTGAAACCGCCACCAGGAATACTCTAGACCTGAGCGCTGTTTGTGTACTCAAGGAACGTACCCATTTGCCAGTAATAGTAGATCCCAGTCATGCCGTGGGATTACGACGTTTTGTTAAGCCGCTGTCTCATGCTGCAATGGTTGTTGGGGCCGACGGGATCATGGTGGAAGTCCATTGTTCCCCGGAAACAGCCCTTTGTGACGGTGACCAATCTTTAAGGCCTGAGGATTTTTGTGATCTGATGAAGAATCTGGCGATCATTCGGGATGCCATGAATCTTTTGGTTTAAAATCTTTCAGGAATGCGAATTTAGAAAGAGGCCCAGATGCGGTTATCCGAAACACTTCAAATTGATAAGACTAAAAGCGAAGCGACCTCCACTGGAATGCCCTCGATTCAGGGAATCAGGGAAGAAATTGACAAAATCGATAAGGAATTGTTGCGCCTGGTCAATCAAAGAGCTTTTCACGCATTGACCATAGCTGAATTAAGGAATTCCGCCAATGTGACAAACTTTTCACCAGAACGTGAACTTACAATAATTAAATCGTTGTGCGATGAGAACACAGGGCCTTTGTCCAAATCGTCGGTCGCCAATGTTTTCTCTGAAATAATTTCAGCATGCCGTAGCGCCAAGCGTCCGCTAAGAGTAGCGTTTCTTGGACCTGAGGGAACATTTAGTCATCTGGCGGCCTTACGCAGATTTGGCTATTCTGCGCTCTACCTTCCTCAGGTTTCAATTGATGATGTGTTTGGTGTAGTCGAAAAAGGGTTGGCCGATGTTGGGATCACCCCTGTGGAAAATTCTTCTGAGGGTGCTGTCAGTGCGACCATGGACCAGTTTGTAGATTCGAATTTGTTGATATGTGGTGAAATTTTCTCAAAAATACGTCATGTGCTCATGTCAAGGGAATCATCATTAGATAATATTTCTGTGGTTTATTCTCATCCGCAAGCCCTCAACCAATGTCGTAACTGGCTGAAAAAGCATCTGCCAGAAGCGTCACTAATGCCGGAATCCAGTACCGCCGAATCCGCTCGTATTTCTGCTTCCCGGCCTGGAACTGCAGCAATAGGTAACGAGGTTACGGCCTCTCAGCATAACCTCAAAATCCTTGCCTCGGATATTCAGGATAGTCTTAGTAATACTACGAGATTCCTGCTGTTGGGAAAAAACAAGAGCGCTCCTAGTGGTCAGGACAGAACTTCAATGGTTTTTTCCACAGCTCATGTTCCTGGTTCGTTACACACAGCGCTTGAACATTTTGCAAAGAGATCCGTAAACCTGACTCGAATCGAATCCCGTCCAATGAAAAATAAAAACTGGGAATATTTCTTTTTCGTAGACATTGAAGGTCATCAGGAATCGCCAACGGTGAAAGAGGCGATTGAAAGCCTGCGCCGTGATGTGGAATTCCTGAAAATTCTCGGCTCATATCCGATCGGTGACATCGATTCATCAAATTTGTAGTCGGTCTGAGACATCTCAGGGTAGAGGTAAACGAAAATATTGAGCGACACGGACTTTAGAAAAGCTAATATTTGTATCATAGGCGGCAAGGGTCGTATGGGAAGCTGGTTTGCGTCATTATTTCGAGAAGCTGGCATGGATACCGTCATTTCCGATCTCAAGGATTCTCCGGTTTCTGACAAATTGGTGGCGTCCAGTGACGTTATTATGCTGGCGACTCCGTTGACGGCGATTGAAGACATAATGAAATCAATTGGCCGGATGATAAGACCCGATGCCCTATTGTTAGATATTTCATCCGTCAAACGGGACCCTATAGACTTGATGCTTAAATACTCCCAGAGCGAAGTCATAGGAACGCACCCCTTGTTCGGGCCATCGACAGCCTCTTTAATGGATCAGATCGTTTTTCTGTGCCCATCACGCGCCAGGAGATGGATGAAACCGTTTCAGAATTTTCTTGAAGAAGCCGGCGCAAAGATTACTGTAATCGCTCCCGATAAGCATGACAAACTTATGGCATGCTTCCAAACTCTGAGACATATCATGCTTACCTGTTTAGGACAGACTTTGATAGGAATGGGATTTAACTCACATCAGCAAATCAACTGTTCCGGGGCGTGGTTTGGACAACTCCTGGAAATGATGCGCCATCAATTTAAACAACCGTCGGATCTTTATGCTGATCTTGCTATTGCTAACCCCTACTCGGTGGAGACACTTAGCTTGTTTCTAAAGAGTTTTGCTGAAATGGCCAATAATGTGTCGGCAGGAAATAGAGACCAGGTTGTAAGCTCCATGAATCAGGTAGCTCAATTCTGCGCGGCCGAAGCGACATCGAATGATTCATCCTGGGGTTGGTGGCGCGACATAGGAGGAGATTCCCGGCATATCGAGGTCTGATTAAATACCTTGAAATAACAGACAACAAAAGGCCGTGAATCTTCAAGCCAGCAGGATTCACGGCCTTTTAATTTTTTACCTATAAGATTTGGAGGATACAATGATTAGGGACTCAATAGAAAAAGCGGTTTCGGGAAAGGATATTCCTGAAGCGCAAATGATAGAGACCATGGAGGAGATAATGGGAGGCCACGCGACCCAGGCTCAAATTGGGGCTCTCCTCGTCGCCTTGAGAATGAAAGGTGAATCAGTCGAAGAAATCACTGCAGCGGCAAAAGTGATGAGATCAAAAAGTTCCCGCATACCATATAAATGTGAAGATGGAGAATTTCTTATTGATACGTGCGGTACTGGAGGTGATTGCTCCAACACCTTTAACGTTTCCACTACGGCGGCGTTTGTGGTAGCAGGAGCAGGTGTTAAGGTAGCGAAACATGGGAATCGATCCGTTTCAAGCAAATGTGGCAGCGCGGACCTTATGGAGAGCCTGGGATTGCCCCTGGACCTTACGCCTGACCAAGTGGCCTTGTGTATATGTCACGTAGGGATCGGCTTTCTTTTTGCTCCAATCCTTCACTCAGCCATGAAATACGCTATTGGTCCGAGGCGTGAACTGGGGCTTCGGACTATATTCAATCTTTTGGGACCATTAACTAATCCTGCTGGAGCCCAGGTTCAACTGATGGGCGTTTACGATGATAAAATGGTAAGACCTTTGACACATGTGATGGCAAGGTTAGGCGCGAAGAAAGCTTTTGTGGTGCATGGTCACGGTGGGCTTGACGAAATAAGTTTAAGCGGCCCCACACTGGTAGGATTAGCCGAAGACGGCGCAGTTTCATTTAAGTATATGGAACCATCGGATTTCGGGTTGAAGCCTGAAGATTCGGTATCAATCAGTGGTGGAAGCGCACAGGAAAACGTCTTGATAACCAGGGCCGTTCTAAACGGCGAACCTGGTTCTTATCGGGACGTAGTCCTCTTAAATGCTGCCGCAGCTTTGTTGGTGGCCGACCGGGCCAAGACGCTAATGGAAGGAATGGCTCTGGCCGCTTTTTCGATTGATTCGGGCGCAGCGTACAATAAACTGGAAGAACTGATAAAATTCGCCAAGTCCCTACAGAACGGAGGACACTAATTTGCTCATTTCAACACAAGACTTTTTCCAGACTGTAGTCGAAAACAAAAAGAACGAGGTTGAAAAGCTCAAAGCTATCGGGATGACAATGTTAGGAATGCTTGCCGATGCGGCCCCTAAACCATTGGACTTTTTGGAAAGACTTCGATGTGATGGATCGATTCCAATTGTGGCGGAAATAAAGAGATCAGCGCCATCGTGGACCAGCTACCGTAAAAAGCTTGACATTGAAACGGTAGCTAAAGCCTACCAGTATAACGGAGCCGCGGCTATCTCAGTCCTTACCGATTCCCCTTTCTTCGGGGGGAGTATCGATGATCTGACAGCCGTCCGATGTCAGGTCACTATCCCTGTATTAAGAAAGGATTTCATCGTTAGCGTTGAACAATTGTACGAAGCAAGGGCGGCACACGCCGACGCTGTGCTGCTCATACTTGCTATTTTGGATGACGATGAGATCTCCAGGCTATATAAGACAGCTTTAGATCTGCGGATGACCCCGCTTCTTGAAGTCCACGATGCGTATGAAGCGCAAAGGGCTCTTAAACTTAATCCCCGCTTAATCGGGATCAACAATCGAAACCTGAAAACACTTCAGGTAAACCTGGATGTCTCGGAACGACTCAGAAAGATAATTCCCGAAGACATCACGGTGGTCGCTGAGAGCGGTGTAGCGTCGGTGGATGACATTCAAAGACTTTTGAGCGCAGGCATAAATGCGTTCCTCATTGGAACAGCCTTGGTGAAGTCTGCCGATCCGGGAAAGACGCTGTCTTCATTTGTTAATGTCAGGAGGGTATGATGGTTCGCGTCAAGATTTGTGGCATCACCAGTGTCGAAGACGCCTCTTTTGCCGCTGCAATGGGAGCTGACGCGCTAGGGTTTGTTTTTGCTTCCAGTCCACGGCAGATGTCATTGGATAAGGCTCTTGAGATTATAAGGTCATTGCCTCCTTTCGTTCAAACAGTTGGGGTTTTTGTGGACGCTGATATTGAGGAAGTCATTTTCTTCAGAAATCGCTTAAGGCTCGACTTGGTTCAGTTAAGTGGTTCAGAGACTGACGCCTACATTCGCGCGTTGGGATCGCGTGTAATAAAAACGGTTCATGTAGCGAATGGTTTTAAACCAGCCCCCGATATATTTACCAGCGCTACCATCCTCCTGGACACCGCAGCGCATGGATTGCAAGGAGGGACGGGTAAGGCTTTTGATTGGGACCTCGCAGGGGATGTCGCGATCAAACGACCTGTAATTTTAGCCGGTGGTTTAACGCCGGACAATGTGGCGACTGCCGTAAAAAGGGTTCAACCTTATGCGGTAGATGTTTCCAGTGGAGTAGAAATAGAACCAGGCAGGAAGGATCATGACAAAATTAGGAGGCAATGACCTTA
>JAMCYH010000075.1 GCA_023474025.1 Deltaproteobacteria bacterium
ATGTTGTACTGATACATTGCCTTGTAAGCTGCAATCATGGGGAAGGCGTAAACATAGGCTTCCGTGGCTGCGTCACAGGTTTCCCACAGTTCAGGGAAGGCTTCCGCCTTTAATCCACCCCAAGAGCCAGGCGAGTCTTTCTGAATATAGAGGGTCAGAGACCCGTCAAAGTTTTTCTTCAGTTCCGGTAACATGGGAGAATTGATAAGGTACCGATTTATTGGGTTGTCTACAAGTAGCTGTGTCTTTTTATCGTACATGGTTACAGACCAGAACGCCTTCACAGGAGGATACTGATCTTTCGGGAAAGTTACTGTGTACCGAAATTTGGACGCGTCAAGTTCTATGCCTTTACTATCTGTAAGAGCGAACGGATAGAACGCTTCAGCCATGTCATTCCCATAGATTCCAGCTAGCGCCGCGGCCGCCCTTAGTAACCAGTCTCCATGGAAGAAGGCCCGATTACCGAACGGCGCTCCAACCCTCCAACCGTTGACTTCCCTGCCTAATGTCAGGCTCCCCTGTTTAATCTCCGCGTAGCCGTCACGCACGCCCAGGCCAAATCTCGGGCATACATAAAACCATCGGTTCGGACCGGAGATCCAGTTGCGCCATTGAATACGGAGTGTCCGCATTTATGGTAACAATGGTAGTGTCTCTGGGAGAAGCTACGCCGGGAGCGTTCCAGATCTGATTGAACGGAGATTTGTACTGGGATGAGGATTTGTCTATGTTGTACTGATACATTGCCTTGTAAGCTGCAATCATGGGGAAGGCGTAAACATAGGCTTCCGTGGCTGCGTCACAGGTTTCCCACAGTTCAGGGAAGGCTTCCGCCTTTAATCCACCCCAAGAGCTGATAACAACCGTCAAGGTAGCCACTATTAGAACACTTTTTCTCATCACTTCTCCTCCGAATATCTCTCCATGGCCATCTCCCATGGGTAAGCATCGGGAAGTTGCATTCACGGATCGATCGTAGTTGTTGTTATAGTTATCGTGTGTTCCTGTCAATTCGTAATTGAGCCCAACACGCTTCATGGATTAAACAGAATTTAAAAACTGGTAACCTCACAATTGCTTATGCCGTCTTCATGGTTTTTTCAGCATGCGATTATACTGCTTGACATCCAGTACGCCAGTACTTTACATAGCCGGAAGTCATATTGTTGATGGGACATAAATACTATTTCAAGGGAGGATCGGACATGAATAAGGCAGAATTTGTGGACAAACTTGCGGAGAAGGGCAAGATAACCAAGAGGCTCGCTTCGGAATCCATAGAATTGGTTTTCTCGTCCATTGCCGAGGTACTGGTGTCTGGCGACGAAATTACCATCCCGGGATTTGGAAAGTTCTCTGTTGCGGTTAGACAGGCTCGAACAGGCCTGAATCCACAGACCAAGGAAAAAATCAATATACCTGAAACAAAAGTTCCCAAGTTTACGTCAGCTAAGGCTTTAAAAGAATCGATAAAGTGATTTAGTTTTCTGCAAGGCGTCTCACATTATAGCCGGGATTTTATGATCGGCTATTTTTTTTGAGCAATTCTGGGGGAGACGGTTATTCACATAACCCTGGTCGTTCGAGCGGTTAGGGTTTTATTTTGTGTAATGTGGCAGCGCTAGTCAGGGAGGATTAGAGTGAAAACCCCTTTTTGATCAAGCCGTTACCATTTTTCACTCTTTTCTCCTCCAATATCTTTAATGATGTAGTTCCCGGAAAGTTGAGGCCGGTTTTACCTCAATCTTGTCTTCTCTCACCTCAAAGACTACAGCATTGGTTGGACACGCTGGCGCGCATACACCACAACCTATGCGCCGACCACGATCTATGATCGGTACACCGTCCTTCATTTGCGCCGCCACAACCGGACAAATCATTGCACACTCGCCACACAGCTGGAGTATTGCCAAGAATCGGTTTCTCTCATGCAGTATGTCACCATGATAAGATCTCTGGGAATTTTTCTCCTTCGAATGTTGCCCAAATTACAGCAGACGCATCCGCAACAGTTGCAATTGTGTTTGATTTCGCCCTCAGCATTGTTCACGAAGTGAACCAATCCGGCCTCTCCTGTTACACGGATCAGGTCAAGGGCCTCTTCTTTGGTTAGTTCACGGGCCAAACCTTTATCGACAACAAAGTCGGCCAACTCGTCGAATTTTATGCAGACTTCGGTAGGATGTTCGCATCCCCTGCCTACCAGACGGTACGAAATGCGACAAGGGTAATGAGCTGCGTCGACGCGCCTAGCGAGGGAACCCCGAATCCTACTCGCAACAGTGCCAGCCTTTTTCTCCGGTTGAGGTTGGCCTCACGTACAGGAGTCCTCTTTCGGCAAGACGGTCTAAAGCCGATTCTAATTCCTCCTGAGGCATGCGAACCAGGGTCCACTATGTCGGAAGACAGAAAGTAGAAAGAGGGATAACGCCTCGTACGAGGCGCCAAGGCAATTTCCGCTCCGGACGGATTGAAGTTTTCTCTTTAGACCGCATCATCACTCGCCAAATCAAAGTCCTTTTTATCATCTAATATCATCTAATATCATCTAATAGATGGATGACTGAGCCGACCGGCTCCTGGAAAGTTATTATCACTTGAATTGTACGTCTTCTGGTTTCTCGGACTCGTAATTCGAACATCGTAATATCATAACAACAAGCAACACGGCTCCAAGCGCAAAGGCGACTATTTCCCAGGTTTCCATAAGAATTACACCTGACATTGAACTTCGGCGGCACCCGCAGATGCTGTGACTCCAGACATTATCAAAAAATAGATGGCTTGACCACCTGAGATAGATGAATACGCAAAATGATAACAGCCAGTGTTTTCGGCCGCGTAGCCGGATTAGCTTCTCCATTAGCCTTGCCAGGCGCACATTTGGGTACAAATTTAGTTGATTAACTTTTTATTGTACCCGCATGATTGCTGAAGAAGAAAAAACACCGTCCAGGAAAAGAAGCCGCTTGAATTGAAGAGTGGTGTCTAGGTAGACTAAAATATTAACAAATTGCCAAAACGTAAATTCAGAAAATGTGGCAATAAGGAGGTTTACGATGGTTTACAGAGTCTTCTGCCTGCTCAGCGCGCTCCTGCTCTTCGGGTTTTGCGGAGGGCGAAACGAGTGTTATTCTAAAGCAAAGGGAGGAGAAAAGATGAACATTGAAGTCAAGAGTTCGGCTTTTCAGGATGGGGGCATGATACCGAAGCGATATACATGTGACGGGCAGGATATCTCTCCTCCTCTATCGTGGGGCGGTGTTCCGGCCAACGCAAAAAGTATCGCTCTCATTATGGATGACCCAGACGCGCCAGTGGGAACGTGGGTGCATTGGGTCCTCTTTAACATCCCACCAGGCACAAAAGAACTAGCAGAAAAGATACCTCCCAGCCTGTCTCTGCCTGATGGAGCGAGACACGGAAAGAATGGTTGGGGTAAATTGGGATACGGCGGACCTTGTCCACCTGGCGGGACACACCGATACTACTTTAAGTTTTATGCTCTGGATATTATCCTGAATGTTCAGGGCGGTATCACCAAATCGCAGTTGCTGAAGTACATAGAGGGCCATGTCCTGGCCGAAGGCCAACTCATGGCAAAATACAAAAGAATGTGAAGTTCATAAACTGAAATCAAATTATCAGGAGGAATCTCATGAAGCAATCCATAGGCGCAAAGACCATTCTTTATCCGACCCCGGTCCTGATCATTGGCACTTACGATATATCCGGCAAACCCAACGTAATGACTGCAGCGTGGGGTGGAATCTGTTGTTCGGCTCCGCCATGTGTTTCGATATCGGTTCGCGAGGCCACGTACACGTACGGAAATCTCATGGCGCAAAGAGCCTTTACGATAAGCATCCCGTCGGAAAAGTATGTGAAACAGGCTGATTTCATTGGCATAGCGTCAGGGAAGGACATCGACAAATTTGCAGCTACCGGACTTACTCCGATCAAAAGCGACGTGGTCGATGCGCCATATGTTGGCGAGTTTCCGTTCGTATTGGAGTGTAAGGTCATTCACACACACAAAATCGGCCTTCATACGCAATTCATTGGTGAAATCATTGACATAAAGGCAGACGAGTCGGTTATCGGAGATAAAGGGCCTGAAGTAGATAAAATCAAGCCGTTTTTATGGGCGCCTGACCATGGGCGTGGCTATTACGGAGTTGGCCAGTATCTTGGTAAGGCATTCTCAATAGGAAAAGACCTGAAATAATTTTTCCCATGAAAAAGAAAGGGCTATGCTCACCATGTTAGATCCCCTGACTGGTGATCTAGTGGCTGGACAACACAGATTCTTTGGCAAACACTCTCCCGAGGGTAATTTCCTTTGGCCCAAGTGACGTTATGATAGGCCCCATTTTGAGGGTCAATCACGAGGTGATCCCTCGTCCGTGTAGTTAGGGTTTGCCGGCTGTGCGAGTGACAGACCTCAGAAAACTGTCAGGAGGTCACGGCCAGGCGCCTGGAATCCGAAGCGAATAGTATTTCTACTGCTCTTAAGGCGGTCTTGATGCCCCTCACTTCGTGGTCCCCAGAACTGGACCATGTCCCGTCAATCCTGTTGCAAAAGACCACTGTCACTCCGCCTGCTCTGAGTTTGTAAGAGGAGACAGTGGCAAGAGTTAGAAAGACCGACATCTCCATCTCGAAGTTCAATACACCCAATGATCTCAGTCTTTCTACCTTGTTCGCGTCTCGAACAGGAAACCCGTCTATCTTTCTACCCTGGCCGGCGTAAAAATCAGAGGTAGTGCATGTGGTACCTTTATGGTAAGGAAAATGCAGTTCGCCGGCGGCCATTTCCAATGCTCTCAACACGTCGGGATGCGCTCTGACCACAAGATCAGGCGCCGCATAGTAGCGCGTAGTATTTTCCTCCCGGATGCACTCATCGGTGAGGATCAAATCGCCAAGCCCGATCTCGGGCTGCAAGGCTCCGCATGTTCCTACCCGTATGAATGTCGCGTTGGGCTGACACTGGGCGGCTTCCACCACTGCTATTGCAGTCGCTGGGGCTCCGATCCCCGTGCCCATAACCGACAACGGAATCCCCTTGTACCTACCAGTGTACACAATATATTCGCGGTTCTTGCCTTTGAGTTCCCGTTCCTGCAGGAAATCAGCCATTGAATGAGCCCGGCCTGGATTCGCGCACGCCAGTATATAGGGCGCTACATCCCCGACACGACAGTCTATATGGTAAAACTTGCCCTGACTGTCTAGAGGAAGGTCGCACGCATACGGCAAATTCTGACTCCCTGGGCGGTGAAAAAAGTCAATAATCATCTTATCACAGAAGAATGGGAAAGAGTTGCGGAAATCTCGAGAGATTGCTAGTTTTCTAATGAGATGCAGTTATGGTGACACTGCTTTGCTTCTAAACGGCCATGAAGGCACGCCTTTAAAACATTGGCCACGGAGGATTCATATGGATCAAAATCGAAGGGATTTCCTGAAAGGAGCTGGTATTGCGGCCGCGGTTGCCGTTACTGGCGGATTGACAGCGGAACGCGTTGAGGCCCAGCCAGCTAAGACGAAAGAGCGTGGTATGGCTCGAGGATTGACTTTGTTGACCATGGGTCGCAATGGAGAATACATGCTTGGCGTCAAAACAGACAAGGGTATTCTGAATGTGCCGCAAGCTGCCAAAATACTCGATATGCACGCCCCAACCACCATGGATGACTTGCTTCAGAAAGAGGAAGGCCCGAGCCTCAACGCTCTAGTGGACGCTGCTCTTAAATCCGGCGCCGCAAGCCCTGCTTTTGCACAGGAAAGCGCCATCAAATTCGGACCGGTTGTGACTCGACCGGAAAAGATCGTTTGTGTGGGTCTGAATTATCGAAAACACGCCAAGGAAATCGGTATGCCGTTTCCCAGCCAACCGGTGCTTTTCAATAAGTACAACAATACGCTAAATAATCACAATGGCTCCATCAAACTACCGGTAGATGTGGCAAAGAAATTTGATTATGAGGTCGAACTCGTTATCGTTATGGGAAAGGAAGCGAAAAATGTCCCGGAATCTGACGCTCTTTCCTATGTCGCAGGTTATTGCACAGGCAATGATTTCAGCGCGAGGGACCTTCAGTTGGAGACGCCCAGCAAACAATGGATGATTGGTAAGACTCCTGATCAATTTGCTCCAATAGGTCCCTACATGGTTACAGCCGATCAAATCGATCCCGACAACCTGAAGATCGAGTGTCGGGTCAATGGTCAGACCCGGCAATCCTCGAACACCAACGACTTCATATTCAACTCTAAACAGATGATCAGTTTCATCTCCCGTCACCTGACACTTAAACCCGGTGACATCATTTTCACAGGAACTCCTGGAGGGGTAATCCTGGGTTATCCCAAGGAAAAGCAGGTTTGGCTTAAACCTGGAGATAAGCTCGCATGCAGCCTGGAGAAGTTGGGCGAATTGAAATTCGAGCTGGTTTGATGCTCACTTTGATGCTCGCGATTCTTTGATTAAGGGGCTGAAAATGACCGACAACGCAATACATCTTAAACGCGCCAGCAGACTTGAAATAACAATACTCGTGGACAACTATGTTGACCTGCTACTTCCCGACCAGCCCGGAGTAGTCAGGCCATCTTCAGCGAAGAATGGGCAAATGCTCGCAAAAACCCTACTCGCTGAACACGGACTTTCTCTTCTAATTGATACGTGGGATGGCGAAACGAGGCACAGAACACTCCTGGATACTGGCTACAACGCTGGAACGCTTATCCACAACATGCAGATGCTCGATTTGGATCCTGGAGACATTGATGCGCTGGTGATCAGCCATGGCCATATGGATCACACCGGCTCAATCAATGTGGCGCTCGAAGCTATCCGTAGGCCTGTCGCCGTAGTGTGTCACCCCGATGTATTCCGAAGTCGGTTCATTGAAAAGCCCAAAATGGGTTTGGTAAAGCTTCCGCAGCTTGCAAGTCGCGAACAGATGGCTGAACGGGGCGCCCAATTGTCCGAAGAACGAGGTCCCACCCCTATTGCCGATAACACAGTGTTGGCAACTGGTCAAATCCCCAGGGTTACAAGCTTCGAGAAGGGCATGCCAGGAGCGAGGATGGAAACTGAGGGTCAATTAGCTGTCGATAATATTGAAGATGATCAGGCTCTTGTGATCAATTTAGCTGATTGCGGACTAGTGGTTGTCTCAGGATGCGCTCACTCAGGTATCATAAATTCCGTGCTTTACGGTCGCAAGCTGACTGGGGAGGACAAAGTTTACGCTGTAGTGGGGGGCTTCCACCTCACCGGTCCTGACATGTCTAGCATAATTGATTCTACATTGGAGGAACTGAAGAAAATAAATCCGGAACTCATTGTGCCAATGCACTGTACCGGGCAATCCGCAATCGCAAGGTTCAATGTCGAGTTCCCTGATCGCTTTGTGCTGAGCAGCGTCGGGACAAGACTGATTTTGCCAGCTCAACCCTGCTGAATCGTGCTCTTGGCGGAGCTCCGGTTTGAACAAATGAGTAACAAGGCATGGACTAAAAAAAGATTTTCAGTCCAGTTACAATCGATTCGATGTTCCCCCGAAATGCGAGTGAAATTTCATTGTGCGCACTGAAGCCGCATCTTTCACACTTCGAGGGCCCGCGATTATTTAGATAACAACCACGGGAAATCCGGCCGTCCGGTTCGGCGTTTGCCAGCAGGCCATCATAACACGTCCATTTGGTTTTCTTCATGTCATTGAGGCTGCTGAATGAGTTTGCCACTGGATATCTATCGCGTTTCAACTGGATCAATTGGTCTAGTATGGGGACACGCTCCAGCGGACTGACAAAAAGCGGGTCAGGCAAGCCCGAATACGGATAATAGAATTGCGCCGTCACCCCGGCAGCGCGTCCCTTCAGTGTTGTGATAAGGTCTGAGACAAATTCCTTATTCAACTGGCTGATGGTGAAGCTTATGTAAGCATTGCGTCGCCCTTCCTTTTCGAGATTTTCCCATACCATCGAAAACACCCCTTGACCACGAACGCTGTCATGGACCTTTTGCGTCCCGTCCAGGCTTACCCAGACCCTGTCGAGGTCTAATTCCCTAAAAGGAAGCGTTCCATTTGTAGTGATACAAACCGAAGGGAAGAGCTTACGGGCTTCCTCAATTACATGAGCAATAGTCTTCTTACCGTCTCGCCATAGGAGAGGCTCTCCACCTTCAATGATGAGGATCCTCACTCCCATGCCCTTGAGAGCGGCGAGGGTTTTTTTTACGCCCCCAAAGTCAAGTTCATCCCCGTTGCGTTTCCAGTAAGGACAATGGACGCATTTCAGGTTGCAGCGATTTGTTATCTTGTATCCTGAAAGAGTAGGGACGGAATTGCCGGTGATTAAACGTTTCAGGAATGGTCCAGAGAAATAACGGATTGATTTTACGCGACTGTAAGCGCTGGGATCTCTGTTTATCGACATATTTGCATTAATTGGCCCTGGAACATCTCATGGGTTTGTACAACTATCCAGGGTCCTCGAGGTGTTTGTTATGGTCTACGTCCTCCGAAAATTGCCAACTCGAAATACTTAAAAAAGCAGTCAACATCTACGTAACCGATTTTTCTTAACCATTCACACTGAGTCTCTACTAGCGAGAAGAGATTAGCTTCCCTGTCCGGGCGCTCGAAATACTCCTTTTCGATCGTGGCCCGAGACTTGTTCAGTCCTCGCTTGACCGCCAAGTCGCGGAGCGAATCAATCCGAATACGATCCCAAAGTTCAGCGATTGGCTTAGTTGGAGAGGCTACATGCTCCAAATTGATAAACATGCCGCCAGATGCGAGCATATCAAAAATTTCACTGTATATCGGTATTTTTCGCTCGTCCGGTTGGTGGTGAATGGAAAAGCCCGACACAACGAGATCAAAGGGAGAATGCTCAGCCACAGCTTTAGTCCAATCGGGTCGACTATAATCAACATTACAGAAATGAGTTGATCTGGAAAGTCCCTGAAGTTTCGCACTAGCCGCTTCAAGCATTGGAGCGGAATGATCCGCAAGAATTGCTGTAGCGTCCTGGTAATTGTCCAGGATTATGGCTGCCAGGATTCCGTCACCACACCCGAGATCCATAAAACGCCGAACTGGCCGGCCAAGGTCCTTAACCAGCCTCATCATCACTCCGATTTGTTCCTGAATGAATGGACGTGAATCTTTTCGTTCAAGATAATATGCCACCACCGATTCAGATTTCCATATTGTATGGTCTATTTCTGCCATGTCTTCCTTCCTGAAAAGACTAGTTCTTTAAGCCAACCATATTACACCGATTCCAGGATATCACTACAGATTGTCGTTACCATCTTTCTACAAGAAGCCGAATGGATAATACAAGATTCATGGTCCGACAAAACATCGCTGACACATAACCGTATACCCTCTGGGATATTAAGATGGATTAGGATTGAGCTAAAAACGTTCACATTAATAAACGATAGGAATATATTTCAAGCTATGAAATATATTACGGAAAGAGGAAAACATTCCATGTAATCAGGCTGCTGGACGGACGACCCAGAATACTGCTCAGCAATCAATGCATCCTGCTGATTTTATTGTCCTTGTCAACGAAAATATTCTTAGCTTTGTGGTTCTTGCATTCGGCATCGTCCATGCTTACGTAAGAGCATATTATTACCAGATCACGCACGGAGACCTTACGAGCAGCGGCGCCGTTAAGACAAATGACTCCGGAATCCGGTTCTCCCTTGATTACATAGGTTGCGAAACGCTCACCATTGGAAACATTGTAAATATGAACCTGCTCATATTCGAGAATGTCGGAAGCTTCAAGTAGACGGGAATCAATTGTTACGCTTCCTTCATAGTCAACACAAGCGCCGGTTACTGTAGCCCTATGTATTTTTGATTTCAGCATGGTTCTTTGCATTGGAATTCTCCCGGATTTGTAAGATCTCGAGGATTTCGTTTTCGTAAATTACTACTTCTCGAATTCCTTATTTCTGACTCATTGATTTTTGCTAGCCGATTCGGCCAGCAACATGTTGTCTATCAATCTGGTTTTGCCAATCTTAACAGCTAAAACCGCCAAAGCGTCTCCACTTACAATTGTGATGTTTTCAAGGGTTTCCCGATCGACCAGGCTTATGTAATCCACAACGGCCTCGGGTTCAGCCATTACCTTGTCCCTCATAGCCTGAATGTACACTTTTGAATCTGACTCACCAGATGCAAACAATCTTCGAGCGACCATAAGGGCCCCATAAAGGCAGATTGCCTGCTTCCTTTCTGTAGTCGACAAATAGGAGTTTCTTGAGCTCATAGCCAGCCCGTCTGTTTCCCTAACTATTGGGCAGCCAATAATGCCTGTATTGACATTCAAGTCCCTGACCATTTTTTTTATTACTTGAAGTTGCTGGTAATCTTTGTTTCCGAAGTAAGCTCTCTGAGGTTGAACGATATTGAACAGTTTGAGGACAATTGTGGCCACGCCTCTAAAATGACCAGGCCTGGATTTACCACATAGTGGTAAGGGCAGCCTTTCCAGTTCTACAAAGGTCTCATAACCTGCCCCATACAGTTTGTCAGCCTCGGGCATGAACAATACGTCAACTCCAGCGGCTTCGAGCTTCGCGGAATCTCCCAGGGGATCACGAGGGTAAACACTCAAATCTTCATTACGGCCGAATTGGGTAGGGTTTACGAAAATGCTTGTCACAACCAGGTCGTTTTCGTGACGCGCTTTGTTTACGAGGCTCAAATGGCCTTCATGCAGATATCCCATGGTGGGAACCAAGCCTATGGAATCCCCGAGTAACAAGTGGGATTTGGCCCAATCGTTCATTTCTTTGATGGTGGCTATTGTTTTCATTGCGGGAGAGCGATAAAAAAAGCCTTCCCGAGGGAAGGCCTACAGCGCTACTACATATTTCCTTCCGTCCCGGTCACTAAGATCCAAGCGGACTAATATTTGTTTTTACAAATGTGTTCCGGGTCCCTTGTTTTAGGAACTCCAGACCCATTAAACCTAGTATAGCCAGATTCCTGTTTAGGTCAAGCCAAAATCCACATCCAGACATTGAAATACTATTCGCATTCGAATATTGTTTGTCCAAGTAACCAAAAGCTACGAATGGGTGCTTCAATCTTTAGTTAAGGGCTACAAAATGAACTGTGTTGTCAGTGTCGGGAATGCGAAGGAATACGATGTTGAGGGACTAAAGCAGAACATCAGCAAGCGTATCAACGATATAGGCGGATTCGAGTCGATTATTAGCAGATCGGATAGGGTTTTGCTGAAACCGAATCTCCTCACGTCAGCCCCCCCAACAAGGGCCGTGGTGACGCACCCCTCTTTTGTGGAAGCGGTGGCCTCGCTCATCATTGATCATGGGGCTAAGGTTTCAATAGGTGACAGCCCCCCCTTGGGTAATTTGAACCGAGTGCTTTCCAAGTCAGGCTATGATGACTTTATGCGTAGGCTCAACGTTGAGCCATGTCCTTTCACCAAAAAAAGAACTCTGGAATGTGTGGAAGGAAGGGTCTTCCGCCGCCTTGATCTGGCTGAAGAAGTTTTTGATTTTGATGCTGTGATCAACTTGCCTAAGCTCAAGACACACACTCAAATGGGATTGACTTTGGCTGTGAAAAACCTTTTCGGTACTGTCCTGGGAACTGACAAGGCCTCCTGGCATCTAAGGGCGGGCAAGAACATTGACGATTTTGCGACAGTCCTCGTTCAGATCTTTGAACAGGTGAACCCGACTGTGTCGATAATTGACGGAATACTGGGGATGGAGGGCAACGGTCCAAATAATGGGACCCCCAGATTCATAGGGATAGTCGCGGCAGGGAAGGACGCAGTGGCCCTGGATGCCGTATTGGCCTCACTTGTTAATTTTCCTGCAAACATGTTGCGTACCAGCGTCATTGGCCAGGAATTGGGACTTGGCATGGCTGATTTGTCAAAAATAACGATTTTGGGGGATGAGCTCAAAGGATTTCCAATAACGGATTTCCGCCAGGCCAAGTCTGTTACGATGGCCTGGAACCTATCTTACTGGAACCCGGTTAGAAGGTTTCTTGAAAACCATATGATTACAAGACCCATGATTGACGGCGCAGTTTGTAAGAAATGCGGAGTCTGCATGACTCATTGCCCGCCATCCGCCATATCGGAAACGAATGGAGCGCTCAGCATAGACCGCAAGAAGTGCATTTCCTGTTTCTGCTGTCAGGAACTCTGTGAGAACGACGCGATCCAAGTTTTGGAACCATTATTGGGAAGATTCTTTTCAAGAGTCAGTCGTTAGGTTTTTTTATTCCGTGGAACAGTTCACTCCCAGCGCCGGGATAAATGCGCCTGTCTTCAGCAGTTGAAGCGGCTGGTTGCGGCCACTTTTCGGGCTGTGGTCCAGCTCCCTCCATAGTCACGGTGGATGGCTTCTTGTCGACCATAACAGGTTGAATTCTTATTGCTTCACCTCTGACCGAATAACTGAACTCAACAGGTATATTGTTAGGGTCAAATGAATATATCGAATAAATGAAACCATGATCTACCATTTCAGATACCCAGAAACCTGCGGCCAACAGTTTGTCGCGTAGCTCCCACAGGTTGTCGAGGGTTTCAACGCCAAACGAAACATGATCAAAGACAATCGGTCCTTTCACAGGCGCTCCATGGTCTTTTTCAACGGCAGGTTCAGCTCCGGTCCATTCAAAAAACGCAATCAGGTCGGTTGGTGATATTTCAAAAAAGTAATGTCTGTAACCAGGCGCGCCCAGTCCAGCTACCAGGCGAAAACCGAGGAGGTCTCTCCAGTAACGGATGGTTTGGTCCATGTCCGAAGTCACCATGGCGAGATGATTTATTCCATTGAACTTGATCATGACAGTCGCTCCTTGTAATCGTCATGTCAACATAGAGCCCTAGGCCCAAAAAAACTGGTTTTAGGCCAAACAATAAATTACACCATTCGTAACAGAATTCCAAAGACCGTGCAGATTGGTAATTCTTGGAGCGCCCAAAGTCAATAGCGGTTCTAAAAATAACGCCAAAAAACTGTTAGCAACAAATAGAAATGTCCGCTTTTATAGCAAATGAATTGTCCTCTTTTTAGGAACTACGGGAGACAAGCGCAGGGCGTAGCCCGAAGCTTTCTCCCGTAGTAACAGGCGCTAGCCTCCTGACTTTGACACTTTCTTGATCAGATCTAAGCTAAGTAGTTGGAATAGTTGGGGGTGGGTTGGGGCTGTGAAATGTAGTGCCCCATAGCGTTCT
>JAMCYH010000233.1 GCA_023474025.1 Deltaproteobacteria bacterium
CATTGTTGGCTCACGGATGCCGGTCATTTACGGCTAATCTTCTTAAAGATCTCAAACCTAACCTTAAAAAGATAAACGAGCATGTTAATCAATCTTTGATGCTAGTCACTGCTCTTTCCCCAAAAATCGGGTACGATAACGCGGCAAAAGTGGCCAAATATGCCCTGGACAATGGTTTGTCGTTACGTGAAGCGGCATCTGGGCTCGGATTAGTATCCGTCGAGGAATATGACCTCATCGTCGACCCTGCCAGAATGATTTCCCCTCACAAATAAACAGTGTCTTCACATTTTTCTCTTGACCTTATTTCAAGGTCTTGCTAGCAAAAGTTCAATTGTTGCATTCCTGTTTGGAATCAACGCACTTTTAGTTATAGTTTTTTATATCACAACAAGGCCGCAGAGAGGGCGAAAGATGAAAAAGGTTGTTGTTCTAGTTTCAGCGCTAGTTCTTGGCTTTACATCACTTGGCTTTGCGATTGATCAAACATCCCTGTCTTTTAATACCATAGTAGTAGATAAGACCACTAAAAACGTGGTTCTCAATAATTACGTTATGTCCACTAGGGACTCCATCCAGAAGGTGTGGACTACACCTTTAAATATTCAAACATCTGACGCTTTGAAAGGCAAAGTCGCAGTAATGTATGAAGTAGCGCGAGACGGCTCATTGTCGTCATTACAGTTGCTAAGAAGCTCTGGAAACCCAGACATGGACCGATCGCTTTTAAATGCCATCCGTAGCGCCGCCCCATTCGCCGCGTTTCCCCAAAAACTTAATGCAAACAGGCTTTTGATAAAAGCAAATTTCATAGTGGCCGATTTACCCGTTGTTCCAGTACTAAGGGTTGAGCATCGTATCACTACACAGGATACTTCGGCGCCACAACAGCTAGAGCCTCACAAAAAATATATATGGGGGATCCCGGCGGGAACGGCTTTAAGAAAGGATTTGTCTATCCCCCGAAATGAAATTCAACAGGAGAAACCTCAGACTGCCGTGGCATTTCCGCATTCCATGAAATTCGAGTGGGGACTAAAAGCTAACAAATAGACTTGTTATGTGATGGAAAATCTTCTCCTAAATAGAACGGGACTGCCCTCTGTATTAGCCGCATTCTTCAGATGCGGCTTTTTTCTCTTTGGCGCAAATAGTAGCAATCGTCTTTCGGACCCATTTGGAGGTCAGTATCAGCGCTGGCAGAAAAACAAGATCTCCAAAAAGCCCAAGGGTTATAGCCGAACATCCCAATATTCCAAAGAAAACAACTGGACGGAATGGTGACGCCGCAAGGGCAAGAAAACCCAGTAAAGTTACAACAGACCATGACGCAATCTGCCGAGCGGTGAAACGATAAGCTCGAAAGACGTTTTCTTCGATCGAAATCCCAGGGTTAAATGTTATGTCTCGCTTTAACTGTGTCAGATAGTGAATCGTGTTGTCAACGGCGAGGCCAATTACGACAGTGGCTGCAAACACCGTGACCATGTCCAACGATATCCCGAACCACCCCATCAGACCAAACACCGCCGCCACAGGAGGAATATTGGGTATCAGGCATATAAGGCCGAGAACAAACGAACGCAGTTGGATCATCATCAGCGCTGTGATCAGGACGGCGGCGATGAAGATTGATTCTATCTGGTCTTTTATTAAAGTTTCTGTCTGTGAAGCCACCACTACCAGTTCTCCTGTTACTATCGCTTTTGCGGTACCGGCCATTATCTGGTTTGCGATGGCTTGAATTTTAGAAATGGTCTCGTCAATAGGCCTATTAGCCGCATTGTTAATCAGAATGGAAATGCGCGCCTTGTCAAAACTGTCATTTACGTATCTTTCCGTAATCTTTTTCCCGCTTTCACTCATGGTAGTCATAAACAGGAGTTGAGGAATAAGACCTGGATTCGAATAAATGTCTTTGGACGAGCTCGATTTTCCCTGTGTTATTGTATTCAAATAATGCAGCACACTAGCATAGGAGTCCGTGGATATTACATCCGGCACAAGCCTTATACGTTTCTCAAGCTCATTGACCTTCTTCCACATTTCGGGCTTTTTAAAATCATTTGGCCCAGCTTCGATAAAAAGTTCCAATGCCTGTGCTGGCGCGAGGTTCTTGTCTACAAATCTGATATCCTGGACCGTTTTGGTAGATTCATCCAACATCCTGAAAATCTGAGCGTCACTCTTGATTCTCGGTGATCCTGCCAAAAGAAAAACTGACAGCGCCACGGCAAATATGACAACTATTCGAGCCCGTTTGGATATGAACGATTCAATGTTTTCAAGAACTGTTTCCAACCAGTCAACTACTACATCCTTGGATTCCGTCTTATCGAGGGTCTTCATCACAGCGAAAAAGGCCGGGGTCAACACCATAGCGAGAACATAAGCCAGCAAAACCCCTATGGACATTATGAATCCAAGCTGCCGAACCATGGGTATTGAACTGATCATCAGTGTGCCAAAACCGACTGCGGCGGTGGCAACGCACATAAAACACGGGCTTGCGAGCCAGCGAACAGATTTTTTTAGGGCATCGATCTTGTTCAGGGTCTCTTGATGGAACTGGTGGTATCTGACCACCATATGAATAACTATTTCTATTGTCGTTATCGGGACAAATCCAAAAGCCAGAGCGGTAGTAGAGTTTAAGGGGATACCCATGGCGGCCATCAAACCGAGTACCCACAAAACACATACGCCAAGGATAAAATTTGTTACCAGTGTAACCAGAAAGCTCTTGAAAACATAAACAGAAACGATGGTGGCAATAACCATACACAGGATTCCAAAAACAACGCCCGTCTGGATACTGTATTTTACGATCGCCTTTCGAATGAAAGCTGGGCCTACTATTCTAAAGTCTTCTACAAGATGATTCCCCTTTAGCTTATGATTGACCGTGCTGACAATATTTTCGTAAACACTGTTTTCATATTTTAGCTTTTCCTCTACCTTTACAGCAATTCCAACTGTTTTGAAGTCCGCGGAGACAAGCAGGTCTGTCATAGGCAGGGAATACCTGAGATTTTCTACTGAGGTCCTATCACCCGAACTGATTTTGCCTCGAATACTCTCGAACAAAGGGAAGTTACCAAATTTTCCGTTTCGCTCCTGAAAAATGCGGAGATTGGTTAGACTGATAACTTCCGCAACACCTTTAACCTGTCCCAAATCATTTGTCAGATCATTTATCATGCTCACGGTGGGGGTATTAAAAATACCTTTGGTAGTCTTTATAACAACCAGAGTAAACTCGTCGTTGCCAAAGGTCTTAAGAAATCGCTGATAGTGGTGATAAGCTCTGGAGGTAGTGTCTATTCCGGTCTTAAGGGACGGATCCGTTTTCAATTGGAGGGCGAAATACCCAAGTATCACTGATATGACAGCGATTATGGCTATAAGAAATCTTCTATGATCAATTATTATGTCGAGACGGTTGGGTCTTGATAGATCAAGTTTGTCACAGGAATTGTTCACAAAAATCTGGCCCTCGCTATTTATTGCGTTGAATTAACAGAGTGATTCTGCCTGATAAACTTTATATTGTATTAGAAATGGATTGGATCGTCAAATTTGTGGTCTGGTACAAACGCTATTAATTAGTACTCGATTCATAGCGAGTCTTGGGAAGAAGGAAAAATCAGCCTGCGCATGTAATAGGCCGGGACCGCTTCCCATTAATCCCAGTCAATTTGTCTAGACGGCAACGGCTAAAGAAATTCACAACATGAGACACGTATTCTTCTGGTTGTTCATCGTAAGTGTTGTGGCCGCAATCAGGCAGTACAGCCAACTCTCCATGTGGGAGGCTTCTGTAGAACGCTACACCCTGCTCAACTTCAAAGAGATAGCTCCTGTCAGGATACAGCACTAGCGTTGCGCAACCAATTTGACTGAGGGTTGGTCTCAAGTCAAAAAAATCTTTACCATAAGCGCCACCATAGCTCCTGAATTGCTCAAAAAACGGCTTGGCGTTATCCCCATGCCAGTTTGTAAGTTTTTTCCTCAGGTCCTCGTCTAATTGATCAAATGACTTGGTAAATTTTGAATGATTAAATTCTTTCATGCGGCTGACGCTATAACATAGGGTACTTGATATGACGATGTTCTTGACACGATCTGGATATTTAATCGCATAATTGGCGGCAATGACACCTCCTTCGCATTGACCAACCAGATAGAATGAATCAACCCCGAGCCAGTGACGAAAAGACTCCAGTTCTCCAATGCTTTCAGGCAGGAATTGATCACTCACATAAAAATCCAGAAAATCCGCTCCCCCATTAGATTTTCCAAAACCCCTCCTATCGTAACATATCACCTTGTATCCATTTTCGACCAATTTTGGAACGATTTTTTCCCACATCTTTGAGCATCCAAATCCATGATGCAGCATCAAAAGAGGTGTTCCATAGCCGTGAATCTCATAATAAAGGTTTATTCCATTTATTTCGACAAAAGGCATGATGATAAATTAGCCTCCTCCATTTTCTTGACCAGTATTTTATCGTATGAGGTCGTCTTTTTATCTCTTATTTCCCTAACGCCTCATGTAAATCAGTGTAAGCATATCCCAAGGACTGCGCGACTTTTTCGTGAGTGACCAGGCCCTTGTACAGATTTATTCCTGTGGCAAGTCTAGCATCACCTTGAGCTGCTTTACTAAGGCCTCGGTCCGCAATCTCCAGCGCAAAAGGTAACGTAACATTGGTTAGAGCAAATGTAGACGTTCTTGCAACAACCCCTGGCATGTTCGGAACACAATAATGAATCACATCATCTATCACAAACGTGGGATGCTTGTGCGTGGTCGGTCTTGAAGTCTCTATACAACCGCCCTGATCTATCGCAACATCCACTATAACCGCCCCAGCTTTCATTGAACTTATCATGTCTCTGGTGACGATTCGGGGCGCGCGGGCTCCCGGAATCAATACGGACCCTACAACCAGATGAGAATTTGCAACTGAATAAAGCACATTGTCATGATTTGAGATCATCGTTGTGACCCGATTTCCAAAAATCTCTTCCAAATAAATCAGTCGCCTTTGATCAACATCCAGAATGTAAACATCCGCCCCTAAACCTACAGCTATTGACGCGGCGGCCATACCTACAGTGCCACCACCAAGTATTGTAACCCGGCCTCTTCTAACTCCCGGCACGCCACCGAGTAACACTCCCCGTCCGCCCTGTGTTTTCTCGAGAAAATGAGCCCCGACCTGCACGGACATTTTACCAGCCACTTCACTCATTGGGACTAAAAGGGGCAAAAAGCCATCGTGTGTTTGAATGGTTTCGTAAGCTACTGCTACGATGCGCGCCCTGAGGAGTTCTTCGGTGAGTTGAGGGGCCGGAGCCAAATGTAAATAGGCATACAGTATTTGTCCCTCATGGAATAAGGAATATTCATGAGGCCTGGGTTCCTTCACTTTCATGATCATATCCGACCGGGCGTACAATTCTTCAGGACTATCCACAATAGTGGCGCCTGATTGAGCATATTCCCCGTCGGCTATTCTACATCCCTCGCCGGCAGACTTTTCAATCAGGACGACATGGCCATGTTCCTTGAGGACACGAACTCCTGAAGGTATTACTCCCACCCTATACTCGTCTTCCTTGATTTCCCTGGGGATTCCTACGATCATCTTTCGGCTCCATATTAATTATTTGGCGCCTGGTTTATCCCGAGTTTTGTCATAAGTCTGGCCAGCGCAAATCGGGACATCCCAAGCAAAGCGGCAGCTTCCTGCTTCCTCCCCTTTGCCCGGTTAAGGGCTTCATCGATCATACGTCTTTCAATGTCTTCAATCACTTCGTAAAGGGATACGCCCTGAATAGAATCAGGTATCTCTGAGTGTTTTTCTATGACACCCATGCGCAGATGACCAAGTCGAACGTCCTTCCCTTTTGATATGATCAAAGACCTTTCGAGAACGTTTCTCAATTCCCTGACATTTCCAGGCCAGGAATAACGGCATAAAGCTTTCATGGCCTCTGATTCTATGCTAGGGACAGTCACAATCTGCATCTCCTTGCAAAGGTCCACCAAAATTTCATTTGAGATGAAAGGAATATCTTCCACCCTGTCCCGTAAAGGAGGGACTCTTATGGCAATCACATTAAGTCTATAATACAAATCCTTCCGAAATCGGCCTTCCTTTACTTCTGCCCACAGATCTCTATTGGTGGCCGCTATCAATCTGGTATTGACACTTATACTCTTTTCTCCCCCAAGCCTCGTGAAAGAAAAAGTGTCCAGAAAAGTCAGTAACTTGGCTTGCATAATGGTTGAGAGTTCGCCAACCTCGTTGAGGAGAAGCGTCCCAGCTTCGGCCAGTTCAAGCATGCCTCGTTTTCTTCGAACAGCGTTGGTAAAAGCTCCCGGCTCGTGTCCAAAAAGCTCCGACTCAGCGAGATCCGAAGGTATTGCAGCGCAGTTGATGGAATAGAATGGGCCCATAGCCCTGGAGGAGTGGCTGTGAATGTAACGGGCCAGGTAGTCCTTACCGCAGCCTGTTTCTCCGGTAAGAAGGACTATACTGTTACTTTCAGTCGCAAGATTGGCTTTTGCGAGTGTAGCCCGCATCGCTTCAGAGGGATATTCACTTATCTCGACGGACGGATCATAAGAATTCGGACCAGGGTCCAACAACTCACGAGCTATGCCACAAATTCCTGAAATTTCACTCGCTGAGTTTCTGAGGGGAAACCTAATGACCGTCAAAGAGACATTCTGGGACTTGACCAGGAAATGTTGCTGAGTCTCTATGGTTTGTCCCTGCAAAACTCTACGTTCGACGTCCTCCAATTCGATAGGATAACTTTCCCCGAATATCTCTCCTGACGTCTTTCCAATTATATTCTCTTTTCCAATCTGGAATAATTCAACTCCTGCTGGATTGATATCAACGTGTCTGAGCTCTTTGTCCTTTATAAAGACCGTATCCTGAGCTGAATCAAAGAGCGTCTTGAATAGCATCTCGCTTTCCCTGAGAGCTGATTCAGTCTGTTTACGCTCAGTAATATCTATAAAGCTGTTTCGAATAAGGTTGTTTTTTGGAGTGGGGATCTTGAGTAGCCTGACTTCACAGCAACGATCCTGGCCTTGGGAGTTTCTAATCAAGCGCTCAAAAATTACTTCTTCCCCAGCAAGGGCGCTCTGGATATGTTCGGACATGCTATCACTGAGCGGACGGCCATCCGGTTGCTCAGGGGAATAAAACGTCTCAATTCCCTGCTTTAAAAGTTCTTCACGGCTAAATCCAAATAGTTCCTCCGCTCTTTTGTTAGCCTCTACAAAACGAGTCGATTCCACGTTGTAGACCAAAATTGCGTCTGGGGCGTGTTCGATCAGCGCCCTGTACCTTTCTTCCGATTCACGTAATTTGGCGGTGCGCTCAGCTACTTTGGTCTCCAGTTCTTCCTTTGACTTTTGAAGTTCTTCTTCGGCCAAACGTAGTTCGGTATGATCGATCCCAACGCAAAGTAGTTCTCTCAAATTCCCTTCTTCATCCAGAATTGGCTTGTTAGTCCAGGAAATCCAGACACGCTCACCATTTTTTGTAATATTTTCATTCTGATTTTTTAAATACCTGTTTGGGTCATTCAGGGCATCTCCTACCATTTGTGCAAGATCTCGGCCAATCCGGTCAGTTTCTGGAACAATGGCCCCTATAACATTTCTACCGAGAATTTCGTCTTCGTCGTATCCAAAAAATGATTGACCAAACTTGTTGAGGAAAATTATATTTCCACCTTTATCCATTCGCAGGATTATGCAATTGACGTGGTCTGCGAGTTCACCGTAGGTTCCCGTCCTATTTAAGAGATTGTTATCGGCCTGTTCTGTCTCGGTAATATAGTCAACATCATTTCGATTTGTTTTTCCAACTCTCTTAGTTATTTGTTTTCGGGCTTGATCAAACTTTCGCATTACGCTTTCCCAGTGCAAAGATTCTCATGCTAATAATATATGAATCAGAATTAACCAGGTAAATTGAGTTTTCTATTCAGCCTTGTTAATGAGGATGAGCATACGATTTCTGTTCAAAACGTCATACAACATTTATTCACATTGAG
Organism: Deltaproteobacteria bacterium; assembly: GCA_023474025.1. Taxonomy (GTDB): domain Bacteria; phylum Desulfobacterota; class Desulfomonilia; order Desulfomonilales; family Desulfomonilaceae; genus CAJBEZ01. Next base: position 8,092 of record JAMCYH010000233.1, read on the forward strand.
CTATACTACAAATCCATGATTCTGAAAATCATCTGATGACTGAATTGGTATTGGTCGCAGGAGCAGTAGAGATGATGATCGTAGATTATCAGTGTATCATGCCCGCTGTGAGCCGGGTAGCGTCGTGCTATCACACCAAGATGGTATCCAACTCTGACAGGGCAAGGTTTCCAGGAATGGGACACCATGAATTCTCTCCCGAGAACGTCCGTTCCAGGGCTTACGATTTGGTGAAAATTGCAGCAGAGAACTTTGCCCGCAGGGACCCGGCAAAAGTATTCATTCCCGTAAACCCCCAGGAAGTTATTGGTGGAATGTCGGTTGAAGCGATATTGAGGGCGCTTGGAGGGTCTGCCGGCCCACTTGTTCAGGGCCATCAAGGATGGCAAGATTCGTGGGGCAGCAGGCATAGCAGGTTGTAACAACCCTAAAATTAAAACTGATAGCGAAATATTGCATCTAGAAAGGTAAAAACATGAAGATTAAAATCAAAATCGGCAGTAAATCCATACTCGCTGAACTTAATGATAGCCCCACAGCCCGAAAGGTATTAGACACCCTCCCTTTTACAACGACTTTCAACACATGGGGTGATGAAATTTATTTTTCCGTACCAGTTGACTCCCAATTAGACGAAACTTCAAAAGAAGTCGTCGAGATAGGAGATTTGGGATACTGGCCTCCAGGGTCCGCGTTTTGCATCTTTTTTGGAATGACTCCCATGAGTAGTCCGGGAAAGATCAAACCAGCGTCCGCTGTAAACATCATAGGCAAATTTCTTTGCGACCCAGCAGACTTTAAGGCCGTAATGCGCGAGTCGAAAGTTACTCTTGAAAAAGTATAATTTCGGTTTATTGAAAAGTTATTGCCTTTGTCATAAAAAAACCACTCCGAATCGTTAATGGCTAACATATCGGAGTGGTTTTTTAATACGTGGAGCGAGGGACGGAATGGAACCTTACAGTAACTTGTATACAATCATCAATCCAAGCGCATTTCTGATTTATCAGAAATAATTCATCTTCGTTGGCTGTCTCCCCGGCGAGTAATTCCATAAAATCTGATCCCACTATTTGGCAAATTACCTTGTCAGCCATTGCAGCGGCTTGTTTAGGAAAATCGATTGAGCTGAAATTATCCAGAGTTCATGTATTTAGACCAAGCAAGAAACTGTAGCCATGTCTCCTGAAACCCAAAGATTCATAAAATTCGTGAGCCGATTTTCTCTTCATGTTCGAGGATAGCGCCAATTTATAGCAACCTTTGTGCCTGCAAATTTCAATCGCGAACTTCACCATTCTTGTGCCGACTCCCTTCCTCTGAAAGTTCGGACTCACAACCACATCTTCGATTACGCCTGACCTGGCTCCCAAATGCGCAAGGTTTTCCATGATCAGAAGAGAAAACGTTCCCACCACTTTACTTTCTGCCGAAGCGACATATATCCTGTAATCTGGGTACGTCTTAATTTTGGTGAAAATTTCTTGAGCCTGTTCCAAAGGAAGTATTTGGCCATCATCTATCTCAGGTTGAGCGTATAGAGAAAGCACTGAAAGTAAATCGGCCTGGGTGGCTTCCCTAATTTCAATTATCATTAAAAGCGGCCTCCAGAAGGTCTTTCCTGTCCATGTCCATTTTTTTCTTGACGATTAATGTCAGTGATGCTCTAAGGGTTTTGGACGGTTGGACGGTTGGGTGTCTGCCTGCTCCGGGTTCCTGGATTCATATTAGAATCCCTCTGGGCAATTAAGGCTTTTTTCTCTCAGATCTTGTCCAACCGAAATATTATTTTATGATACAGTAATAAAAAGTATTTCGGCTAAACTTTCTATACTTGTCATTATAGTATGGGAGGCGATTACGATGTTATGTGGATGTATTGAATGTCATAGAATCTGGTGTAGTGTTGAGGAATTTAATTCATTAAATTTGTCAGACCTGAATCTAGATTCTAGTACAGATATTAGTCATGGGATTTGCCCAGAGTGTTTCCAAAGCCACAAGGAAAAAATTCATCAACACCAGAAAAAAAACGGATACTCTGAATGTTATAATGAGAACGATAACTGTAATAACAATCGCTGCCTGTTTAAACCGGCATGCGGTCATTCCGCCATTAATACCTGGAAGTCTAGTATTGTATTATTAAGTGCTGGTAATGCAGACTCAGGCTTGAAAGCAGAACGGATTTAATTGTTTGTTTTTAGAAATGTTGCCGCTTGAGTTTATTTAATCTTCATTAGCTTAGATGGTCATGCTTCTATCACGATGCGCTTCTTACGAACCGTTAACCGTTGTGTATTTTCAGATCATTTAATTCATCAGGAGTTAAACAACCAATTGAAGTCAAACATTTAACCAGATTCAATATATGATATTTGTTTAGAACCGCCTGGATCCGATATCCATGTCCAATCGTTAATGGACCACCACTTTGTCTTAGATCCCTATAATAGGAGAGCCAAATATCCGTTGGGGCGCTGTAGTGATATGGATTGCTGCTAGCCAAGAGAGCCAGTGGTTGATAATTAACATTGTTATTCCCAAGTTTGATAGCGCCCATAAGGTAAGGTTTCCAAATATCCCCTCCTTCCTGAAGAAAAAAATCGTTATTAATGTAACCATTTTTCCCACATTCGCATAAAAACCAACCACGCTCGTCGGTATGATTCTGAATCAAATCTATTATGTCATCAGCCCAAGTGTCTTGATGACCACAGTGGCGATCTGTGCACTTGATTAAAAACCCCATATAGACCTCTGTATCCTTTTCGGTAAGCTTTATTCTTTCAAACGTTTCTGACTACTGCAAACTTTCAACTGAAATCATCGTCAAATCATGTTCTTTTAAATCCAACCGTATCTAGGAAAACTTTTCCCTTAAAATATCCAAAAAAAATGGTTCCAGCCTGTCTATGTAACTAATGATGGGCTCTGGGGGATGAACCAGGTATCCTTTTTCATGTAGGAATTTATAGAGAAATCTTATTGCCGACGGACATAAGGCATATTCCCGTGGCTCAATTGATGTCCTTCTAAACACGTGCGCTGCCATAAATTCAATGAGATAATCATCCGGCCTACTTTGCAATGTAATAGGCGCCCTATGCCTGCAAGCATAAATAAACGAAACGAAAACGTCGGCGAAAAATGAGAATCTCTCCTGTTTTTTTATTCCCTTGTTGCTGAGCCATATACCGAATCTCTGACTGCACTGTTCCTGAACCTTCAGAAGTAATTCCTTATATTTGTGATAATTAGCTGGCACAAGAATATGTTGGTCCAATTTTTGAAGGTTCTCGACGAATTCGAGATCGAGCTCGTCTGGCGGTATTGAATCGTCGTTCAGTTCCAGGCTTTCATAGTCGAACCTGTTTATAAAGTAACTCCGTTCTTTCCTTATATATAAAAACGGAGCGCCTTTAGGCTGAATGAAGTTTGGGAAAAGGGACTCTTTTCTCTGCAGCATCATTGAGAAAAAGTTTTTTGCCCTGTTTTTGTCCAATCCCAATCTCTCTTGAATCATAGCCACTATTTCTTGGTCAGATTTCTCTTGAGGTACCGGCAACTTATCAGTTGTCACATTCCAGATTGTTTTAATAACATCAAATATTTCATTGGCCTTTGAAACATCCTCAGGCGCTGGAATTATATACATAAGTGGCTGTGCGTATACCCAAAGAGCCTGAGGCGCTGAAAGAACTCTAAATCCTTGAGGGGCTTTAATACCGGGAACAGATAAATCTTGTCGAGACAACCTTCCAACGTACGGACTTTTAGATTTATTTAGTTTAGGCAGTGTATTCGTTTGCTTGTTTGATTGAAGTTTTCTCCGGCGATTCGAGACCTGCTCGTTGGATTTATTAATGGTGATAATCAATTTCCCCTCCTTTTAACAATTCCAATTACAAAACATCAATGATTCGTACCAATAATGACTTACAAGTTTGTATCTATTAAACTTTGTTCATTCAATGTACTGAAACACACTAACAATTTCGTCTACCAATTATACCATTCCGTGGCGTCACCCAATTGGCGTTGCTGAGTTTTTGATTACGCGTAAGATTTCTTCCGTCGTTGAAAGTCGTTTATCGCACACGACGAGTAAATCTTGTTCGCCATCTATTTTAATATTTAGAGTCGCATTACGAAAATTGATTGCAATATGAATGAATGGAAAAACCGTATTATCTGAAGGTAACAAGGTCCACACAACCCAGGGAACGCTACGCTAGTAATTACCTTGAAAGTGAACAAGAACACTTATTCAAGACTCCAGGCTAATGGGTCCAATACTTGTGTCACAATCTATGACATTTCCAGCGATACCAAGTTTTACTAATCACCCATCGACCCAAATAACAATTACGAGACTAGACTTTGTTTTCTAATTAACTAGAAGTCTATATCACATAAATATTTTGTCAAGTGGTTAGCGTGCGGGACGTCACATTATTTGTAATCATCACCTTTGATGCCCAACTTAGCCATCTGACGCATTAGCGAGAATCTAGAGATGCCAAGCAACCTTGCTGCTGGCTGGACCTTGCCCTTTGTCTTACGAAGAGCGGTCTCAATGTAGTTCATCTCAAGGTCTTTTGAGATGTCCGGGAGTGTGCGCAGCCCAACAGAGGCGGTCGCGTTCTGTAGCATCCCGGAATGCATATTTATTAAATCCTTGAGAGATTGGAACAATGCGCGGTATCTATTTTCGCTGTCTCTGAGCGCATCTTCAGCCTGTTTACGCTCTGTGATATCCTGAAATGTGCCTACGACCAGAGGAGCATCCCCATCTCCATCCTCCACTCGCATCAAGCCCCTAACTTCGACCCAGAGGTGTTTTCCGCTTTTGTTTATGATTTCCGCCTCCACTTTGAATGGTTCATTGTTTTCCATGGCCTTAATTAAAGCTTCCTTAATGATGGGCCTGTAAGGTGGGGCATACTCAGACTCCAGACCGTCATCCACACCGGGTTTGTAATCAAGAGGCGC
>JAMCYH010000267.1 GCA_023474025.1 Deltaproteobacteria bacterium
TTATTGATGACGCCAGGCAGAATCAGGAAACATGCGCAAAATGGAGTTCACACATGACCGGTTCAACGTTCAAGGACAAAGTAGTAGTCATTACTGGCGCTTCGAGCGGAATTGGGCGCGAGCTTGCCTGTCAACTTGCAGGGCAGGGGGCCTGGCTTTCACTCGCAGCTCGAGATGTGGAACGCCTCGCAAAAGTTACGGCTGAGTGCCAAACCCGGGGAGGAAGAGCGATACCGGTTCAAACCGATGTTAGTCAGCAATCGCAGTGCGAATCGTTGATCCAGGAGACCGTAAAAAAATATGAGCGAATAGATATGCTGGTCAACAACGCTGGAATAACAATGTGGGCGAAATTCGAAGACCTGCAGGACCTTGGATTAGTTGAACAGATCATGCGGACAAATTTCTTCGGCAGCGTTTACTGCACACACTATGCTTTGCCGTACCTGAAGCAAACAAAGGGTCAGATAGTCGCTATTTCCAGCCTGACGGGAAAAGCAGGGATCCCTACCCGTAGCGCCTATGCGGCCAGCAAACATGCCATGGCTGGGTTCTTTGACTCGTTGCGCATTGAAATAGCAGAATATGGTGTAGACGTAACGACCATTTATCCTGACTTTGTGTCATCAGAAGTCCGTGAACGCGCATTAGGTCCAGACGGCCTGCCGTTGGGAACAAGCCCGGTACGGGAAAAGGAAGTCATGTCGGCTGAGACTTGCGCGGAAATGATCATCCAAGCCATGGAGCAGCGAAAACGAGAACTAATTATGAGTTTTCGGGGCCGAATAGGGCAGTGGTTGAAGCTGATTGCGCCAGGCGTTGTTGACCGGATTGCTCTTCGGGCAATAAATCAAGGTCGTTAGCAAGGTAAAATAAAAAATAACTCCAGGGTGTTGAGCCCGCTACAATATCAACGAAGTAGCGGCGAATCCTAATAGGGGTAGGGCCCCATGAACCACAATTTCATCGGTGAACATGGGCTACAAATAAGACAACGCGGGTACGAACTCCGGTTTGTCAACTGAGCCCAGAAGTACTTTCCACTCGCCCCAAACCCCAGTGTAGTCTATGCCTTTAGCCTTTTGCGCAAATTCTCCGTTAGGATCACTGATTGCCGCATTCAACCATCCCGTAAGATTATCCGCCAACAGATCGCCTGAATGAGGGACGCCGAGGTTGGACCTGGTTAGCGCTATTTTTACCGCCTTATCTTCAGGATCAATAAGTTTTCTGAGGTTTTGTTGATGCCTGAGAAGGGAGTCATCGTCCGCGCTCAGTTTATCCGAGACTATTGTTAGCCCCGTAAGGTCCACGTCATGACGTCCCCCTTTAAGAATTTTGTCACGATAGGACCTGTACTGGCTCCCAATGAACCAGGACATAAATAGTAGGACCAACATTTGATTCTGGGAGGATTGAAGTTCCTGGTAACGATGGAAACTGGTGGACGGGCGTTTCTTTTGCGCACGCGCTCTTGTATCCCTGATTTTTTCCAATCCCGTTCCACCACTCTCAGTGGCTCCGATGTTTGTATTATATGATTCCAGGAGCGCGGCTTTCGAAGAGCGAAGGGTCTTTTCCTGAAACGAACATGCGAAAACGATAGGCTTGTGTTTAGAGATCACCATACCTAACGCGTAGCATAGCCTGGATTTGTATCCACCGCGAGTGTTCCATTTTCGTAACTCTCTGTTTGGCAAGTGAGACTCGAGGTCGTCGATGAAGCTGGTGTATTTTGGATCCTGCTTCAATATCTCGATGTGCGTTTCGCCCCTGTCGATTTGCTCCCGCAGGTCCGCATCGGATTCAAACACGAAATTGACCACGGTACGCCAGGCTTCGTCACATCCTGTAGCAAGCCAGTTTGATGGCGAGGCTTCACTGAATATATACATATGACTCATGATGATTAATTACCTCATTTACATTATACCAGATAAAGACGAGGCTAGAGAATTACGGTAGAAGTTTTATCTTTATGGAGCTAGCGGGACAATCCAAAATTTCCTTTGCATGTGGCGCCGGCGACATTTGTTTTCGAGAAAATGTCATCATCATAAAAATAACAAAGAAGCGGGCGGGTTATAATTACGAACTTTTAGGGAAAGATCATGTCTTTATAAAAGGGTGACAGCATAGGCTGCTACGGAACATTTCGACAAGAGAGGGAACACAATGACAGAAGATTGGACCAGAGAAAAAATACTTCAACTTGGTAGCGCTTTCTGGGCAAATAAAATTTTGCTCACGGCCGCTGAGCTGAATCTCTTTTCAAAGTTCGACAAGGGCCCCAAGACTGTTGATGATCTCTGCCAGTCCGAGGGTTGGAGTCCGCGTGGACTGACCATACTTCTTGACGCTCTTGCGGCTATGGGCCTTCTGTCAAAGTCGCCTTATGATCGCTACTCTACACCGAAATCCCTCGTGAACCTGCTTGCAGATGACGGGCGAGACAGCGTTTTGCCGATGCTGCTTCACATGGCTCATCTTTGGAAGAGCTGGACCGACCTGCCTGAGATAGTTCGAGGGGAGAAAAGCTCTTATGGAGCAGGCAGTCACAAATGGTCCGATAAGGAAATTGACGCTTTCATTGGGGCCATGGATGTGATTGCCAGGAACGTGGCCATCCCCATAATTGGGGATTTGGTAGATGTGGACCGGTTTGAGCGCCTACTCGACATTGGAGGGGGACCAGGCACTTATACAGCGGCTTTCCTGAGTAAAAACCCAAAGATGACAGCTACCATTTTTGATCGTCCAAATGTGATCGAAATAGCAAAGAGAAGACTTAAAGAAAAGGGCCTTATCAGTCGGGTCCAATTTGTTGAAGGAGACTTCAATTCCGACCCACTTCCTAACGGCCATGATCTGGTCTGGGGGTCTGCCGTAATACACAGTAATAGCAGGGATCAGAATCGCAAATTATTTAAAAAGGTTTATGCAGCCCTATCCACAGGGGGAAGATTTCTATTGAGAGATCATTTCCTGGACAAAACACGCACGGAGCCGGTGGAAGGAGCTCTCTTTGCCGTTAACATGCTGGCTGTAACGGAAGCTGGAAACTGTTATACCTTCGATGAGGTTAAGGAGGATCTCGTGGCGGCCGGGTTCCACGATGTTCAAATTGCCAGGCAAGGTTCCCGTATGGATCAGATAGTTTCGGGAGTCAAATAGGTAGCTCTTTGACAAGGCTAAACCATTGAACTAATTATATCCGGCTGTCTCGGTCTGTCGAAACAGACACGGGACAACCGGAACATTCGCCAGTGGTCGTGATACACGAATTCACACGTCTGTTCCCGGAAACTAAATTGGGACCGCTAATAATAAGTTGGGCTCAATCTGCCGCAACTGGCTCTACCTTTTGCCCCCTGATCTCCTGACCGGACTGAGGAACAAGCGATTTCATCCCGAACGGCGGCAAGAATCCTCAATCCCTCGTCCAGATGCTTTAAATTGGCCTTCCTTACATTTTTGGAAAATCTTTGATAATTCGGATCTTCACACCCCCCGATTTGGTACAGCATATCGTTTACACTCTTCCTCCACTTGTCAAAAGAGCAATCGTTAAACTCATTTTCCACTACTGAACCATGGATCCATCCCCGCTCCATGAAATCGCGTCCGATGTCGTAAAGAGCGTCGATCTTTTCAACAATATTAACGTTCATATCCATTGTGATCATCCCTTCCTCTAAAGGGCCAATAAATGTGAACCGGGCTGTAATTCCAGCCACCATAATGGAACTGGAGTATTACAAAGCCGGCGCTCACCTATTTCGAAGCGTCTTTATATACAAACACATAATCCAGGTCATTAACATCGACCGAGATGTCTGCGCCGAGAGATTCAGCGTAAACAAGCCAACTCGGTTTTGTTCTGTCGCAGCAGATAGCATCTGGCGAAAATTTCCCGGATTTCCTGTCGAACCAAGCTGTTAGCATTGGGTCCGAAGACAACTCCTTTGCCTTACGGTCGGCTAGGCTCCTGGCGCTGGTGAAATCTAAAGGACCCTGATCCACCCTCAATTTTATAGGATGGTTGAGCATATCACTGGTTATATATTTACAGTCAGTCATTTTGACCTCCTTGCGTCCGTCACGTCTCGTCAATTGGACGAAACTACAAGCTATTGGAGAGATTCCAAATTTCCCACAATCTCTATCGTACTTAGATGAGGAATGAGGTCCTTTGATTCAATAATATCTGTGATGTTGGAGAATGGAAATTTGCCAAAAAAACCATCCGTTACCAGAGGGTTTCAGCGTCTTGATACTTAATCCCCAACATCACCTTGAAGCTGGGTGATTTACCATGTAAATACCGCCCCCGACCAGGACTAGCGCTAACAGTAGCGAGTGGGTGATCGGCTCATGGAGTATCATGCCGCCGGCCAGAACACCGAAAAGAGGTGTGAGAAACGTGAAAGACGCCAGATGGGAAGCGGGGTAATAGCGGAGAAGCCAAAACCAGGCCAGGTAGGTGACAGAGGCTATCCAAAACACCTGATATACGAGACTGCCGACTATTAGTGGGGTTATAAGGACAACGCCCTGCTCTTTCATTACCAAAGACCCCAGAGGAAGCGCTACAGCCGATATGCCTAACTGATAAAGCAAGACTTTGCTCGGTCTGATACTGAGAAGGGGACTTGCCTTAATTAAAACAGTAGTTGCGCCCCAAAACACGGCCGCAATAGCGAGCATAACGTCCCCAATCAACATTCTGTAGGAAGGAAACCTTAGAGACTCACTGAATGCTACCAGGATCCCGGTAAATGCGCAGAGAAGTCCTATAACCTGAATTGTTCGAAAGCGTTCAGTTGGAATAAAAATCTGAGCGCCCAATGCCACAACGAACGGGGACAAGTAAAGAAAAATAACCGCTCTTGAAGCGTTTGTGTAGCCCAGTCCCAAGTAGATCAGGAAAAACTCGCCGGCAAATAGCAGACCCGCTGCGATTCCCCACCAGAGTGTGCCGTCCTTATCGAAAATCGATTCCCTACGCAAGAGCGTCCATAGAAAAACCAGGATCGTAGCCCCTATAGATCGTATGCCGGATTGCAAGATGGGTGAGACACCTTTGGCGGCAATCTTGATCGCCACCTGTTGCAGGCCCCAACTGGCGCAAAGGACCACAAGTATTATTATTGCAGTCAAGTCAAGGGCGTTTTTCCTGTTTGACACTTCATAAACCATGGTTAATCGGGCCTCATGAAGAATATTAGAAGGGATAGTGTTAACGTAATACCCGGCTTTATTCTAGAATAAAAATTGAAAATGTTCAGTTTACGTGGAACGAATATCGAATTAGATTATATTTTGGAACTGTTTATTTTTTGGTTTGTCTGGGATAATCACTGGGAGGAATTAACTTTTACTATAGTCTTTCCGGATTTTGACTCATGGTTGTAATTCTAATTTCTTATAAGTCATTTGTTGTGAATCAATCTGGGAGAAAAAATTATGGTAGGCAGGTTTTTGGGAATTGATTGTGGTTCTGTCAGTCTAAATCTTTCCTTGATTAGTCGCGATTCAGATCAACCCCTCTCGATATATCTTCGCACTAGGGGTAAACCGCTTCAGGCGTTTGTCCAAGCGATTGGACAATTGCTGGAATCAATTGGGGATGATATGGCGCTGACTGGAGCCCTGGTGACTGGAAGCGGTAGAGAGCTTCTTGCCGGAGCCATGGGGATCCAGACTGTAAACGAAATCACGGCGCATGCCGTTGGAGCCCACAAAATAAATTCCTCTATAAGGACTATTATCGAAATAGGTGGTCAGGATTCAAAATATATTAGAATAGAGCCTTCGCACAATAGTGGCTTACCGCGTATCCCGGTTTTCAGAATGAACGAAATATGCGCAGCGGGCACTGGGGCCTTCCTGGACGAGCAGGCGGAACGGTTGGGAATAGGAGTGGAATCGTTTGGACCGATAGCTCTCCAGAGCAATAAACCTGCGCCCATTGCGGGCCGCTGCGCAGTGTTCGCGAAGTCTGACATGATTCATCAGGCTCAGGAAGGGACTCCGGTCTCTGACATCCTTGCAGGACTAGCGGTAGCATTGGTGAGGAATTATGTGTCAACGCTTATAAAAGGAGATCGTCCTGTACCGCTTGTGTCACTACAGGGTGGAGTCATGAGTAATCAGGCGGTAGTTCATGCTTTCCGGGAATCCCTGGGGCTTGCTCCTGAACATATATTGGTCCCCCCACACTTTAACACACTAGGCGCTCTTGGATGCGCCGAGCTTGCTTCGAAAAGGCCATTAAGACTTGGACTTACACTAAGAACCCTTATGCGGTTGGCTCAAGAGGCTATGAAGAATCCACCGGCGAGATCTTTCTTTAAGCCTCTTACACGAACATCCAGGTCCATACCGTTTCAGACTACCCCTGTTGCACGGCGCAATTCCTGGCGCCGCCCAGTTATTATGGGGCTGGATGTTGGTTCTGTTTCGGCAAAGGGAGTAATGATTGACGCCGATGGGTGTTTATTGTCAGAAGATTATCGACTGTCGATGTCCAGACCATTGGACGCAGTTTCCGAGGTATTAACTTCGCTAACGGCTAATGGTTTGCGTCCTGACGTAATCTCCGTTACTGGCAGCGGGCGAACCCTGGTAGGTAGACTCCTAGAATCGGATCTTATTGTAAATGAAATTTCAGCGCAGTCGCGCTGTGCTTTGCAACATGATCCGGATGTGGACACCGTGGTGGAGATTGGGGGGCAAGACTCAAAATGGATTGCGTTTGAGAACGGTCAAATGGTTGATTTTGAAATGAATCGGGTTTGCGCGGCTGGAACCGGTAGCTTTCTGATGGCCCAGAGCCACCGGCTCGACCTTGAAATGGGGCCTGTCTTTTCCGACGCTGCCTTTGCTGCAAAAAAACCGGCTGATTTGGGCAACCGGTGCACGGTTTTCATGGAATCGGACCTGATACATCATCAGAATAACGGCGCTTCTTCCAATGATCTGGCTGCAGGAGTCTGTATCAGTATAGTTCAGAACTATATTGAAAGAGTGGCTAATAACAAGGGATTAGGCTCTAAAGTTCTTTTCATGGGCGGGGTTGCGGCAACTCCTGCTGTTAAGGCCGCTTTTGAACAGTACACCGGAAAAGGATTTGATGTCCCTCCATTTTTTAGGGTTTCCGGAGCTTTGGGCGCTGCGTTGCTTGCCCTTGACAGGATAGAGAGAGGGGACATCGAACCCAGGAGTCGCGAAAAAATCGAGTTTAGCCCTGAGAAGATCAAAAGGGATCAATTTACTTGTGAAGGGTGTGCGAACAAATGCAGGGTCATTAGGTACAAACTCCAGGAAAGGATCATATTCAACGGCGGTTTGTGTGACAGGTGGGAAACCGAGGGTCGATCGGCCGCGTCCGGTCCTGAAGCGAACCCATTCACATTAAGAACACGTCTACTGGAACAGAATGACGTCGTGGATGAACATGCAGAGCGACACTGGGCAATGATCAGATCACCCCAGTATTATGAATATTTCCCATTCTGGAAGGCGTTCCTGGGTGAACTCGGGATTTCTCTGGTAGTTGCGCCTCGGCCCGACAGGAAGCAGTTTGAAACTGGTTTGAATAGTCTACGTGTGGAAACATGTTTGCCGATAAAGGTCATGGCCGGCCAGATAAACAGTTTGGTCGACTCGGGATTAAGCACACTTTTTCATCCGGCGATCCTGAGCGAACCACCTTTCCACACGGGTGAAAAACCGCTTGAGTATTGCCCTTATATTCAGGCTTCTTCACAATTTTTCAAGGGGGTCTTCGACATTGAATGGATCGAACCAACTATAAACGGCAGGATTGATCCAGATTCTTTCAAAAAAGAACACATTCGGTTTGCGACAGGATTGGGGTTCTCTCATGCAACAGCAGTGGCGGCCTACGAGCGGGGAATTAACGGATTAAGGGAGTTTGAATCGAAGTTAAGTCAGGAGGGGGAAGAATTCCTGGCGTCTCTGAATGAAGGCGAAAGTGCGTTGATTGTCTTGGGCAAGCCTTATCATACTTCGGAGTCATTTCTGAATATGAACCTGGGAAGCCTGCTCCATAGACTCGGCATAAAGGCCATTCCTGCTGATCTCTATCCTGTGGCTCCAAACAATCTCTCCCCTGTAACCTGGAAGTACCAGGCAAGAATGATACAGGTAGCCCGTGAAATGGCTGATGATCCGAGACTGTTCCCAATCTTCACAGGTTTTTTTGGGTGTGGTCCTGATTCTTTCACTTTGCGGCATATTCGGGACGCTCTGTCCAGCAAGCCTCCACTGGTCCTCGAGATGGATGAACATTCATCCAGGGCTGGATTGATCACCAGGATAGAGGCCTTTTGGGACAGAACACTTATGAACCGTTCCAAACAGCAAACCCGATCAGTAAAGAGTTTTCCTGCCGAATCGCATGATCATTGCGTGCCGACAAAAAATACAGATCAACCAGATGCAAAAGGGAACGATACGAGGAAGCCCAGGGCGGAAACCATTTATCTTCCTTACTGGGGTGATCACGTTTACGCTTTTGCCGCCGCTGCGATCTCTGTAGGTCTGGAAGCCAAAACACTTCCTCCACCTGATGAGGAATCCGAGAGACTTGGACGGCCTCACATGGTAGGTGGTGAGTGCCACCCGTTTGTTTTAGTTCTGGGCGATTATCTGAAACTCGCTAAAACGCTGCCAGAAGACTCGGTAAAGAAATCGCGGTTTTACATGCTTAACCCTGATGCGTGCCGACTGGCACAATTCCCTGTCTATATGGAAAAAATTCGTCGAAGACTCGGTCTTTCCCTGGCGGTAATACAGGATATTAAATTAGGGCTTGAAGAATTCCAAATATCCCCAATAGGTCATCAAAAGATATTGTTACGTTTGTGGGAGGGGCTAAACGCCTATGATTTGCTTTGCCGTCTTTTTTTCAAGATTCGGCCTCAGGTCAAGGATCAATCAGCGTTGGAGCGCGTTTATGACACATGCCGCAGCAAGCTTTTCGAATCGTTAAAGAACGGCCGGATCAGGGAAGGGCTGGAAGAAGCGCTCCATGAGCTTTACTTGTTTCCCCTTGATGACGAGACCCAGCGGCCGATCATTGTGGTTACCGGAGATTATTACACCCGAGTGGTCCCTTTCGCGAACAATGATGTTTTTCGAGAAATTGAAGCAATTGGTGGATGTGTCCTGTGCCCACCCACGTTGTCGGATAGTTTCAAATTGGGAACCCTGCGAGACTTTGTGTGGAGCCTCTTGAGTGGACGGTCCAAAGACGCGGCCTGTCATGGACTTTTATATACGCTGATGACTATTCTGGAACTTAATCTTAGAGGTTCAAAAACGGCGAGGAGGGTAATCAAGAGCCCTATGGACCTTATGGGAATTGGAATGTGGAGGACAGTTACAAATCATGCGCATACCAAGTTACCAGCCGGAATAACAGCGCCAATCGCTACCACTTTAAAAGATCTGGATTCAGGGGCGGACGGGGTGTTGAATCTCATGACCCTCAACTGTTCGTATGGAACCGTAGTAACTGCCGCATTGATCAGGGCTCTTAAAACAAGGCCTGAAATACCCATGCTGACACTCGTTTACGATGGATTGAAAAAAACCAACGAGAAAACGCGGATAGAAGCTTTTATGGAACAAGCGCACGACCACATGGAGAGGAGGCTCAAAAAGGAAAATGAGTCCCCAATGGAAAACACTTTGTGGCGCAGACTGATGGTCCGTTAGATCTCTATTTGATCATTGACAAGTATGCGACACATAAACATTCTATCTATAACAGGTTAGTCAGCAAACAGGATGCTCAGAGCAACCACCTGAAACAACTAGATTAACCCTTTTAGTTTATATTATCTATTGATGAGGGGTTTTCCTTAATTCTCTGGTTATCTCCAGCGCCAGGATGTAATTAATCTCCGTCAGCGTGGCCTCTGTCTTATGTGTCGATTCCTGTCGAAGTTGGTCTTCCGCCTTAACGGTTAGGTCTTTGAGTCTTGTTAATAGTTGTAGATTATTCATAATTCCTTATGTTCTTCACTTGGGGGAATTCCCGCGATTTGACGATTTATTATACAGTTTAAGTCCCATTTTGGGGCATACTCAAATTTTTTAGTGAACGTTGGTATTCCTTCGTCCTTTGCAAATTTAACATTACTTACGATTTCGTAATTGTCAAGGTGTTAAACAGTAATGGATAAGACCCCTTGACAAGTAAAGATTTATGGCGCATTATAAATAATGAAACTTAACTTGTGTTTCTCCAGTCGACCTCTAGTCAAGGACTGCGGGCGTTATGCAAGGATTAAGATCCTGGGACATAGGCGCCCGTGCCGAGGACTGCACTCCGTAATTCCATCCGGTTTATCCCCGTTCACAAAAAGCCCTTGTTCGCATCTGTTAACTGCGCTCTCACAAAATGTGCGGTGCGCTTTTCTAAAGGAGCTAGAAAATGAGTATAAAAATTTATGTAGGTAATCTGTCTTTCGATTCAAACGAGAGCGAACTAAATGGCCTTTTTGAACCGTATGGAGTAGTAGATTCCGCCAAGATCATTGTCGACCAATTTACGAATCGTTCTCGAGGATTCGGGTTCATCGAAATGCAGAATCGAGAAGAAGGTCTTCGAGCCATCCAGGAACTCGATTCCAAGGACCTCGGCGGCCGCAGCCTGAAAGTGAATGAGGCCCGTCCCAAGAACAATTCTGGAGACCGACGTGGAGGCTCAGGCGGATCGCGCTGGTAAGTCTGTTTGTAATCTGAATGTTTAGATCAGGCCAGGGTGAGCAAACAGAAGCCCTGGCTTTACAATTTCGTGAGATGGACTGTTCTCGGAAAGGAACACTTAGATATGCCGGGTGTTGTGGTTAGAGAAGACGAACCATTTGAAAACGCGATAAGACGATTCAAAAAGCAACTTCAGAAATCGGGCGTCCTCGGAGAAGCAAAGAAGAGGCGTGCATATGACAAGCCTAGCGTCAAGAAAAAGAAAAAGTCCATATTGGCTCGAAAAAGACTTCTTAAAAAACTGAGAAGAATGCGGAGATATGGTTGATATGAAGCGCCGGGTCACTGGTTGGCATCCAGTATTGCTCGAACAGTCGCCAGAAGGCTCCTGGTGTCGTAGGGCTTATGAACAAATCCTCTTGCTCCTCTCGTCATGGCATTATCCTCGTCCCAATTTATGGGATAACCACTAGTTACAATCACCCTGGTTTTAGAATCGATCTTGAGGATTTCTCTTAGACACTGAGAGCCATCCATTTCGGGCATGATCATGTCAAGAATTACCAGGGAAATTTTGGCTTTTTGTCGCCTGAATATCTCCAATGCTTCCTTCCCGTTAACGGCCGTCACGACCTTGTAGCCTGAATGACTGAGGATTCGCGAGCCCCAATCTCTTACTGCGTTATCGTCATCCACAAGCAGAATAGTCTCATTCCCGCCTAGGACAGGCCTCTGTGGTTCTGTGTTTATCGAATTTGAAGGTGAAGAAACCGCCGGCAAATAAATCTTGAAAGTTGTGCCATACCCTGGTTCGCTATAGCATATGATGTACCCGTTATGTTGTTTGACAATTCCATAAACCGTAGCGAGTCCCAGACCAGTGCCTTTTCCGACTTCTTTAGTTGTAAAGAATGGCTCGAATATATGGAGCAACGTTTCCTTATCCATGCCGTGCCCATTATCTGAAACGGCAAGTAATGCATAGCGTCCCGGTTTAGAGCCAAGGTGCCTGCGGCAGAACTCGGTGTCCAACTCGGTGTTTGCCGTTTCTATTGTAAATATACCTCCATCAGGCATGGCATCTCTTGCGTTTACTGCAAGGTTCATGAGAATCTGCGCCAATTGTGAAGGGTCAGCCCTGGTTGAATCCAGGTCGTTGCTCAGACGAATGTCAATTCTAATCGTCTTGGTTATGGTGCGGGACAAAAGCGCCTGAATTTGAAGCACCTCAGTGTTGATGTTGGTGAAGCGGAGTTTGGGTTCTACTTTCCTGCCGAAGGTTAGCAATCGGTCAACAAGATCAGCGCCTCGTTTTCCAGCGTTATATATGTGTCTGATTTCCGGAAGTTCATCCTTATAGCGTTGAAGTATTACTTCAGAATATCCCAGCACTACCTGTAAAAGGTTGTTGAAATCGTGGGCGATACCCCCTGCCAGTGTACCGATAGCTTCCATTTTCTGAGCCCAGAAAAGCTGTTTCTGTAGCTCGATTTCCAGCGTTCTGTCTCGCCCCACTGAAACAAAATTGACAATTTGATCTGAAGAGTCTCTGACCGCAGATATCACAGAGTCTTCCTGATAAAGTGACCCATCCTTTCTTTTGTTTACGAACTGACCTCGCCAAACTTCGCCACGTGTGATCGTATGCCACAAGTCCTGGTAGAATTTTTTGTCATGATAGCCGCTAATCAACAGTTGCGGGGTTTTTCCTATTGCTTCCTCTCTGGCGTATCCGGTGATTGCTTCAAAAGCCGGATTCACATATTCAATATGTCCGCTGGTGTCAGTTATGATTATATTTTCTGTGGCCTGTTCGACGGCGGTAGCAAGAAGTTTTTGCGCTTGCTCCGATTTTGTTTTTTCGGTTATATCCCTGACCCAGACCTGTACTCCAGGCTCGCCTTCAACATTTACCGCTCGAGCCAGGATTTCGCCCCTAATAAAAGACCCATCTTTGCGTTGCAAACTTACTTCATACTGGGCGACAACCTCTTCGCCACGAATCCTTGCCAAGGCTCGCTCTCGAGTCATCTCGCGGTAGTCCGGGTGATAGATTATCCAGTGTTCCATGCCTTCCAGTTC
>JAMCYH010000028.1 GCA_023474025.1 Deltaproteobacteria bacterium
TCATACTCAAAACACGGATGAATATTCCACGAAAAAACCCTTTGATTTCAATGCCGGCGGTAAGGGTTTAGAATTACTTCAGTTAAAGAATCTAGCAGAACTTCAGGGTCTTAAAATGCTTTTTGAGAGCAGTCGGTGCAGGTTTATTTCGGAATCGACGGATCGTTGTCCCGGTAGAATAGATATTTGTCCGCATGTCAATAGTGTCGAAGAGTGTTTACGTTCCGGTTATTCGATCTTCGGTGTTGAATTTACAAATCTATCGGAATAGATCGTCAGCGTTTGCGTGCGTTAACCGCAAAGAAGATTTAGGAAGGAGTTTTTATGGGGATAGAGCTATTAAAAAGACTGGATCGAATTTTTTATCCACGGTCCGTAGCAGTAATAGGAGCGGGAGTAGATCCAACTAAAGTGGGCCACGCTGTAATGGATAGTCTGGTTACCGGGAAATTTGAAGGAAGAATTTATCCCATCCATACAAGGCATGAAAAGATTTTCGGTTATCCTGTTTTTAAGGATGTAGAGGATTTACCGGAAATCCCCGATCTGGCTGTAGTGGCTCTAAATCAAAGCTCATCGGTCCAAATGGTAAAGAAACTCCGAGAAATAGGTGTTTCAGGCGCGGTTGTTTTAGCCGGTGGATATGCTGAAATGGGCGATTACGGTCGCGAACTTCAAGAAAATTTGAGGGAGGCTGCGGGCCTCATGCCTGTTATTGGTCCGAACACGTTAGGATTAATTAATACCCACGCAAAATTGAATGTTACCTTTTATCCTAGAGAACTTGTTACAGGGAATGTGTCTTTTTTGAGTCAGAGCGGGGGGATAGGATTAGCTATCAAATCCTTGGCTCATGATCAAGGGTTGAAATTTTCAAAATGGATTGGGGTCGGTAATAGAGTTAATTTGGAATTTCATCATCTTCTGGATTACTTGAATCATGATGATCATACCAAAGTCATAGGAATATTTACTGAAGGCTCCGGTAATCCTCGTGCCATGATTGAAACCATGAAACGAGTATCTTTAAAGAAACCAATTATAATTTACAAAGCCGGGCAAGGGAAATTTGCGGATAAAGTGACAGTAACCCATACTGGAGCAGCGGCAGGTTCTAGTCGTGTATGGGAAGGCGCTTTGAGACAATCCGGTGTAGAAGTTGCTAATTCTGTTAATGAATTAGTCGCAATGTGCAAGGCTTTTTCATTTGGAATAGTCCCCAAAGGACCAAATATCGCTATTTTTACCCATACTGCAGGCCCGAGCATCGTGGCTTGGGACATTCTTCAGCAGGAACCATATTGTGAGTTGGCGACTTTAGGGGATGAATCATTGCAAAGTATTGCTCAAATCCTGGGACCTTCTGTGCCTGTTGTTTATAAAAATCCTGTGGACGGGGCAGCAGGAGCTTTTTTAACAAAACCGTTTCATGATATTGCTGAAGTAATTTTGAAAGATAAAAATGTGGATTCCATGCTCGCAATTTTTTGTGAACACAAGAATTGGCAATATCCAACGCAGGCCCTAGTAGAGTTAAGGAATCATTTTAATAAAACAGTTGTAGCGTGTTTCATAGGCTCTATAGAGCATATAGAACCTGCCAGAAGCATTCTCCATGAGGCGGGGATTCCAACTTACTGCACACCAGAAGATGCTGCCTTTGGTCTAAAAAGCTTAATCAGGAAAACTAAACAGACTTTTTTTCAATCAGAGACCTGAAGCCAGTTATGGCTATGCTTCGTCCACTGAATTCACCATCCCGTCGATAAGAAAAGAATTTGTCCTCATGGCATGACGTGCACATGTTTAAAAGGTAAATGTTTTCTGGAAGAATTCCTGATTCAACAAGTTCATGGCGATTTATAGAAGCTAAATCTATTTTGGCTTTTTTTAGAAGTTTTTGAGAATCAGTCTTTACCTGGACTGCGAACTTCTCGGCCCATGGCATACTCGAAAGTAATGGTTTAATCACAGTTTGATCGACTTCATAACAGCAGACTCCTACTGCCGGGCCTAAAGCAATTAGAAGATTTTCTAATTTGCACCCCAATTTTGTTGTCATGGTTATGAGAACCTTTCTTGTAATACGTAAGACAGTTCCTCTCCAACCGGCATGAATCGCAGCAGAAATTTTGGTAATTGGATCAATTATCAATATGGGCAGACAATCCGCTGTTTTGACTGATGGATACATTCCTGGTTCAAGAGCTATAATGGCGTCTCCCCTCATTGTTACTTTAGGAAAATGATCGAAAATCAATATGTTATCCCCATGCTCCTGATGACATGAAATGATACTCGAGCTTGAAATATTCAACTGATCGGACAATATCTCCAAGTTCTTATGAATGTGTGTTTCACTGTCTCCTGATGAAGTGGAGAAATTTAGTGATTTGTAAGGACCACCTGAACACCCCCCTGTGCGAAGTGAAAAAGCCATTACAGCTTTATATTGTTCAGCTTTTTCCAAAATATAGGCTTGTTTTATTTGTCTAATTCCACAAACATTGTTTCTCAATTTCTCAAAAGTTCCTCTTCATTTTTTGTGCAAGTCTTTCCTTGTAACTTGCTGTTCTCGTTTCATCCCAAAAAATTCGAGCCATTCTGAAACATTTTCTATTTTTGGATTTGACTCCTTAATCTCCTTTTCCTCTCTTAAGTTCAATTTCGCCAGTTCAGACCTAAAAACCTCCCTACTGATTACCTTAGCGCCTTTACTGGAGACAAAAGATTTCAATTCTCTATCCGACGATACAACAGTAACATCTCTTGCATAAGAAATATTCCTGATCATGTTTTTAATTCTTTCGTCGGCTGTTTTACCCGGTTTAGCGTAAAATATTTGAACCCCCTTAAAAACTGTGCCATCTGGGTAATTCGCTTCCTCAATTCCGTCAAATACAATCTTGACCTTCTTGCGTGTTGCAGCTACATATTTGACAATCTTCAGGACCAGATTTTCTTTTACTGAACGCCATTTGGGATCTGCCGTGATCTTACGTCCTATTAAATTGTTACCATCAATTATGAATGTCATGAAAGTTACCTCTAATTGATCCAACCCAAGGCCTGAAAATCCTGTTCCTCGAATTGACAACAATACCATAAGATGAGAAAACTATTTTGTTTATTCCTAAATGCGAAGTTTGAAAGGGTTTTAAATTAACAGTGACTCAAAACCTTTCCAAGATCAGAAATATCGGGATTATGGCCCATATTGACGCAGGTAAGACTACTCTTACCGAACGCATATTATACTATACAAAGAAAATTCATAAAATTGGTGAAGTTGATGACGGCTCCGCCACAATGGATTATATGCCTCAAGAGCAGGAGCGGGGAATAACGATCACATCTGCGGCAACAGTATTCAACTGGAATAACTATGAGATTCACTTAATCGATACACCTGGACATGTTGATTTTACTATCGAGGTAGAACGAAGTCTAAGAGTATTGGATGGTGTTGTGACAGTGATTTGCGCTGTCGGTGGAGTCGAACCTCAGACTGAAACTGTTTGGCACCAAGCTGACAAATATGATGTCCCGCGGATAGCTTTTGTAAATAAGCTCGACAGGGTCGGCGCAGATTTTGAACGAGCTGTTTCAATGATGAAAGATCGATTAGGGGCTAGCCCTGTTCCGATTCAAATTCCTATGATGAATGGGGGAGACTTTGAAGGAGTTATCGACCTTCTACGGATGAAAGCTATTGTTTGGGATGTTGAGTCAAAAGGTGAAACCTTTAAGATAGTTGATATACCAAATAATTTCGCTGAATACGCTCAGAAAGCCCATAATTCCATGACAGAAATTGCAGCGGAACAAGATGAGACTTTGCTTGAATTTTATCTCGAAAATGATTTTCTGGATGAAAAACAAATTATAGCCGGTCTCCGAAAAGGGACCATTCTAAACAGGATTGTGCCGACCCTGTGTGGCTCGGCCCTGAAAAATCAGGGAGTACAACCTGTAATTGACGCGATAATAGATTTTCTCCCTTCGCCTTTAGATGTACCACCTATAACAGGTGTCAATCCGGAAACCGGCCTCGAAGAGTTTCGTAATCCAAAAATCAAAGATCCGCTGTGCGCGTTGGCTTTTAAAGTTATAATGGATCAAGGTCGAAAATCCGTGTTCGTACGAGTTTATTCCGGAGAATTGAATTCGGAAAGTGAAGTTTACAATGCAACTCGTGGGATTAAGGAACGAGTGGCTCGTTTATTTTTGACCCATGCAAATAAAAGAGAAAAAATCAAATCTGCTTGTGCGGGAAGTATAGCCTTGGTGGTCGGTTTAAAGGATACTAGAACAGGAGATACTATAACCAGTACAGGCGCTCCTCTGGTTCTCGAATCTGTTCAAACTTACTTGCCTGTCATTTCTATTGCTATCGAACCACAAACACGTTCGGATCAGGAGAAACTAATTTTTTGCCTTGAAAAAATTGCTCAGGAGGATCCTACTTTTGTCTACTCTGAAAATCAGGAAACTGGGCAATTACTTATTTCAGGTATGGGTGAGTTACATCTCGAAATAATAGTCGATCGGTTGCGCAGAGAATACAATGTCGAGGTTCAAACAGGGAAACCGCAAGTCGTCTACAAAGAATCTGTATCGGGCATTGCAGAAGCCCGTGTCGTTTTTGATCGCGAAATTCACGACGTCAGGCATTTCGGCGATATTACGTTGTCTGTACGACCGGGAACCAGGGGTTCCGGTTTTGTTTTTGCAGTGTCGGATCCCGTCAAAGAATTGGCGCCTGAACTAATATCTAATGTCGAAAATGGAGCCAGGGAAGCTACTTTGGCTGGCGCTTTGGCCGGAAATGAGGTGGTGGATCTGGTTGTTAACTTTGTCGCTATTGGTCCTGAACCTTTCCTAATGTCACCACTCGGGGTAAAAGTCGCAGCTTCCCAAGCCTGTAGGGAGGCCTGTGAGAAAGCTAGTCCCGTTGTTTTAGAACCTTTCATGAGTGTTGAAGTAGTGGTGCCAGACGAATTCGTAGGTGAGGTTATAGCGGACCTTAATAGTCGTCATGGCAGATTGGAAGATGTTGCCCCTCGAGGCAAGATATCTGTTTTGAAAGCCGTGGCGCCTCTGGCAAATATGTTTGGTTATTCTACTTCCCTACGATCGTTAACTCAGGGGCGTGGGATTTTTTCAATGCAATATTCACACTATGATGTTAAACAATGACTCATTGATTGGTGGACAGATTTGTATCTTGATTATGGTTTTTTGAGATCATAGCTACTCAGGATTTTTGAAAAAATTCTCTTGGTCCTCCAACATTTTTAAATGCTGAGTTGAAATTTCTGTATAGTGAATGGTAGTCGGATATCCGATGCCACTTTTTCAGATAATCGGGCGGAAGATCTTCACGTTCTTCTACGCTGTTCCAACCGCCTGGTACAGGAAACGCATAGTAGGGTAAATTTTTGGGTATCCCCCTGATCAATGCCACCTCTGGAATTACCCATTCCCGTAACGCCATGTAAACTCTATGCATTCCATCATTAATGATTAGATGTAATGATCCATCGGACTCAATTGATTCCTCTATTATTGGAGGCAATAAATCAACGGGTTCTTCCACCGAGTCAAAAGAGATTCGTAAAAAACCTTTTAATTCAAAAATGTTGATATCATGTTTTTCTAATGTCCATTTCAACTCCCTTACCTTTTTTAGCTCCTGTTTAAGGATGTAGTTTTGTGGTGGAGCAAGGAATTCTGGCCTAAGTTTTTCCAATGATATTAGCGTATTAGTATAAACTTTTGTTTGGGGAGCTTTAAGCATAGTTACATTTTTAAGTTTTTCGATTAACTCTTTTTCTGAGAATTTTTCTATTCTGGTAATTTTCATTGATAGAGACCTTTGAATGAGGGCTTTTTATTTTCCAAGAAAAGCATTGAGGACATCATCCTTTAAATCGGTTATATCTGACGGATCAGTAGGTTCCAATTTACGGGTAGATAGGTCAAATAACGTTTGAATCATTGACGTTTTGGATTCTGTAGAAATCGTTATTTGTTGGAAAACCCGTATTTCCTGGCTGGTTTCCATAATTTGCCTCCAAAATAGATCAAAATCCTTGTTCTTCGAATCATAGGGGGTTTCATAATAGATTTCCCTTATTCCAGCCTGAATCAGCTGTTTGAAACACCAGTTACACGGTTCAAGCGTGCAGTAAAGTGTAGCGTTTTCAAGTGAAATCCCAAATCGAGCAGCCTGATTTACAGCATTTACTTCTGCATGGCTAGATAGGCAATAATTGTATTTTTCCGCATCATGGGCCCCTATAGATCTACGCAGACAGAAATCTGGGCCTTTATCTGAACAGTGAGGCGCTCCGTGTACAGCTCCATTGTACCCTGTAGCCAGGATTCTATTATTTCTTACAATCACAGCCCCAATCTTACGGGAATTACAGGTAGATCTAACACTTACCAGTTTGGCAAGCATCATAAAATATTCGTGCCACGTAGGTCTGTTCATAAATTGATAGCCTTATACCAAGTTTTTTCGATAAAAAATTTATGGAAAAAGAGGTTCGATCCTATCACGAATTTTTCCTGATTCAACACTTTCCATAAAATCTTCGGCCAATAGCTCACTTGCTTCACAAACCCTATCCCATCTACGTATCCTTTCGGCAGGTTTGTCAACAAAGGTGGCAAAATCCTTTCTGTCAGGAATCTTACCACCAGGGAGCATTTTCACAAATTTTTCGCTTGGGAAAATTTGCAGCAACCGGTTAAGCGCTTTTTGTGAAGTCTTTTTCCAAGATAGTTTTTTGTCGAACCAACCTGGAGAAATTCTTTCCTGGTAGTGAAAAAACAACGTTAGTCCTTCACCTGGCTGGTAATCTTCATTTAATTGATAATTGATTAGCCCCCCGTCGCGATAGACACCACCTAAAGCCCCAGAAATCTCTGAGACTCCTTTGATAAAATATGGTAAGGAGCCGGTAGCTAAAGCTATTTCTTTAATGTTTTGCGCGGTCATCTTGAATATTGAGTCCCCAAACCAAGACTCGACGAAACTCGGCTTGTGGCACCCCGTGTAAAAAACTGTTTTGTCATAAAATGAATTTAAGTATTTGGAATCAAACATATTTAATATTGCGCATAATATTAGGGCTAATCCTTCAACATGAACATTGCCGGATGCCGCCAGGTTTTTTGATCTTACAACATGTATTGCCAGATCGAATTTTGGATGATTTAAGATATGTTTGATATCTTCATCATTTATAAAACTGTCCACATTCCCTCTGAGTTTCTTGGAAAGTGTCAATGGAGTATCCCGAGCGGTAAAAATATTTCTCGAATAAGCTATTCTGAGTTTTTCGTACGCGCTTAGCGGGTTTTTGCAGGCCATCGCCAGACATCTCCAGGCCCCTGCTGACGCTCCAGTTAAAAGGATTCGGGTAAAAGAGGACTTGTCAAAAAATCTGGTCTTTATGATGGCTTTGTCAAAACCAACTGAAACAAACCATTTGGGACCACCTGCAGGCGCTGTGAATACGCGTACGCGTTCAGGATTTAGACCTTCGTCACGAATCAGATTTAATATGCCAGGCCCAGCCTTGAAACGAATTAGATTCTTCATGGTTTTTCCAAAATATCACGATATGGATAAATTTCAAGAGACCTGAGTTTATTTATAGCTTTTTTAGCTAGTTATATTGAGATGTTATTGGTATAAAATACATACAATATGTCAAAATAGTTTCAAATTATGTTGTTAAATTATTTAATTTTAACGGTGATTTTTGCTTGACAACAAAAAACGATACATATAAGACGTGAATTCAGTTAGTTGTAGTGTTGGAAAGGGTATGTTGAGAAGTAATAACCCTACCAAACAGTATTCATTAATCTTTTCACAACATCATAGTTTAGTCGGTATTAAGTCTGACGCTTTCTCTATTTTGTTCGAGCCTTTTATAGCGTTTGCAAATGTTATTCGCTGAAAGGAGGTAGACGAATTTTATAGAAACATTGCCTAGTTTTTCTTAAGCCGAACTCACAGATAGGCTTTTTTTGAAAAGTATTTTTTAAAACTATACATGATGTTTCTATAGTTAGATTAGATATTATAATTTAATTATTGGTGGCTTATAACTAATAGATAATTTTTAATTAATAAATATTATCTATTGTGCTAATTTTATAGCTAAATATTGTGGAAAATATGTAATTTTTAATCTAAAGGCCACAATATATAGTTAAACTATTGTTTTTTCTCTTGACAAATGTTGCTAAAAAATATTTAAGCGATACCAGTGAGTTCGAGCTGGGAGGACAGGGCAATGAAAAGAAGCACTGTTACAGTACTGGTATGCTTATCGTTTTTATGTTTAGCATCGATTGCATTTCCATATGACAACCAAAACTTCATCAATGTAAAAATCGATCCCAACGCCTCTTTTGCATCTGAAAATAATGCTGGGGATAGCGGGTTAGCCTCTGAATACTCAGAGGCGGGGTCTCTGGTAGAGCAGGCGTCGTATAGACCCGCGGTTGGTTACGGGAAGCCAATTTCAAAAGTTAAACCTCGCGTTTGCGCTCCGGGAATTTTCTGTGGTCCAAAGCCGGAGCCGCCATGCATCGTTCCTCGCAGATTTTGCCGACAGTGGGAAATTAGCGCTCAGCTATTTCTGCCGAGACTTAGTGGAACGTTGCAATGGCCAGCCGCTGTTTTTGGTCAGCCTACTACGGGTATAGATCTTACTGATGATCTTGGATTACCTAAGCATCCAATTTTGGGCGAATATTCCGCTTATTATCAGATAAACTGGAATTGGGCGATTTATTATTCAATTATGCCCATATACCTAAGTGGTACTGGTGTGACCACTAAATCATTTTATTACGGGAACTGGTTTGTTCCAGCCGGGTCTGTGGTTCATACCAACTGGAGTTTTATATATCAGCGATTGGGATTAATGTACAGTTTCATTAATACCTGCAACGCTAACGTGTCGATTTATACTGCCTGGCTATATAACCCTCAACAGTTTAGAGTGACGTGTACAGTTTGTCCCGACTGGCCTCAAAGTTATAGCGATAGAAACAGAGAAATGCTGATGTCGGGAATTAATTTTAGAAAATGTATCAGGACTCTTTGCAATGGAGCCACGTTAGCTTGTGATTCTGAATTTAGTATAGGTTACCTGGACAATACAGTAGTCTTAGATATTGAACCCGGTATGAGATTTAGCGTTCCTTTAAATTGTGGTCGTTGGGGTTTTGTTAAAGGCGGGTATAGATGGCTAAGTTTTAATGAAAACCGCAATGACTTGCAGATGAACCTTTATCTTGAAGGCGCCTATGTTGAAGCTGGATTGATGTTTTAAATAGCCTTCTTCGGTTTGAATGGCGCCGGCTCTGAATGTCCTTTCATGTGAAATAGGGTTCACACTCTACCTTGACTGAATGTCCAAAAAGTCAGGGATACCAAGAGTCGGAAAGCCCTCCTCCGGCGCCATTCATTATTTACCGCAACGCCATAAAAATGAAAAGCCCGAAAACGGCTGTAAAGCCGCCCCTTTCAGGGCTTTTCACGAGACGAAAGGGTATGTTGAGAAGTGACTTCTTACTACCACATCTGGTTTAACAGGCAAGCATTTTTTCTTATATTCGAAGAATTTTTTTCCGCCTCATTTCCTTTCTAAAAGCCTATCTTTTCATAAATTTTAATCTATTTTAAATTTTTACATTGATTTAGTAATTTACATATTTTTTCCAATGTGATATATTAAGCATAGTTAAGGTTTATTCCTGAAAATTGCCCTTTAAAGGAGGCTTTGGGATGATCGACAGACCTAAAGAAGAGCGACGTCCCGATTTGGATAATTTGAAGCTCACCCCTGGTTGGACAAAAATTCATTCTTGGGTTTTTCTAATCATAATTGCATTCGGTTTTTTTATTCTTGGAATTCAGAATCGTTATCATTATTTGAGTCCAGTTGGGTTAGGTAAAGCGTACAGGATAGACAAGCTCTTTGGGGGAATCCAGGAGTTCGACCCCCATCAGGGGTGGATTGTTGCTCAATTGCAACCTACAACCCCACCTACTGCGATGTCTATGCTCGAACCATCGTCTTCTGGACCTCAAACTCCTCAAGTAGAGCCCATGAAAGCGCCTGAAAAGCCCCCCGTAATTGAGAAGGAACCAGAGGCGCCATCGGTGAGCGCTACCACTCCGAAGGAGGAAACTAGCGCTGTTTCGCAAAACAAGGAATCGACGCCTGCGCCTGTTGTTTCTTCCCCGTCGACAGCAAGTGTCGTAAAGCCGCCTGTTGAAGAGATGTCTACGCAGGATAAATTCCAGGCGTTCAAAAAGGTGTTTCCAGATTTTGGTGAAGATGAGTTTCAACTTGCCAGTGATGATCTTTACCCTGACTGGAAAAAGCGATTTGCTCCAAATGGTACTTGGGGAGAATTTTTGACAACATATAAAGATTTCATTCGTTGGTGGAACGACGCCGGAAATCCAGCGGAAACCGGTGTCAAATTGTGGCAAGAGTATCTTGCGGCTAGAGGAAAGAGTTAGTGGGTCTGTCGTTCAGTTGATTTATGCAGCCGATCATGGTCGGCTGCAATTCGATTCCTTTAACATATCCAGATTGCTTGGAGAAGGTCGGAGAAAAACACTGTAGGTGTGATCCGACCTTTTTTTCTTTTCTCAAATCTATGGGCCCTTATAATTTGCAAATATCATACGCCCGGCTGTAGTTTGGAGCACGCTTGTAACCGTAGCTTCAATAGTTCGACCCATCAATCTTTTTCCATTATCGATTACAACCATTGTGCCATCATCTAAATACGCAACACCCTGACCAGGTTCTTTTCCTTCTTTAATTACTTGTACCTTCATTGTTTCGCCGGGAAGAACTATAGGTTTGAGTGCGTTAGCAAGCAAATTTATATTCAGGACCTGAATTGATTGAACTTCTGCCACCTTATTTAGATTGAAATCATTGGTAATTATTGAACAGGTCATTTGCTTGGCCAACTGAATAAGCTTTTGATCCACTTCTTTGACTGATGGATAATCTGTTTCGCATATGATAATTTTAACATATGCTTGTTTCTTTATTTTGTTAAGTATATCAAGCCCTCTTCTGCCTCTTGTTCTTTTCGTTGATTCACTAGAATCAGCAATAAGCTGCAGTTCCTGTAGGATAAATTGAGGTATAATTAGGTCTCCATCCAAGAAACCGGTTTCACAAATATCTGCTATTCGACCATCTATTATTACGGAGGTATCTAAAATACCAATAATCTTTCTTGGCTGGCTATCAGGCTTGCCCATTTTCTCGCGAAATTCTTTAGCCTTTCCCAAGCCTAACTGGATACCTATCAACGTTGGAATGATTATTATAAGACCTTTTAAATAACCTGATATTTCCAGTTCCTCGAACAAGAGCGACAGGTTCCAGGCAAGAATTGTTCCCGATACCAATCCTATGAAACCACCAATGACCCCGCCAATTATTTTAAAGACATCTGAATTCAGCCAGATTTGGAGTAGTTTTACAGTTCCGAGTCCCAAGAAAAGAAAAAATGCTATTACAAGTGATATGTGGTCCGTAGTAGTAAATAGAGAAACACCTGTTAGTCCGCCGAATAATAGATAACTTAAAATAATTACAGTTGAAATTATCTTGCTCAGCGGCAAATGTTGATCCCTTCCAGTTTAAGTTAGATAAAAGTCAATTAAATGCCAGGATCAACTTCTGTTTCTTTTTCGTTTACATTGTTATAACTTTTTTGAAAAATTTGGTTCAAAGTTCGTTCAATTTCTGTCTCATCGGTTTTTTTCGCAATTGACAACTCTTTAATTAATAAATTATGGGCTTGGTCAAATAATCTTCTCTCCCCATGTGAGAGGTCCTTATTTTCTTTTAGCAAACTTAAATCCCTGTAAACTTCAGCCGCCTGAAAAATACTTCCACTTCTCATTTTCTCCTGATATTCTCTGTGCCTACGATTCCAGGTTTGCGAATCTGTTTTCATGCCACGCTTTTCGAGAATATCGATAACTTGAGTGACTTCACTTTCATCTACTATTTTTCGTACGCGGTTGGATTCAACTTTGTCTATTGGAAGCTTTATGACCGGCTTTTCGTTTGCAGTTTTAATCTCTGTTTCCAGGATGTAGCAGAGCTGGTCCGAGTTTCCGATTCTTTCTTTTTTGATACCAATTATTCTTGCTACCCCATGAACCGGGTAAACGACTACTTCTCCGACCTTGAACATTACCAGCTCCCTTTCTTTTTTGGTTCAGTGATCGGTGCAGATCTTGGTCCGGAAAAATTAACCCATCAGAGAGGCGCTTGTTAAGCGTTTTGATGACTAAATAGTCTTTTTTGATTAAGGTTTCGCCATTTGGGTCTTATACTAAGGATCCCGCTCGACCATTTCCTACCCCTTTTGGGGTTTCACCAAGAGTGAGGTTATACAAGTTATAGTAGCTTGTCAACATAAAAGCACAATATGGAGTAATTATGGAATCATATGTTATCTGTTTTATCACGGTCAACACGTCAGAAAACGCTGTAAAAATCGCGACTAATCTTGTTCAAGAAAAAATTGCGGCATGTGTAAATTTTTTTTCGCCTTTAAGATCGATTTATTGGTGGCAAGGAGAAATTTGCGACTAAACTGAATTTTTGTTAATTGCAAAAACCAGGGCGTCGCTTTTTGAAAAACTCAAACAAAGAGTTATAGAGTTACATCCTTACGAAATCCCGGAAATAATCTGTGTGAATATCTCTGATGGTCTCG
>JAMCYH010000193.1:0-11854 GCA_023474025.1 Deltaproteobacteria bacterium
AATTGTTAACCTCGGTCGAAGTTAAAGACGACACTGTGGAAATTGACCTCGAAACCGCGCGGCAGGAACTTGACCCAGACGCCGAAATCGGGGATCAACTCGGTGAAAAGATTGATGCGGACACCTTTGGTCGGATCGCAGCACAGACTGCAAAACAGGTAATCATACAAAAGGTCAAGGACGCTGAACGAGAGAATATATTTAGTGAATATAAAGACCGTAAAGGTGATATCGTTACAGGGATAGTACAAAGGTTTGAAAAGAAAAATACAATTGTTAACCTCGGTCGAACTGAGGCGGTGTTACCGCTCACAGAACAGATACCCAAGGAAACCTATCGACAAGGCGACAGAATTCGCTCGTTAATTATTGATGTCAAAAGGACCCAGAAGGATCCCCAGATCATCCTGTCGAGGTCTGATCCCTCCTTCCTGGTAAAGCTCTTCGAACAGGAAGTTCCTGAGATCGCTGAAGGTATCGTCAAAATCATGTGCGCAGCTCGGGAACCAGGCCAAAGAGCCAAGATCGGAGTTAGATCTACTGACGCGGACGTTGATCCGGTAGGCGCCTGTGTGGGTATGAAAGGATCCAGGGTACAGGCCGTCGTACAGGAACTGCGCGGAGAAAAAATCGACATCATTCCTTGGAATGACGAGCCGGCAAGATTTGTATGCAATGCTCTTCAGCCCGCTCAAATTTCCAAGGTAATTATTGATCAAATTTCCGGCACCATGGAAGTCATTGTCGATGATGAACAACTATCTCTGGCTATCGGGAAGAAGGGTCAAAACGTCAGGCTTGCCGCTAGATTGACTGGTTGGAAAATTGATGTCAGGAGTGAATCCAAAGAAGAAAAAATTACCGGGGAATCATTCGAACGTTTACTGGCTATTGAAGAGATGGATGAAGAAACGGCAACAATTTTATTCGATAACGGATACCGTAACCCCGAGGATATAGCTCGCGCTTCAATGGCCGAACTTACAAGTTTCATGGGCATAACAAACGAAAAGGCCCGGCTTTTACAGGAAGGAGCTAACCTGTACATTTTAAAGGCCTCGACAGATGTTGCCGATCAAACAGGGGATGATACAGACGAAACTGGCAAAGACATGGAGAGTGAGGAGACCTCGCAGCAGGCCACAGCCTGATGTTGGAGTTAATCACGCTTCGCTTAGGGAACTAGCACGATTTACCACATTATGAAGCGTTATAATGTCCCAGTTCGAACCTGTATTGGTTGTCGCGCAAGGCGACCAGCATTTGAGATGATACGGATGAAAGTTTTCGAAAAATCGCTAATAGTAGTTGACGACAAAACCCATTTAGGTGGCAGAGGATGTTACATCTGCCCATCAACAAAATGCGCCCACAAGGCGTTAAAAAAAGCTCGACTCGAAAAGGCCCTGAGAACAGAAATTCAGGTAATTCCGTCAGCGGATAGTGTTCTCGGATGGCTAAGAAAAAAGGGGTACGCGGATGACCATTTTGACCGTTGATGACCTGGCCAGAGACTTAAAGGTCAAAAACGAAGATTTACTCAAAGAATTAGTTACTATGGGTTATGAGGTCGAAGGACCTGAAAGTTCTCTGGTCACCGATGATCCAGCAGCTTTAAGGACGCACCTCGTCTCCGCTCTCCCCCAAAGAGAGGTAGTTGAGAAACGCATCAGACCTACGGTGATTAGACGGCGAACAAAAAACCCGCCAGCGCATGAGTTACACGAAGAGCCAATCATGCCGTCTGAAGAGACTACATCTGAAACTGAAATGGTAACCGAGATGGCCCAAACCAGACCAGAAAATTCGAAACCGGTTAGCGGCGCTGGGTCACAGGAGGCCAGAAAAACCCCTCACAAGCCCAGACGTCACGAACCAGCCAGGATAATTGAGATGGCTCCTCCTAAACCAGAGGTGAGACCGGTTCCCTCGGTTTTGGCGAGTGAGGATGGCGTTTCTATCCCAGTTGCTCCTGCTCCAAAACCGGGAAAAGAACATGCAGTTCTGGCGCCTCCTTCTGACAGGGAAATCGTGGAAGCTCGGGAAACAGGCCAGATTGGACAACCTAAAGAAGAAAGCGCCGTTGGAGCTGAAATGCTGATTCAAACGGTCGAGGAGGGTGCAATCGCTTCTGTCGAAGGGTTAGCCCCACCCGTCACTGAAGATCAACGGGAAATCGATGATAGAGCGGCAAAGAAGAAAAAACGGAAAGAGAAGCGAATCCAACCAGCCCAAATCATTGGCAAGGTTGAGCTCAAAAGGGAGGTGACTCCGCGGCCTCAAGAGAGACCTGTTTTTCCAAAGCCTCAATACCTAGAGCATGCGACTCCCCGTCAGGCAGCGCCGGCAGCGGCGCCGACCAGACCAAGAAGCCCCGAGGCTCCTCGTCCGGCGGCTCGACCGGAGTTTCCGCCTCGTCAGTTTATTCCCGAAACTCCACTTGATGAAAAAGCGAGATTGAAGAAACGGAAAGACAAAAAGGGTCGATCGGTAGAAGATTGGCAGGAAGACGAAAAAGCTAAAGCTATACGCAGGCGCAAAGAAGTTATTAACGTGTCTGACCTGTATGATGATCGGCCGAGAGGCGGTCGACTCAGAGGAAAAGCAAAGAAAGTTAAATTAAAGAAAACAGAAATAACGGTTCCTAAAGCCATCAAACGAAGGCTGAAGCTACCCGAAACAGTCACGGTTGCTACGCTTGCTCATAAAATGAGTGTCAAGGCGTCTCAGGTCATTCAGCATCTCATGCCCTTGGGCCTATCTGCCGGAATGAACGAAGTCCTCGATTTTGACACAGCTACACTGGTCGCTGGTGAGTTTGGTTTTGAAACAGAAACGAGTCGACCTTCTGAGCAGGACTTGCTTCCCACTAAGATTGCTGACACTGAAGAAAACCTGGTCTCTCGACCTCCTGTTATTACAGTTATGGGTCACGTCGATCACGGGAAGACTTCCCTGCTCGACCGTATCAGGTCAACTCATGTCACCGATCAGGAGGCTGGCGGAATCACTCAGCATATCGGGGCCTACAAGGTCAAGGTTCCGAGAGGGGAACTGGTCTTTCTTGATACGCCGGGTCATGAGGCGTTTACCGCAATGAGGGCACGTGGAGCCCAGGTAACGGACTTTGTAATATTAGTGGTGGCGGCTGACGACGGCGTTATGGACCAAACCAAAGAGGCCATAAACCACGCTCGGGCAGCTGGGGTGCCTATCCTGGTGGCAATTAACAAAATTGACAAGCCTGACGCTGACAAGGATCGGGTTATGCGTGAACTGAGCGAATACAACCTTATACCCGAGGCATGGGGTGGAGATACACTATTTGCGGAAGTGAGCGCTAAAACCGGTCAGGGAGTTGATGAGATATTGGACCTGATATTGCTCCAGGCCGAAATCATGGAACTCCGGTCCAACCCAAACAAACGCGCCACAGGGACCATTGTGGAGGCGCGACTTGATAAAGGCAAAGGACCTATAGCCACAGTTTTGGTTAAGGAAGGAACACTAAGGTTAGGAGACCCGTTTGTAGCCGGCATACATCATGGCAAAGTCCGCGCCATGCTTGACGACGAAGGACGTAACGTGACGGATGCCACTCCGTCGACACCTGTTGAAATTCAAGGCTTTTCAAGTGTTCCAGATGCGGGCGAAATAATCATGGTTGTTGACGAAGAAAAGCTCGCACGTCAGATTGGAACTCAGCGATTAATCAAACATCGCGAAGACGAAGCGGCGTCTACGAGTCCAGCTTCTTTGGAAGAACTTATCGCCCGTATGCAGACAGAGGAAGTCAAAGAGCTTAATCTGATAGTTAAAGGTGATGTGCAAGGATCTGTGGAGGCTGTTAAGGAAGCTTTGTTGGGTATCCCTTCCGATGAAATTAAGCTCAAGGTCATCCATGGAGGCGTCGGGGCAATAAATGAATCAGACATTATGCTGGCCAGCGCGTCCAAGGCTATTATAATAGGATTCAACGTCCGTCCCACGCCTAAGACAACCCAATTGGCCGAACAGGAAAAGGTAGATGTTCGTCTCTACACAATTATTTATGACGCGATTGAAGATGTGCGTGGAGCAATTGAAGGTATGCTCGCTCCGATTGAAAAAGAGACTGTCATGGGGCGGGCTGAAGTTCGTCAAACTTTCCAGTTGGGGAAAATTGGCGCTGTGGCAGGATGTCATGTAGTGTCCGGAAAGATCGAGAGGTCAAATCAGATAAGAATCCTCAGAGACAACGTCGTAGTCCATCAGGGGAAAATATCTTCCATGAAACGTTTTAAGGACGATGTTAAAGAAGCTCTGGAAGGATATGAATGTGGCATAAGTGTCGAAAATTATCGGGACATTAAGGTAGGCGATGTTATAGAGGCTTTCGTTGTGGAACGTGAATCGGCCAAGCTTTCGTAATTATAAGCCTAGTGGATCAACTTGATGTTTGTTAATTGATTGGCTCATCTTTAGATCATTTATGTTTGTTGGAATTGGATTACTTAGAATAGTAATCCATCAGTCGTCTTCCTTGAAGCAGAAGCGACAGGTGGTAAAAAGTATCCTTGGGAAAGTTCGTTCCAAGTTCGATGTTTCAATAGCCGAGGTCGGTGATAACGACAAATGGCAAATATGCTCTATTGGTATGGCTGTAGTGTCGAACGATTCTAGTCACGCTCACAAAATGCTTGAGACGATCAATGAATTTATCGAGAATCTGTACCTGGCAGAGGTGATAAGTTTTTCCATTGAAATTTCGTCATTTGGAGAATTTCATTAAGTGTCAGGAGCATCTCATTCTATTACTAGGAGCACACTATCTATCTCAACTAATTCAAGGTGCCAAGTCGTATTCACCGATTACGTAAATCTGTATTGTCACCTCCATCAGAGAAAGCGCCAAAGCCATGCCTCAATTTAGGAAAGAACGAGTATCAGAGCTTTTGAAGCAGACGATATCCGATATCTTGACTCACGACATCAAGGATCCACGGACATTAGGAGTGACAATAACTGAAGTCTTGATGAGTTCCGACTTAAAATCTGCAAGAGTTTTTTTTTCGAGCTTGGCAGACGGTGAAATCGAAGCCCATCTTAAAGGCTTGGGTAAAGCTGAAGGATTCATTCGTCATCGACTGAGAGAAGAGTTGGACCTTAAATATATTCCGACATTAACTTTCTTTTATGATTCTTCTTTTGATCATTCCGTTAAAATTGCAAAGATCCTTAAAGAAATAGAATCAACTGCGGTCGATAAAAATGATTGAACAAATAGCGTCGATTGTTAGGGATCAGGATAATTTTCTTGTGGTTACCCATGTGAATCCTGATGGTGACGCAATTGGATCACTTTTGGGCATGTATTTGGCTTTGAAAGAAATGGGGAAAAATGCTGCTGCGTTACTGGGAAACGAATTTCCTGAGTTATTCAGATTCCTGCCAGGGAAGCGGGACATCCTCTATCGTTCGGATTCGTTTAACTTTATTCCTGCTTACATAGTTTCTCTCGACGTGGCGGCCGAAAACCGGATTACTCCAGATATGTCCGGCTTGCGTGGATCAACTAAACTCATCAATGTTGACCACCACCCCACTAACCCCGGATACGGGGACATTAATTACGTCCAACGCTATGCCAATTCAACCACACAACTTGTTTATGAAATCCTTGAAAAAGTCGGCCATCGTTTAAGTGTCAACGTCGGGACATGCTTGTATACGGGACTCGTAACTGACACAGGCTGTTTCAAGTTTGCCGGAGTGACTAGTCATACTTTTCAATTGGCTGCAAAGCTTCTTGAACCAGGGATCGACAGCTATGAAGTTACGAGACACTTGTTCGAGGAATATGCGCCTTCTCGACTAATTCTTGAACGACTGATGCTCGAACATTTGGAAACTCTCCTGTCAGGAAAACTTTCGCTAAGTCATCTGGACATAGAGGATTTCGAAAAAATTGGTGCGTCCCTTTCGGAGGCGGAAAATCTCGTGAACAGACTTCGAGAAACTAGAGGCGTCGAAGTTGGAGTATTAATAACAAAGCTGTCGGATGATCTTTGTAAAGTGAGTCTACGCTCTAAAGGATTGATTGATGTCTCAGTGATAGCGTCAGAGTTGGGAGGCGGGGGCCATCGACGCGCTGCTGGCATCAAAGTTTCCATGCCTATCGAAGAACTTCGGGAAAGGCTGGTTGACCTTATAGGGAAGGCGATGATCTCTTCATAGGATTTGGACCAAAGCCCTTCCCTGTTTAACACATTTTCGGCCGGCAATCGGAAAAAAGAGGCAACATTTTTTGGCGGTCCATTGAAAATTGAGGAATTCGCAGATCTTGAGTCAACGCCACATCTATAGCTTCCCCAACCTCACTTACGAAATGCAAAATTAGCCCTTCCGTAATGTGATCCTGAAATGATCTAACATCAGGGAAGTTTTTTGCAGGTAATATGATTTCTTTGACTCCGGCGCGTTTGGCAGCAAGCAGTTTTTCCTTAATTCCCCCGACGGGAAGAATTCGCCCATGCAGAGTGAGTTCACCAGTCATTGCGACATCTCGTCTAACAGCCATTCCCGTGAACAGTGAAGCCAAGGCTACTGCTATTGTCACACCGGCTGACGTCGGGACATGCTTGTATACGGGACTCGTAACTGACACAGGCTGTTTCAAGTTTGCCGGAGTGACTAGTCATACTTTTCAATTGGCTGCAAAGCTTCTTGAACCAGGGATCGACAGCTATGAAGTTACGAGACACTTGTTCGAGGAATATGCGCCTTCTCGACTAATTCTTGAACGACTGATGCTCGAACATTTGGAAACTCTCCTGTCAGGAAAACTTTCGCTAAGTCATCTGGACATAGAGGATTTCGAAAAAATTGGTGCGTCCCTTTCGGAGGCGGAAAATCTCGTGAACAGACTTCGAGAAACTAGAGGCGTCGAAGTTGGAGTATTAATAACAAAGCTGTCGGATGATCTTTGTAAAGTGAGTCTACGCTCTAAAGGATTGATTGATGTCTCAGTGATAGCGTCAGAGTTGGGAGGCGGGGGCCATCGACGCGCTGCTGGCATCAAAGTTTCCATGCCTATCGAAGAACTTCGGGAAAGGCTGGTTGACCTTATAGGGAAGGCGATGATCTCTTCATAGGATTTGGACCAAAGCCCTTCCCTGTTTAACACATTTTCGGCCGGCAATCGGAAAAAAGAGGCAACATTTTTTGGCGGTCCATTGAAAATTGAGGAATTCGCAGATCTTGAGTCAACGCCACATCTATAGCTTCCCCAACCTCACTTACGAAATGCAAAATTAGCCCTTCCGTAATGTGATCCTGAAATGATCTAACATCAGGGAAGTTTTTTGCAGGTAATATGATTTCTTTGACTCCGGCGCGTTTGGCAGCAAGCAGTTTTTCCTTAATTCCCCCGACGGGAAGAATTCGCCCATGCAGAGTGAGTTCACCAGTCATTGCGACATCTCGTCTAACAGCCATTCCCGTGAACAGTGAAGCCAAGGCTACTGCTATTGTCACACCGGCTGACGGTCCATCTTTTGGGATAGCCGCTGACGGAACATGTACATGAAGTTCGGTGTCCGAAAAACTTTTACGTTCCAACCCTAAGGATTCACATGAGTGTCTGAGATAACTTAATGCTGCTCTAGCGGACTCCTGCATCACCTCCCCCATGTTACCGGTAAGGATCAGCCCAGTACGACCTCCAAAATTCGTTACCTCAATAAATATAATTTCCCCTCCATTTTCTGTCCACGCAAGCCCAGTAGCTACACCAATACGGTCTATCTGATCAGCAAGTTCGGAATGGAATTTCCGGACACCTAACAAATCTTCTATCATGAAGGGATCTATCAAATCCTTTACTGTCTGTCCCTGAGTTATCTTGAGAGCGATCTTCCTGCAGACAGAATGAATTTCCCTTTCGAGATTCCTGACGCCTGCTTCTCTTGTATAACCACATATTAACTTTCTTGTGGCAGCAGGGTCGAAAACAATTTTGTAATCTTTGATTCCATTCTGTTCTTGCGCTTTAGGTATAAGAAATAATTCAGCAATCTTCTCTTTTTCTTCGTCCGTATACCCGGAAATCCTTATTATTTCCATTCTGTCCCGGAGAGGCTTAGGAATATTATCGACCTGGTTGGCAGTAGCTATAAACATCACTTTACTGAGATCGAATGGCAAATCAACATAATGATCCATAAAACTGGAATTCTGTTCAGGGTCCAGGGCTTCCAATAGGGCGCTGGCCGGGTCACCCCGGGAGTCTTGTCCTACTTTGTCGATCTCGTCCAAAACGAAGACAGGATTATTCGTGCCAGCCCTTCTAATTTCCTGAATGATCCTTCCAGGCATTGCTCCAATGTAGGTTCTTCTGTGGCCACGTATTTCGGCCTCATCGCGTACCCCACCCAGAGAAATTCTCGCAAATTTTCTTCCCATGGCCCGAGCAATCGAGCGCCCAAGAGAAGTCTTCCCAACTCCAGGAGGCCCTACTAGACAAAGGATGGGGCCTTTGTTGTCGGCCTTCAGTTTTCGGACGGCCAGGAACTCCATGATCCGTTCTTTAACCACAGCAAGGTCATAATGGTCCTGGTCCAGTGTCTTTTGCGCTTTCTCTAAATCAAGATGATCACTGGTACCCCTGTCCCACGGTAAACTGGTTAAAACATCAAGGTAAGTGCGGGACACGATATGCTCCGGCGAATGAGGCGGTATCCTTTCAAGACGCTGAATTTCACGAGTTACAGATTCGGCGACATCAGGAGGCATACCCGTCTCTCTCACTTTACGCTGGAAACTTTTGAGTTCGGTCATGTGGGGATCGTCATCGGCGCTAAAATCTTTTTGGAACGTTTTAAACCGCTGCTGGGTTTCAGATTCCGCTGGCCTCTTGAAGCTCATGGTAGGAGACAGTGGTTCCGTGGAAACTAAGGGCTTACATACGAAGTCTTCAATATCAGTTTTTAAGTACTCCAAGGATGTTCTTAGTCTGACCACCGGATCAAGAGTTTCAAGAAGTTGTTGTTTTGTTTCGGCCTTGACGGATAACTGAGCGCTAATTAAATCTGCTAATTGTCCTATATTGCTTGATTGTTCAATAGACTTTAGAATCTGGCGGCTTACGGTCTTTCCCATAGCCTCCGCCATCTTGAATTGACTGGTTA
This sequence comes from Deltaproteobacteria bacterium, assembly GCA_023474025.1. Lineage (GTDB taxonomy): Bacteria > Desulfobacterota > Desulfomonilia > Desulfomonilales > Desulfomonilaceae > CAJBEZ01. The sequence continues at coordinate 9,168 of JAMCYH010000193.1, forward strand.
CGCATGTGATTAAAGTGTCATGAAATTCACAATCAGATGATTTCTCTTCAACCAAGGTAACATCGGCCGTCAAGAAAGGATCGTTCTTGACTTTGCTTATTAACCTAACTCTGCACAAGCCCTCTGCTACCGCCCTGACTCCACCATTTTCGACGGCTACTATTCTTTCAACACGTGCGAGGGCCCCTATTGATGAGAGCTCTTCGCTCCAGATTCCGAATCGGCTTCGTGATTTTTGATAAAAAAGGCCGACTAAATTAGAACCACCTTGTAAGGACTCGGCTAGTCTGACTACCCTGGCTCCTTTTAGAAATAGTGGTATCACGACACCTGGAAATATGACCATATCCCGGAGTGGCAATATCGGCACTAGAGTGGGAAGTTTGCCCACCGACTTTGAAGATTTCATGATTTAGGCGCACCCATCCCTTGAACTTATTCTAATTCACAGTTTATTAAAAAGGATTTCTAAAGTATAACATACCAAATTTTCAGGTAAAAGTCAATACAGACCAGCTTATTAAGCAATTTTGACGAGACAATAGAGGTCAAGAACAAAAAATATAGGAAAGGATTGGTATTGAGGTTTATAACTAATATATAACATTAATTCGAGTTAAATTGATAGTCTAACAGGGACGTAAAGATTTTGTGATTTTAGTTCAGCCAATCAATCTCGCCCTAGCTTGGTTGACTATCGTTTTTTATATTATTGTGGTTTGTCATCAGATATTTTTCCTGAGAACTCCTCTTCAGCCAGGAGATTGAACTCGAGCAATTCTTTATAGAATAAATCCCGTCCTTCAAAGAGAATTGTTTTGTATCCTACAGACGAAGCCCGAACGACATTGTCGGGGTTGTCATCAATAAGCAGACACGTTTCGGTTGGGACTCCCAAAACCCTGGCCACATCCACGAACAAAGAAACATCCCGCTTGCTTTTGCCCTGATGATATGAGTTAAATACTGCGTCAAATCTGCCACAAAAATGACTCGCAGCATCCAGTTCATCGAGCCAGTTAGTTTGATCACTTAGCAACGCCATGAAGTAGCCTTTGTTGGCTAGCGCCTCAACAACTCTCAACATCCAGGGACGGATTGTGAATCTTTTAAGAATTTCCATTCTCATATCGATATCAGACATCGTGATTCCAGTTTGTTCTCGAACAGCGTTCCAGTAATCGCTTTCATGAGCCTTTCCAACTAAATATCCACTCTGATAAATTGAATCCTGCGCAATCTCAAAGAATTTTTGAGATCCTAAACTGGTACCAGCGCCCATAGCCATCAGGCCATTTTTGAATCCTTCTTCAGCCAAGACCCCACCAAATTCCATAAATATTACTTGAATCAGTTGATTAGTGTTTCCCATGAAATTTACGTACCCCTAAAAGGAAAAAGGACTATTTTAGTCAACTTATTAACAGATTGACGTTGATTAATTTAACAAATTGTTTATAATCTTACCTTTATATTTAAGTCAATCCCTGCGTCCGACTTGTTCATGGCAGTGTGAGTCGGACTGGCTATATTCTGAGCCAGGCTTAATGATTTCTGTTTAGAGAGTAGAGTCACATTCAAGAGAGGGAGAACAAAAGGAGTTCTTCTCTCGAAATTCACAATGAAGGAGTATAAGCAATGATGGATCGTGAAGGCATGGCATCACCGAATCTAAGTCTCAGAAAACAAAACGGCTCATCCGTTTATAGTTTCTTGGGGTTTTTGATCCTAGGAATTATTGCCATAGTCATCGTGTTTTTCTTTCCTTGGGGGGAAATGCTGAGGGGTACTCAAAACCCTGAGTTGGTGGCGGCAAATCAGGCCATGTCGAAAAAAGACTTCGACAAGGCGCTAACACTTTTTGACAAGTATATTTCAACCAATCCCGGTGACTCTGCCGGCTACGTTGGTAGATCCAGAGTTTACGTCCAGTTGGGAGACTTGAACAAGGCGGCTGCTGACGCCAAAACAGCCTTGGCGAAAACTCCTACAGCTCAAGCATTCGGTCAGGAGGCCATAATTCTAAAAATTAAGGGTCGTCCTCACGAGGCATTGAAGGACTTTTCAGAGGCCATTAAGTTAAACCCAAAATATGCTTGGGCTTATGCTCAGCGGGCAGATTTGTATTCTAGGGCGCAAGAGAATGAAAAAGCTCTCAAAGACATCAACAAAGCTCTTGAAATCAATCCTGGTTTTGTAGAGGGATATCGCATGAGGGCGTGGATTCTTAGTAGAATGGGAAAATGCAAAGACGCTTATGATGATTTTCAAAGAGTTGCAAAGATGGGTGCAAATGACGCTTGGACCATACAGGACACAGCCTGGTTTCTGCTTACTTGTCCAGATGAGAAACTACAGGACACGACAAAAGCAATGGATCTGGCCAAAAAGGCATTGGATATGATGGGAGCAAAAGATGGTGTCTTCCAGGAAACTATAGCAGAAGCGTACTTCAAACAGGGAGATCCATTGAAAGCTGTTGAGCATCAAAAGAAAGCTGTTGAAATGGGTTCTCAAAAATGTCCTGATGAGTCTTGTGTGAAAGAGATGAAAGAAAGATTGAATAAGTACGAATTGGCAGCCAGACAGGAAGTCAGAAAGTCTTATGAAATTTTACCACTGGATAGCGTAAATTGATTAGCATTTATCAATTCTACAAAAAGATTTCGTCGATAAACTGAAGAGAT
>JAMCYH010000193.1:11864-12795 GCA_023474025.1 Deltaproteobacteria bacterium
CCTCAACAAAAGCTAGGAAAGATTTAGGGGCGGTTTCTCAACCGCCCCTAAATCTTTTTTCTCATCGTAGAGCTTCTACACTGATAGCCCATTCTTCCCCTTGCTGTTTTTCAAAGTTTACTACGACCGATTTACCGAGAAATCTTGCAGCCTGCGCCCGCTGTTCCCGACAAATTCTTCCCGTCTTCTTGTCGCTATTTTTTCCAAGCAGAGTAAGCGTGTTGGAATCAAGTCGTTCCAACTTTCCGGAGAATTCGTATGCAATAGCATTGACCGACCAGGACAACGCAAGCGCGATTAACAACACCCCTATCTCATAAGCCATAATTTAACCTCCGTCCAAACCCACTACAAAAACTCTTGAGACAAAATTCCCTCAAGAGAAACAATTAATAGCAGTATCGGTTCGATCGCTGAACCCAATCTGCTAATTATAATGATAGCCGATTAACAAATTGTTTTCAAGATACTACTTGCCCCCCTATTCTCGTACCCGTCAGTTTTTAGTCATGAAATCCGCTTGAAATCAAGAAAGAAACAACCAGGAACTACATATCACATTATATTTCTGAGAAAACTACTTGTAACATAAATAAAATTTGCCCTAATTCGAAGTCTCTTTGCATGCAGCCTGGGAGGAAACGGATAAAACGGAGCGGCAGCCTTGATAGCCTTGACAGCTGATTCGTCTAGGATAGAGTGTCCAGACGAATCCAACAGATTTACAAAGAGAAGTTCGCCATTTTTTGCGATCGAAAATTCAACAGCCAGACTTCCACCGATTCCTGATTGAGCGGCAGCAGCTGGGTAAACCCAAACCCCCTGAATTTTTCTTTTTAATTGGAGCATGTAAGAGAAAAACTTACCTTCTCTAGTATTATTGTCTACCACGGCCCCATCTATATCCCCGTCCGGGAAGAAGTCGGTTGGC
>JAMCYH010000011.1 GCA_023474025.1 Deltaproteobacteria bacterium
GGAAAGCCCTGGGTTTTTCTTGGAAGCCTGCGCAGTATGATAATCGTGGTAATATCCATCCCTCTTGCTATCCTGACGTCGATAGTCGGGCTTTTCCTTACAGGACACAGCATTAATATTATGACGCTGGGCGGGCTTGCCCTCGCTGTCGGGATGCTCGTCGACGACGCTACCGTGGAGGTGGAAAACATCCACCGTAATCGCCACATGGGGAAACCACTGACGGTAGCGATCCTGGATGGCGCACGACAGGTCGCGGTCCCGGCCATTGTAGCCACGCTCGCGGTTTGTGTCGTGTTCTTCCCTGTAGTGCTGCTCTACGGACCTGCCAAGTTTCTTTTTACTCCACTGGCGTTGGCCGTGGTTATCGCCATGATTGCGTCATATATACTGTCCAGGACACTTGTGCCAACTCTCGCAAGGATGTTGATGTCCGGCGAGCGTGATCTTCTGGCTGAACATGATGATGACACGGTTGCGGCCACCGGTTTTGGAGCGGTCATCCAGAAACTGAACCATTTCAGGGACAGGATGTTCGCGAAACTTCAATCAACCTATGGCAATATATTGAAAACTTTCATGCGGCACAGGCTTTTCGTGCTCGTGATAGCAGGTCTGATGGTAGCTTTGAGTCTTGGTCTTGTTCCAATAGTGGGAACGGATTTCTTTCCATCTGTCGACGCGGGGCTAATGAAGCTACACTTCAGGGCTCCTTCCGGGACCCGAATAGAAGAAACGGATCGTATCATATCGCGCGTCGAAAAGAGGATTCGCGAAATAATCCCCGCAAAGGAATTGAGTACGATCAATGTCATGATCGGTGTGCCTACATCATTTAACCTTGGATTTGTGCAGACAGATAACGTTGCCGCCATGGACGCGGACATTCTGATAGCCCTAAAGGAATCACACCAGCCGACTATTGGTTACATAAAGAAAATCCGGAAGGTCCTGCATCACGATTTTCCTGACTGCTCCTACTATTTTCAGCCCGCGGACATCGTCACACAGGTGTTGAATTTCGGTGTCCCGTCACCTATTGACGTCCAGATAGAAGGGCTTGATCTTCACAAATCGTACGAATACGCCAGAAAGTTACGTGAATCCATGGCGCATATAGTAGGTGTAGCGGATGTTCACATAAAACAGGTCCTGGATTATCCGGCCCTGCAGGTAAATGTTGATAGAACGTTGGCGGGCAAGCTCGGCATGACAGAACAGAACGTGGCGAACAGTATGCTCGTCTCACTTTCATCGAGCATCCTTGTTTCCCCTTCCTTTTATCTGAACCCGGCCAACAACGTGAATTATTTCGTAGCGGTCCGTATCCCTCCGCCTATTATCAATTCAATAGAAAGTCTTAATTCCATACCGGTCACCCCACCACTTTCATCATCGAATTTTCTGACACCCGCAGGCATTCCCAACGCTTCGACAATGCCTACTCTCCCGGCCCAGACACTGGCTAACGTGGCCACAATAAATCACACGGTTAGCTATGAAAACATCAATCACTATACTGTCCAGCGAGTTATCGACGTTGAAGCCAATATAGAAGGTAGAGATCTGGGGTCTGTGGCCGGTGAAATCAAGAAGAAGATTTCAGACCTGGGTAAACTTCCGCCAGGCACACGGATAGCTCTCAGGGGCCAGTACGAGGTCATGCAACATTCGTTTAACAGCCTTGGAATGGGCTTGATTCTTGCCATATTGTTCGTCTATCTCCTGATGGTCATCCTGTTTCAATCGTGGTTGGATCCTTTTATAATAATAATGGCCATACCTGGGGCGCTTGTAGGCATTTTGTGGATGCTCGCGATCACGGGGACCACTATTAATGTTGAGTCTCTGATGGGTTCCATAATGGCCGTAGGAGTGGCTACAGCCAACTCGATCCTGCTGGTCAGTTTTGCCAATGATTTCCGTATGGAACACGGTGGCTCTCCAGTAGATGCGGCCCTGGAAGCTGGAACAACCCGGTTGCGGCCAGTTCTCATGACCGCCCTTGCCATGATTTTGGGCATGCTCCCGATGGCCCTGGCCTTAGGCGAAGCCGGTGAACAGAACGCTCCTTTAGGCAGAGCGGTGATTGGGGGTCTGATTGTGGCCACAATAGCCACCCTTTTCATAGTGCCTGTTATCTACTCACTGCTACGGAAGAAGCTCCCCACAAAGGACATGCTTGAAAAACGCTTCCTCGCTGAAGAACGGGGAGAAGTATGGTCAGACAAAATATGATCGGAAATTCAGACACTCAATTTAGGAAAAAGTCCAGCAAACTGTTTTTTATCTGTGGCGCCGTTATAGTTTTTGCGGCGCTGACTCTGATTGTGGGCCTGTGGAAAGCTAACAGCGACTATCTGAGGGAAGAAAGCAGCGCCAGGCTTGCCGCCATGAAAGCCGGCTATCGCGTCAGGACTGTCAAGGCCAAACTAGGCTCGTCAACACGCGCCATAACCTTGGTAGGCGATTCCCGCCCCTTCACAAATGTCGTTCTGTACGCCAAAGTCAGCGGTTTTCTTAAGAACATAAACGTTGACAAAGGTGACATGGTTAGTGAGGGCCAGATTCTGGCGGTCATCGAATCGCCTGAGCTGGATCGGCAGTATGACGCCGCCCTGGCTGACGCAAGGGACAAACTGGCTGACGCGCAAAGGGCGCGGGGTCTGTTTAAGACAGGGGCGCTGTCTTTGCAGGATGCTGAACGAATAGAGGCCACGGCAAAGGTCGCCGAGCATACCGCCGAATCTCTTCAGGCGCAAAAGGAATACGAAGTAATCCGTTCACCGTTTACAGGAGTGGTAACAGCCCGCTATGCGGATCCAGGCGCCCTGATACAGAATGCGACCACTACCCAGACTGCGGCGCTACCCGTCGTATCGGTGGCTGAGATAGACAAATTGAGAATCTACGTTTACCCGGACCAAAGTATAGCCGGCTTGATAAGGAATGGAGATATAGCCCATGTCGCTGACCCTGCATGGCCGGACGCGAAAGTTAAGGGGTCGGTCACCAGGACAAGCAGGGAACTTGATCCGAGGACCCGTACTCTTCTGGTAGAGGTAGACATAGACAATCGGGAAAATAAAATACTGGCTGGAAGTTCAGTGCAGGTCACTCTTTGGGTAAAGACGCCGGAATGTGTTCAAATTCCCGTTGAAGCGCTTTTAATACGCGACGACAAGTATTTCGTCGGCGTGATAACTCCTGAAAACCACATAAGTTTCCGTCCCATCACCATTTATTACAGTGATGGTAAGGTGTTGAGCCTTAGCTCCGGAGTAAGCGATGGTGAGTTGGTCGCTATCAACGTGAGAAACACTGTAGCTGACGGGGACAAGGTTGACCCAATCGAAGTAGAACCTGGCGCCAACAATCACAATTCTAACGGCTGACACAGTTTGTCCAAGCGACCAACATCTTTCCGCTGTTGACCGTGACCTCAAATTCAGAATTGAAGGCGCAGCTACAGCCAAAACTCCGGGTAACGACGAGTCTTCGGGGCATTGTTGAAAAGAAGCGCCACCGCCAGCATGACCGCTACTCCCAAAGCGACAGGAATAAAAGGATACGTAAACCCCAGAGCGTGGACTTTGGGACCACCGATTACAGCGTTTAAAGCAGTTGCGCCGGCTGGTGGATGTAGAGTTCTTGTGAGATGCATAACAGCTATGGATGTCGAAACCGCCAGGGAAGCGGCCAATGCTGGTTGCGTTATAAATATCTTACAGAACGCCACTCCTATAAAAGCTGCCAAAAGATGACCACCGACGAGATTTCTAGGTTGAGCCAAGGGACTCTTTGGCGCCCCGAAAAGGAGCACGGCGGAAGCGGCAAATGAGGCTATCATCAATGCGTTTTCCTGGCTGCCCATATAAAAGTAATTAATTACGCCAATGGCGGCTATCCCAAGGAAAGACCCCACCCAGGACCATAGAGTTTCAAGCCCTGAAACAGCGGGAGGGCTTTGACTGACACCTTTCATTTTCTGGAAATATTTCATTGTTCGCCTCCAGCTACAGGAGCTTTCATGAGGTCTCCCCTGGTAACGATACCTATTATTCGCTGTGCGCTGTCAACCACCGGAGCCCGATTGATCCCTTTAGAGGCAAACACGCTCGAAACATCGTCGACAGAATCATCTCCTCCTACAATGATTGCAGGGGATGTCATGATATCCTGAGCCAGCTTTATTCGAACAGGCGCCATGAGACAGTTTTTGCCTCTCAGGCATTGGACGATGATCTCCATGAGGTTCGCGGATTTTCGTCCTACCATGACATAGAGAAAATCCCTTTCTGATATCACACCCACTGGCCTGTAATTTTCATCTACTACAGGTAGTCCTGATATGTGATTGACAGCCATGAGTTCCGCAACCTTTTCGAGTCGAAATTCCGGTTTCGCTGTGATGACGTTAGTTGTCATGACTTCCTTGACCCTGACTACCCTGGTCAATCTGGATAGAGCGTGTTGGTACGCCTTCAGATACAGTTCCTTAAAATCGGAGGGTGTAATATCCAGATAACCCGATATCTCACGCATTGCGGTGAAGATGTCGTCATCCGAGATCTGTACAGGGGCGCACGCCTTGATTGATGTATCCGCCATTTTTCGCTCCTTCGTTCGTGCAATGTTGTGTATTTTGGTATGCTTTGAGGGAGAAGTCTTTGACTTAAGTCAAAATAACCTAAAGAAAGCTCATGATTGGCGCCATATATGGTTACAACGGGCTTGAAACCACGAACCATTGACCCAACGGTTCTCGATGGTGAAACAAATTTTTTCGACACTAGCTCGGACCTGAAAACATTGGTGGGCATCGGGGTTGTGACGTCAGGTAGGGGCGTATGGCCATACGCCCCTGCAGATTCGTTACCGACAATCCATAAAATCCCATGACAATGATTCGGCGGCGTCACCGGACGTAGAAGTTGGAATTATCAACCCTCATCAATGGCCTTACGGACGGCGTCAAGGATACGGTTGACCTGATATGGTTTTGACACAAATCCTTTAGCAAAGGATTCGATAATCTCCTTTTCGCTTTCCTCAACTGCAAAACCTGAAGCGATCAGCACTTTTGCCGATGGCTCTATCCTTTTCATCTCTTCCAGGCACTGTAATCCCCCCATTTCCGGCATGATCAGATCAAGGATAACAAGGGAAATGCGGTCCTTATACCTCTTAAAAATTTCAATCGCTTCCCGGCCATTACGAGCGGTGATTGTCGTATACCCCGCACGAGAGAGGAATTTAACTCCAAGGTCGAGCACAAATTCTTCATCGTCCACTAGCAGGATTGTTTCATTCCCGCGCTGAGGCATGCCGCTCTGAGCAGATTCCACTTCCCTGATTGAACTTTCGGCCATCGCCGGGAAATATATTTTGAACGTTGTTCCCTTACCAGGCTCGCTGAAACAGTGGACAAATCCATCGTGTCGTTTGACGACCCCATAGACTATCGAAAGGCCTAACCCAGTGCCTTTGCCTTCGCTTTTGGTCGTGAAAAATGGCTCAAAGATCTGTTCCAAAGTCTGGTGGTCCATCCCGACGCCAGTATCGGAAACAGTCAACAATACACAATTTCCCGGTCTCGAACCGACGTGAAGCCGACATTCTTCTTCGTCCAGGGCCACATTGGAAGTTTCAATATTAAGTTTGCCCCCGTTTGGCATTGCGTCCCTCGCGTTGACAGCCAAATTCAGGAGGACCTGATCGATTTGCGTTGGATCAGCGGTTACCGTACCTGGATCAGCATTCAGCCCGAGACGTATTTCGATCATTTTGGGGATGGTCCGCTCCAGCATCCCCTTGAGTTTTTCTACCTGCTCATTTAAATTTATGGCTATTCTGTTGAGTTCCCCTTTTCGGCTGAACGTCAGCAGTCTCCTGGCAAGTTCGGCCCCATCCTTTGCGGCGTGATTGATTCTATTCAGGTCTGTCACGGTTCGTTCATCGAGTTTCCCGCTGGAAATCAGTAACTCGGAGTAGCCGAGCACAACTTGAAGCAGATTATTAAAATCATGAGCGACACCGCCAGCCAGAGCGCCGAGGGATTCCATCTTCTGGGCCTGAATGAGTTGCTTTCTGAGACTTTTTTCATTCGTCATATCAACAAGGAAAGCAAGAGTAGAACGTTCGCCTTCAAAGTCGACCAATGTAACCCACACTGACAGATTTATACGCTTTCCATCTTTTGTCAGGCCAGTGGCCTCATAATGCGGACGGAGTCCAGCCCCGGTGGATCTGTCGGCAACCAGTTTCCTGACAAGTTCCTGTTCTTCCGGAACATAAAGGGATTCTACAGGAAGACCAATAATTTCATCCGCATCTTCATAACCAAACATCCGGACTGTGGCCGGGTTGACGTAAACATACAGGCCCTTTTTGGCGACCCTTATTCCGATAGGGGATAACTCAATTAGTGTACGCATACGTTCTTCGGAGGCTTTGAGCGCCGCCTCAGCAAGCTTTCTCTCAGCAATGTCCCTGTCTATTGAATAGGCTAAACGACGGCCTCCCAATTCGACGAGCCTCGAGTTAATTTCCAGCGGGAAAGTGCTTCCGTCCTTTCTAACGTGAGTAACCTCCTCCCTTACGATCTCTCCTTTGAGCACTCTGGAAAACCGGCCAGACGCTTTGATCTTGTCTTCCCCATAATCGAGGTCCATTATCGTCATTTTCAGAAGCTCTTCACGGGTATAGCCGTGAACTTCCGCCGCAGCGTGGTTCGTTGAAACAATTTTACCCGCCCGGTCCCCCTCCAGTTGAACAAGATATATTGAATCTCCTGCGCTTTCGAAGAGTGTGCGGTAAAGTTTTTCACTCTCCTTTAACTTTTCTTCGATCAACTTGCGGTCCGTGATGTCCTTGGCCACGTGTACCGATCCAGCCAATAGCCCATTTTCATCGTAGAGCGGAGAAGCGCTAATGAAAAAGGTTCCCTGGAGATGAGGCTCCGAGACTTCAACCTCATGCGGCTTACCGTCAATCATCATTTGGTCATGAGGGCAAAACGGGTGCGGCGCATCCAAACCGTGGCAAAGGGCGTAACACGGACGGCCAACCGCTTCCTCAGGCTTCACCTTTAGCCGATTGGCCATTGTTTTATTGATCCGGACAACCTTATGCTCCTTGTCGATTATGAATACAAGATCAGGGATTGCGTCAAAAGTTCGTTCCCATTCGTTGCGAGCGTGAGTAGCTTCTTCCTGCGCCGCCTTGTAACGTCTGACAATATTGGCGGTGATGAGTCCAAAAACCAGAAAGGCCGCCGTGACAACCAGCCTATGATAGAATTCATGGACGCCTACCTTGAATACCAGCGCATCCAGGATTGACATATTCGGGATCCAGAGGTGTTCCCAAACGGCTTCGCCAGCACAGATGAACATAAAGAACAGTATTGAGAGAATTATTATCCTGATTTCCGTTTTCATACGTTACCCGGTTATAGGCAGGTCAGAATAAACAATTTTTGGGATCACTCTTGTGAATAATTAAGGCAGATTCGGTCCGTATCTTATTCCAGAACGCAATATATTAGCAAACAATAATACATTGTTAAAAATCAAGGGAGCCAAGGCCTGGTCCGAAGAGGTATTCACCTCTTGGATGGTGTGGTAATGTAAACCGCAAAGACTATATTAGCCACAGGCGATTTTTACGGCGGAGAGCATGGATGGCGATTGATACATTAGAATTGACAGACCACCTTTCCCTGGTTTTAGGGACACGCAAGGGCCACTTTCCTACGTCCTACTCTTTTCTTGTAAGGGATGAAATTTCAGCGCTCATTGACACTGGCTGTGGTCTCGATCTTCTTCGCGAAATAAATGAAAAATTTAATATCGATATTTTACTTAACTCACATGGTCACCCGGACCATTCAGCGGGAAACTTCCTGTTTCCGGACAAACCTCTTCATGTTCCCAAAATGGGGGCCAAGAGCCACGGGCGACTTGAACTGCTGTCCAGGCGATTTTTCCCCAATGAAGTCCAGGCGGAGAGGTGGCGAGCATGGATAAGACAAACCATGGGATTTAGTGACAGGCAGCCCACTGATTTCTTTGATGACGGCGACATATTTGATTTTGGCCGCACACGGTTGCAGGCTATCCATACCCCTGGGCATACACAAGACCATTTCTGTTTTCTCGAATTGGGAAGCGGCATCCTCCTTGCCTTTGACATCGACCTCACATCTTTTGGGCCCTGGTACGGAAACGTAGAATCGAGCCTCAAGGATTTCAGGTCCGCCATTGCAAAGGTTCGTGATTTTAAACCTCACGCTATAGCGTCAAGCCATCGCCTTCCGGTACTGAGAAACATAGAGGAACATTTGAACAAGTATGAAAGTGTTTTTGATCGTCGTAATAAACTAATTCTGGACATGATCAGAAAGGGAGCGTCAAGGTCAGAAATTCTCAGGGGCAAACCAATCTATCGACGTCATCCGTTTGCCAGAGACGTACTGCCTTTATTCGAAGCCAGAATGGTTGATTTGCATCTCGAGGAAATGATCGAACTGGGCATGGTAAGATTTGAAAACGGGAAACTGCTTCCAGCCTGAGATTTGTTTCCCTCGTTATCACCTCATCAGGATGTCGCAAGAGTCGATTCAATCGACTCGATAAGACTGCTAAAATCATAGGGTTTAGTTATGAAACCCTTTGCAAAGTGCTCGATTTCTTCGCCGAGATCAACATCAGGCGCAAAACCACTTGCAATCAGCGTCTTGACCGCAGGATCTAATTTTACCAGTTCTCGAAGGCAATCCCGTCCTGACATCACCGGCATAAGAAGATCAAGGATCACAAGCGATATTTTTCCTTGCCGCTCCCGGTAAATTTCGAGCGCCTCAGCGCCATTGGGCGCCGTAATGACAGAATAGCCGGATTTAGTTAAAAGCAGTTTGGCCTGACTGGCCAACAAAGTTTCGTCTTCTACAAATAGAATAGGATAGCCCTGCTTTGCGCCAACCGGAACCTGGCTGTCCGTAGATTCTCCATGACCTGCTTCTGCGGCGGGAAAATACAATTTAAATTCAGTCCCCTTATTCAACTCGCTGTCACAACTAATGTGACCACCATGCTGTTCAACTATTCCCTGAGCCACAGAAAGCCCGAGACCCGTTCCTTTTTTGGAACCTCGTTCCTGGGTCGAAAAGAAAGGCTCAAAGGCCCTCGCCAGGGTCTGTTCATCCATGCCCCGACCGCTATCCGATATGGACAGCATTACATAACCGCCGGGTTTGACTCTCGGACGAAGCCTGCAATAGTCATGATTCAACTCAACTTTCCTTGTTTTGATCATAAGCTTCCCGCCTTCGGGCATAGCCTCTGATGAGTTTACAAGAATATTCATGACAGCTTGATTTATTTGACCCGGGTCCGCTGATATCGTGACTGGTTCATCACTCGGGTCAAATTCAATGTCTATGATTTTAGGGAAAGAATGGGATGCGAGGGCTACAAGTTCGGCTATTTGATCGTTGAAATCGATGGATTTTGGTCTTACCGGCGCTTCTTGACCAAACATGAGCAATTTATTGACAAGTTCGGCTCCGTCGTGAACCGTTCTGGCTATTGAAGCAAGGTCCGCATAATCTTCGTGACCCTCCGTTTTATCCATCATTAGCAACTGGGTGTAGCCCAGTATTATCTGGAGCATGTTGTTGAAGTCATGAGCCAACCCACCTACTAAAGTCCCAATAGCCTCCCTTTTTTGTGACTGCAAGATCTGTGCTCTAAGGGTTTCTTTTTCCTGCTCGATCCTTTTTCGCCATGATATGTCTTCAATTATCGAAACTACCCTCTTGTAGGGATCCAATGGATCCATCGGATTCAAACGCATATGCGCTTCGAAAGTTTTCCCGTCTCCCCGTACCATGGAAAGGTCTATTTCACCGGCGTGTCCTTTTTCAAGGTAAGGATACAGAGCGTCTGCTACCCGGTCAAATTCCTCGTCCGAATCATACAGCCTTCTGGCGCTTTGCCCCATAAACTGTTTTGTGTCCTCAAAACCAAATAGATTGAGCCAGGCCTGATTGCCCCATAAAAGCGTCCTGTTGTAACTGGTCAAACCAATTGCCACAGGACACGCCTGGAGAATCGTGTTGAGTGTTCTTTCACTTTCCCCAAGAGCTTTTTCCGCATTTTTACGAGGGGTTATATCCTGAACGACGCCAATCCCACCATAAACCTTGTCTTCAGAATCAACCAGAGGAACGCATGTAATGTTTACCCACGAGAACCGGCCGCCTGTTACAGGCTTGTATTCACCTGAATATCGACCAATCTTTCCGGCAAACGTCTTTTTAAATGCGGCTATTACCCTCTCATTCTCCAGGGAAGTCAGTAAATTCAACCCTATGACTTTTTCTTTACTGGCGCCAAGTATATCAAGAAAAACTTTATTAGCGTCAATGGCCACGCCATTTGAGTCAAAATTAATAATGCCGACTGGCGCCGTGTTGAAGACCAGGCGATAATTTTCCTCAGATTTTCTTAAAGCGTCTTGCGCCCGTCTGAGATCTTCGATGTCAACTCTTGTTGACTCCAGGTGAGCCAGTCGTTGGCGCAACCCGTTTAATTCGTCAATGAGTTGTTTCTTGTCTTTGTCTTGATCCCGCATGATATGGAGTCCCATTGGCTGAAAATCATAATCTTCACAATTTATAATAAATCGCGCATGAGTCGGAGCAATATCTCATGAAAAGACACGTGAAGACAAAGTAAAAAAATGTCATACCATGCCTGGAAATATTCGAAATTTCCGATGGATTTACAGAGTAATTGGCATACATGCCATTAAGCATACAGAGAAGTTGTCATCTCGCCGAAAGCATAACGGCAAATTTGAACTGAGCCAGGATGAAAAAAATCGGGGGAATCTTTCTAGGTGGAGCTCCTTTTGAGACGCGCCAAGACTGCGCCCCAGCCTCCTGCTTCTGGAGGCGCCTGGGCGAAACTTTCAACTTGAGGATGTTTGCTGAGTATAGAATACACTCGATTACGAAGAATTCCCCCTGCCCTTTCCATGGATGATCCTGATATCCAGTATATCTGTGTCTAAACACGACTGTATGTAATCATCAATAAGATCATCCACTTCACGGGGCACAAAGATATGAAGGTCCAGCACACCATCGATCGGATTCAGAAATATGTTGGTCCATCAATACCTGAAACTCGACCATGTGCTTGTTTATGATGTCCTTCACAACAACCCTGGTAATTTCAGGGAGTTGATGGCGGCGCTGGTTCGATGCTTATGAGAAATCTTCGCATAGCGTCTTCCCAGGACGGTGGGACCGCTGTCCCCTCCAGTGTCCATTTTATGAACTTCGTTGAACCCATATCATTACGAAGAAGTTTCATGACCTCCCTGTGAAAACCTTTGAAAGCGAAGTCCCTGAGCGCCGACTGATCTTGCCACACTGACAAAGTCCAGAAGCTGTTTTTGAACAAATTTGCCCTGAGTGAATAGCCAACAAGGCCGCGTGACTTGGTCAGCTGAAACAGAATTCTTACCGTATAAAACAAAAAACGCGGTATCATCCGATACCGCTTCAAAGGCAGATAGGTTAAGAATACTACATAGGGGTTATTGGGTTCAGTATCAGCGCATTTCTTCCATGGAGTAGTTGGCATGCTGTTTCCCGATAAGTCGCCTTGCTATACTACTGTGACGAGATTTTTGGCGCTAACGCCGTAGCTGTTTCAAACTGGTCTTTCCTACAAAATATTCTTCATCAGCTCACAAATGTCCAGGTTTTGTTGTGAAAAAGGAAGAAATATCCTAAAAGCGGGTATCATTGAAAGTCCACAGGATCGGTTGCGCTCCCCTGACATTCTTCCGTGGACATTACAAAGGAACCTGCCCCTAGCAATCCTGCTCAACTCAGGGCTTTACTCTTTCTTGCTATAGTTCTCACTCCTTCAGGAACAGGAGGTGGAACAGGTTCACAGGAGATCTTTCTCACGGCGCCAAAGCGAGGGGGGCAAACTTCAAAACAGGTCCCACATTTTATGCATTTCTCCTGATCAATTACATGGATAAGGTTCTTGCCGCCTACAATAGCATCTGCAGGGCATCTTTTTAGGCAAGTTGAACAGGCCTGGCACTTGGCCGGATCAATATAGTACGACACCACTTCACGAAACAATTGTTCGATGTCATCATGCGTGAAAAGTCCGCCATACTCTTCAGGACTATTGAGGCGTGCCCCCAATTTGTTGTTGTTCACCATCTTAATGTATGGGACTAACCTTGTAACTTCCGCAACTTTGGATTTTACTTCATTCTGGTCCATTCCTTCGCTTTTACCCAGTGGTCCCAGCTTCTTAACCTGCCTGACAAAACTATTTACAGTTTCGGCAAAAAGGGTGGCTTCAGCGCCGGACATAAATTCGATCCTCAATCTCTCCGGGTTGAGCCCTATGTGCTCCATTATTCTCTTTGCCAAAAGCACCATGTTGAGCGCATGGTAGTTGCCATGAGTGACATAATTGCATTCGTTCAGATGACAGCCACCAATAAACACTCCATCTATTCCTTTTGAGAAAGCCCTGAACACAAACCCCAGGTCAACTCGACCGGAACACATGACGCGAATAAGTCTCATTTCAGTTGTATATTGTAGTCTGGAAACTCCAGCTAAATCGGCTGCGCCGTATGCTCACCAATGGCACACAAATCCTAATACCTTTGGTTTGAATTCAAGTC
>JAMCYH010000108.1:0-2106 GCA_023474025.1 Deltaproteobacteria bacterium
TTAATGACCGATATCCTACCTACGGGCAACCAGAAATCGGGTCAGGAAATAGAAGTCAGTCACGATATATTACATGAGGAATTAGGATCTGGCTCAAGCTTAGAAACAGGCAATAGGCCTTTAGCAAAAAAGACCAATATACACAGTGATACACAAGATATGCTTTAGACTCGATCTTTGAAATAAATTGATTGATAAGTGTCCCGTCAACTTGGCCGAAGGTGACTTTTAAGAAAATTGGTTTAGGGATACTCGAAATTTTTAATAGTTTGTTCAGGTAGGATATCGGTCATTAAGGCATCACCATCCATATATTGCTATCTAAAGCAAAGGCAGAAGGAAATCCGGCAAGCAATGAGGGGGAAAACACCTGGTCTATAGCAGCAATTGCGAGATTGTAACGACATTCCAAAAGGAGGTCACACTATGCCTGTGTTCGAAACTACTGAAAAGATGTACGAAGTCCTAGGGAACCTCTTTAGACACTTGGCTACTCACCCAGACTCCGGTCCCAAATTCCGGGACGCTGGAATTGACATCCATTTTAGCATAACTGATCCAGCAGGCGACATATGGCTGACCCGAGCAGGCGACGTAATCTGCGGAAAGCTGGATCTCAAACCAACGGTGGAGATGTCCCTCAGCGGTGATAGCTGCCATCAATTTTGGATGAAGGAACTTTCCTTGCCAGTAGCCCTCGCAAAAGGGCGGATTAAGGCCAAAGGCCCTATGGGAAAGATCCTCAAGCTCTTGCCCATTCTCAAACCGGCTTATGAAGCGTATCCAGAAATCGCACGAAACCATGGAATCGGGGTCTCATAGAGTTCGAGGAGACAGGCATGAGCACAGAACGAAGCGTGAAACAGTTTGAAGAGGACCGTAAGGAAGCATGCAAGATAGCGGCGCGACTTCTCCTGGCTTCAGGAACAACGTCGCCCAGAGTTGGAGGTGTCGGAGAATGCACCATACACATCATTGAAGACGAATGCGACATTGAGGATCTTTGCCAGCAGATCGAAAGTATGTCCAGCGAGGATAAAGCATGGGGGTTTTTAAAAAGAGACGCCGCCATGTTAAGAGACGCAGACACTTTGTTGATAGTTACATCTCTCAGAAGCCTGACGGATCCTTCGGACATAAATTGTAACATGTGCGGCAACCTCACGTGTGAATATATGCGTGAATCTGAACGTTTACCAAAAGAACCGGGAATAGCTTTTCCTGGCCCGTTATGCACGTTCAGGGCTAATAACGTCGCTTATGCCATTGACGGCATCGTCTCACAAGCCCGTAACTTGGGCATAGACTATGGGGTTTACTGGTCCGCCGGAGCGGCCGCCATGCGAATGGGGCTTGTTCCGCGGGATACTGGATTTGCGTTAGCTGTGGCGATCTCTATCACCGAGAAGTCACCGTTCCGCGATATTCCACTCAGGTACGCCGAGATGAATGAGCGTACCATGAATGATCGTATAATCAAGCGACTTTGGCCTCAGTTCAGATCGATTTATAGCTAGCGAGAATTGGTGGAAGACGAGACATGCAAAGAAGGAAGATGGATGATCTTCTGCTTGGTGGTTTGGACAGGGCGGTCGAGCTGATGACGGTAGCGGCGCACAACAGTTTTAGGTTTGGCGGAAAAAACACTTTGACAATTGTTACCGCTGGCACGGATGATCTTCAGGAAATAGGTGAGTACTGCCTTTCGTTAGGGGATATGTCTCCATTGGGGGCCAGGGACGGAAGGCACGTCATGGAACTCATTAAAGAACCTACCGCTTTGTTGATTTTGGGTGATAAACGAAAATCTCTCTTTAATTACAATTGTGGGGCCTGTGGGTATCGAAGCTGCGCAGAAATGAACGCTGCCGAAGAAGTAGAGTCTCTAACCTCCAACGGTCCTAGCTGTCAGTTCAGGAATATAAACCTTCACATAGCGGCCAACGCCGCAGCTATGATGGCGTGGCGTCTGGGGTTGTACTGCCGTGTGTTCAGCACTTTGGCGTTTGCCGCAAAAGCTATGCAAATCATTGAAGATGTCGACATCGCGGTGAGCGTTTGCGTGAGTGTAGCCAAGCAGGATCCATTTTTTGACAGCTAGGACCG
>JAMCYH010000108.1:2116-12571 GCA_023474025.1 Deltaproteobacteria bacterium
CACACGGCAGTACAACCCCACTTTCAATCGCGGCTTCATAGGGGCTATTGAAGAATAAATCGGCTGATTGCGGGAGGAGGGTATGGGATCTAAAGCGCATCTGAATCAAGCCATAGCTTCGCATCTTGTGGAAATTAAGGCTGACGAAGCGCCGGACCAGGAGATATTTGTTTTTGAGCGTGGCAAATTTGGCGATGATGTTCTAACATATAAAGATCTTTACCAAAATTCTAACAAAGTCGCGCGTCTTTTGTTGGATAATGGTATCGGGAAGGGCGACGTTTTTGCCGTTTTCATGAGGAATTACCCCGAATTCTCGTACTGTATACTTGCGGGTGGATTTACCGGGGCCATCATGGTCCCTGTGGACCCTAGGTTGCGAGGCGATCGACTGAGGTTTATCCTTGCGAACAGTAACGCAAAAGCCGTTATAGCGTCAGGTGAATGCCTTGAACAATTGACCGAAGTAATTGGGGATCTTCCCAACCTAAAATTCGTCACCGTAAGTAATTGGGGATCTTCCCAACCTAAAATTCGTCACCGTGGCCTACCAGCGAGACCAGGAGGTCCCCGAAGATCCAAACTTCCATGCGCTAAACGAAACTTTAGGGTCGGATTCCTGGTCGCCAGTGGAACAACAGATAATGGACGTTCGACATCCCATGCAGATCATTTACACCTCCGGCACTACCGGCATGCCAAAGGGAGTTATGGTACGCAACAACCGACTTGGGGTGTTTAACATCATGACAAAACTTTGCTGGAAGTACTCAAAAACCGACTGCTTATATACGGGTCTTTCTTTGACCCATGGTAACGCCCAGGCTGTAACATTCTTTCCTGCGCTAAGCATGGGCATAAAAGCGGTTTTCAGCCCCAGATTCACTAAGAGCCGGATCTGGGGCATTTGCAGAAAATATGGATGCACAACTTTCTCACTTTTAGGTGGAATGATGGCTGGCATCTACAATGAGCCGGAGAAACAGGACGACAGCGACAATCCCGTCAAAATTGTGCTCAGCGCCGGGACTCCGGGATCTATATGGGAAGCCTTTGAGAAGCGATTTGGGGTCAAAATTCTCGAATGGTATGGCGCTGTGGAAGGAGGCTTTGCGTTCAAACCTCCTGGCCAAGGGCCGATCGGATCTTTTGGTAAACCTATTCCGGGAATTATGGAATTTAAAGTAGTGGATGAAAATGATAATGAAGTTCCTCCGACGAAAACAGGTGAGCTAATCTCCCGGATGGTTCGAGGCGAAACCAAGGTGGACTATCTGGATCTACCTCAGGCCTCGGCCGAAAAAACCAGGGGAGGTTGGCTGCGGTCTGGTGACATGGTCCATAGGGACGAAAATGGCTGGTATTTTTTCGATTATCGCAAGGGATCTGAACTGAGACGGGCTGGTGAATTCATTCAGCCAGACTGTATAGAGGCGGTTCTAGGTAAACATCCTGATGTGAGCGAAGTCTGCGTGTATGGAGTTCCCGCCGCATCAGGAGCCCCTGGTGAGAGTGATTTGGTAGCCGCTATTGGGCTGTTGGAAGGCGCAACGATAGATCCTATGTCTATTTACAAGTTGTGCAAAAGGGAACTCGAGCCCAACTACGTCCCATCGTACCTGCAAATCGTGAGTGAGATTCCCAAGAGTATTTCCGAAAAAGCCCTGGATAGAGTCTTAAGAAGTGAGTTCTCACCAGACGCCCAGAATGTTTATTCATATGACGACTACAGGTGATGAATCCGGAGAGGTGAAAAATGTCCTATCTCGAACTAAACATGGATCTTACCGATGAACAAAACGCAATTAAGGAACAGGCCCACAAGTTTGCAGCGGAAGTAATGAGACCCGCCAGTATAGAATTGGATAAAATTGCTGATCCGGAAGATGAGACCAAAAGCTCAATTTATTGGAGCACGATGAAACAGGCGTATCAATTGGGATACCACAATACACTCATGCCTGACTCTTACGGTGGCTTAGGTCTCGATCCTCTGGACATCCATCTGGTCCTGGAAGAAATGGGCTGGGGCAGCGCCGGTCTCGCTATATCCATAGGTGTGTCATGTTTTCCAGCCTTCTTTGCGTCCATGCTTCCAAATGACCTCCTGGAACAAGACATAATTTATCCGTATTGCCAAAACACTGACGCCAGCTTTATAGGCTGTTGGTCCATAACTGAGCCAAACCATGGCACAGACCAACTTTGTCCAGGAACAGACGCATTTCGGGATTCCAGAATCAAAGGCCAGTTGCGGGCCAGTCTCGACGGAGACGAATGGGTAATAAACGGCCAGAAATCGGCATGGGTTTCCAACGGACCAATCGCAACCCACGCCCTGGCTTATCTGAACCTCGATTCTTCAATGGGTTTGGCTGGTGGGGGAATCTGTATCATTCCTCTGTCGTCTCCCGGCGTTAGCAGGGGCCGCGCCTTAAACAAGCTGGGACAAAGGGATCTGCCGCAGGGCGAGGTCTATTTCGACAACGTCAGGGTTCCTTATGATTACATGTTGGTAGATCAGGAAAGTTACGAAACCATGGTGGACCTTACCCTCTCTACTGCCAACGCGGCAATGGGCACCGTTTTTACCGGAACGGCGCGAGCGGCCTATGAGGAAGCCTTGATCTATTCAAAGCAAAGGATTCAGGGAGGGAAACCGCTCTTTGAACACCAGCTAATCAAACACAAGCTATTTAAAATGTTTATGAAAGTTGAAGCGGCCCGGGCCTTGTCACGTTCAGTGATGGTCTACAACTACAATAATACTCCACCTTCCATAGCGTATTCAATCGCCTCAAAAGTTTTTTGTACTAATACCGCATTCGAGGTTTCAAACGAAGCCATTCAAATATTCGGAGGTTACGGCCTCAGCAAAGAGTTTCTAGTTGAAAAAGTATTTCGTGACGCTCGGGCCGCTCTGATTGAGGATGGCGCCAATGACAGCCTGATGATAACCGGCGCTCATTCTCTTTGATTAGAAAATGTTTTGCTCAACAAGTTGAAACTCTTGCCAGTACTCTGTTTCCAGGGAGGACCGTATGCAGGATGTATATGTAATCGGAGTTGGCATGATCCGCTTCGGCAAATATCCTGACGAGACAGTACGAACCATGGCTGAGAAAGCTGTGAAACTCGCTCTTGACGACTCAAGACTTGACAGGAAGGATCTCCAGGCGGCTTTCTTTTCCAATACTTTTTGGGGAATGTTTACTCAACAACACTCGATTCGGGGCCAGGTCGTTCTCAGGGGAATGGGTATAGACAAGATCCCGGTGACCAACGTTGAGAATGCGTGCGCAGGCGCTGCGACGGCCCTTCACCTTGCATATGTCGGCATAAAGGCTGAAATGTTTGATTGCGCCCTTGCGCTTGGGTCGGAGAAGATTACGTGTCCAGACAAAATTCGATCCATGCAGGCTTACGCCTCGTGCATGGACATGGAGAATTTACAATCTCATATTCAGATGATCATGGAAGTGGGTAAGAGTTTTAATGTTGAAATTCCCGAAGATCAATCAGCTCCAGGCCAAGGGAGAAGTATATTTATGGACGCCTACGCCATGGGCGCTCGCTGGCACATGGACAGATTTGGCACCACACAGAAGCATTTGGCTGTAATCGCATCCAAGAATCACACTCATGGATCGTTGAATCCCTTGTCACAATACCAAAATCCTATGACAGTAGAGGAGGTAATGAACGACAAGCCGGTAGCATATCCTCTCACTAGGGCCATGTGCGCTCCTATTGGTGATGGCGCGAGCGCGGCAATAGTCTGCTCCGAGTCTTACTTAAAGAAACTGGATCACGTCAGGCCCGTTAAGGTATTGGCTTCTGTGCTCGGACAGGGAAGCGACCGGGACATTGATGGTGAAGATATAGGCGCCCGTCTTTCCAGAGAGGCGTACGCGAAGGCCGGTTTAGGGCCAGAGGATATGGATCTGGCCGAACTGCATGACGCGACCGCATATGGAGAACTGCATCAGACCGAAGCAATGGGTTTCTGCCCCTTGGGTGAAGGTGGTCGATTAGCTGAATCAGGGGCCACGACGATTGGTGGCAGGAAACCTATTAACACTAGCGGCGGCCTCGAATGTAGAGGCCATCCGATAGGAGCTTCTGGATTAGCTCAAATTTATGAGCTTGTTACCCAACTTAGAGGAGAGGCTGGTAAACGTCAGGTTCAGCAAGCCCGGATCGCTCTAGCGGAAAATGGGGGGGGGAATATAGGCGTGGAAGAAGCGGCCATGGCTATACACATTTTGCGCAAGCCATGACGGACATAGGCAGTCGTTTTCCCGAAGGCGCAAAAGGTAATATATGAACGGCAAGAAATCCATATTCATTACCGGAGCAGCGTCCGGCATTGGTCTTGAAACAGCCAGACTTTTTGCTCAAAACAATTGGTTTGTCGGTATATCAGATAAAAATGAAGATGGGCTGAAATCACTTGAGACTGAAGTCGGCATTGAGAAATGTTTTTCAATGTTGATGGACGTTACGGACTCAACTGAGGTCCATAAAGCAATCGAGGCATTCACGCATAGGACCCGTGGAAGGCTAGACATCCTTTTCAACAATGCGGGTATCTTAAAGTTTGGCCCATTTGAGAAGGTTTCGCTGGAGGATAATCTAAGAATTGTGGATGTAAATGTGAAAGGCGTGATCAATTGCGTCCACTGTGCTTTGGACTTCCTGAAAAAGACACCTGGGGCTCGTATCATAACCATGGCGTCCGTTTCCGCAGTTTACGGTGTACCAGATTTGTCGGCATACTCCGCTTCCAAGAGCGCCGTATGCGCCCTCACCGAGGCGCTGGACATAGAGTTGGAAAGATATGGAATCATTGTGAGTGATATCATGGCCCCGTACGTCAACACACCGATGCTCACGTGTGCAGACAATGTCGCATACAGCGTAAAAAGGATGGGTGTGAAAATTCAACCGGCTGAAGTGGCCAGATTGGTTTGGAAAGCGGCTCATGGCAGAAAACTGCATTGGAAAATGGGACAGTCTACGAGGCTTTTGTCGGGATTATTCTGGATAATGCCTTTCATTAAACGCTCTGTAGTAAAAACGCTTACGGTTAACCCCAATTCAAAGTCAGACCAATGTCCCTAATCCAAAAGTCTCAAAGACGGTTTGAGGATGTTCATCAAAAAGAGGTCAAGCGATGGTAGAAAAAGCCCCAGCGCCATGGAATTTAACGGGTAATGGGTATGTAATAGTATACTGGTTCAAGAAAGAAAAGTTAAAGGATAGGTGTTTCCTGGACGATTATCTCAAGGAATCGTATTTGGGCGGCCGGGGATGTGTAATGCTGGTAGATTACAAGTCTTCCAAGGTGGGACCATATAAAGAACTTCTGTTCATCCCGGGCAAGATACGGTTTGAAGGGCAGAACCTATATACTATATCAAAAATATTTGTTTCAACATTGGATAGTGTAGTTAACGGTCGGGAAAACTGGGGTATTCCAAAAGAGCACGCAAATTTTTCATGGATGTCGGATAAAAATACTGAACAAATAGGTGTAGAGCGTGAAGGTCATAAGTTTTTTGGCATAACAATGGAGCGAATAAAATTCCTCTTTCCTTTTCCTATAACGACGGCCCTTTTACCGTTTCCGCTTGTGCAAACACTAAATCAAAAGGTTTATTACACAAATTTTCATGGAAGGGGAATTGGCTCGTTTGCAAGAATAAAAGAAGTTAAGGTTGATAGAGACTTTTTCCCGGGAATTGATGATCATAAACCACTTTTGGTTATAAAAGTTGATAATTTCAAACTCACTTTTCCTAAGGCAAAAACTGCATCATATGAAGGGATTAGCTGAATTATGGAAATCAATAAAAAAAAATTCTGATTACAGGCTCCTCTTCAGGAATCGGCAAAGAGTTATTGAAGCGCCTTCTGGAATTTGATGTAAAAGTAGTCGCCGGTTCGATTGATTCCGCTCATACCGATGTCGAGGATGACAGGGTCATAACCTGCGATTGTGACCTGTCAAAAAAAGAAGAGGTAGGGCGCCTTTTTGATTTTGCAAGACAGGAACTTGGGACCATAGACATCCTGTTTGCCAATGCCGGTTTTGCCTATTACGAAAGGATAGAGACCCCAGGCTACGAACATATTGAAAAAATTTATGACACGAATGTCCTGGCCCCTATTTATTTGTCGGAATTAATGGCCGAGCTTAACAAAGGGAGGGATTACAGGGTCGTAGTAACCTGTTCCGCAATGGGAAAACTTCCTATACCGGGCTACGCCCTGTATTCATCTACGAAAGCTGCGCTAGATTCCTTTTTTACCGCCTACAGACATGAATTAAAAAATGAAAAAACCGTTTGCTTGGTATACCCAATAGCCACAAAAACCAATTTTTTTAACACGGCAGGAGAGAACACCCCGGAGCTTTACCCGGTTCAAAGCGCTGAAATTGTAGCCAAGTCAATTATAGAGGGGGTTTTGAAAGATAAACAAAGTGTTTATCCCAGCAAGATCTTTGTCATTTTTAACCTGATCCTGAATAGAGTGGCGCCGTTTATAAATTACTTCTATGTTATATACGCAAAAAGGAAATTCTTTGCCTGGCTCCGAAAACCCTAGATATACGATTGGATGACATCATTACGCTGCCGCTAATTTTTATAGCCAGACAGCAGTCCTGCCATTTGACATTAATGACTCGAACCTTCGGTTTTCTTGCCAAGGGCAAAACTAATCTTTATCCCCAGGCGCAGGATTTCTAAGGGGCGGCCCTTTCTAGTATTCACCTGTAATCTTTGTTGTTTTCTACTCCGGTATTTTTGTCATTTTACCAACCGCTAAATCATGGATAGGTATTATAATATCAGCTTCTTTCCTTATACGCGTCATACTGTCATAAGCCTGGATCGCGTCCAGCAATACACCGGGCGCTATTACACCACCGCCAGCCGGGAAATTTTCCGAATTGCAGCATAAGCCTGTTATGATGGCTTTACCTCCCGATGTTTGAATTACTACCGATTGTCCACCCGCTGTGTGCCCAGGAGTAAAGATCACATTTATCCCCTCTACGATTTCCGTGTCACCCTCTATTACCTTCAAATTTACTCCTTCAAGAACATCGGCGTAATATCGATGATCAATCGGGTGAGGATTCAGGCAGAAGTCCAGCTCGGCTTTCTGAACATAGAATTCAGCGTTAGAACAAAGCGAATCGTTTTCACAGTGATCATTGTGTAAATGAGTATGTATAACTATGTCTACGTCTTCCGGTTTCCAGCCGATTGTTTCCAAGGCTTCTTCGAATGGTCTCACTGGAAATCCGGTTCTCTCCTCCAGATCATCCGGAGCCATAAATTCCTCGATGCCGGTGTCAACAAGTATTTTTTTTGGACCGCCCATGATTGCAAAAACATAGATTGGTAATATTATGCGTTTTCCATAAAAACGTTGGTAGGTTAATATTCCCTGATCTGTTTCGTTAAAACCAACAGCTAATGGGTGAATTGTGTAATTAGTGGGCATTTTTTACCTCCCTGTCACGGAAACGGAATATTCTTATCTTAGATAACGCTAGCGGACTCAAAGGTAAAGACATAAACCTGTGTGGTTCTGAGCCCCTATATTTTCGTACATATTTTCCCTATTTCAATACTGTAGAACCACTCTCCTTTTGGAGAAAAGTGGAATAACTCTCGAATTTACTTTCGAAAACCGAGGGATAGTTCCGTGAATTTCTACCCGATCTTTTGAACCGGATAGTAAATGGAAAACTCTTGTTTAATAGGATCCCATCCTATTTTTAGAAGCCCTCTTACATTTTTTCTCGATTCCACATATCGATAGCCAGCGCCGGTAACGTTCTCAGAAAGGCGCAAAAAATATTTTTGTTATGTCCATTCTCGTTATATAGTCTGAAAATACTGAACTGCGGAACCTGTTCCAAATTTGACGACAACCCCAAAAGCTTGCCACGAAGAAATGAGCGGGCTTGTAATTTCGAGGAGAGGATGGGACGAACAGGTTGAAGTTTTGCCAAGTATATTCCTGGCCTCAAGGAGATTCGCGTATGCCCATTACATTTGAAACATTATACGATAAAATGACCCTGATCAGAGAAGGGAAAAGACAGGAGATTCCCTTTGAGATCCGTAAAGACCCTTTGACCGGCACTACAGGACGCGTCTTCAACTTCCCCTATCAGCCTCCGAATAGCCCCAATATCGAAGAAACTTTCAAGCGTTCGGAAGGGATATTCTGCCCTTTCTGCCCAGAGAATATCGAAAAATCCACGCCCCGATTCCCTGAGGAATTGATTCCGGAAGGAAAGATTCAGAGAGGAAGAGCGACTCTGGTTCCCAATATTCTGCCTCTCGATCGTTACGTAGGCGTAGCAGTTTTCTCTCCCCAGCACTTTGTTCGCATGGAAGAGCTGAAACCCGAAATGATGAATGACGCATTTCGAGTCGTTCAGGAGTTTATCCGGAGGGTCTCCGAAGTTGACCCCGAAGTATGCTGCTTCTCCATCAATTGGAACTACATGCCGTCGGCAGGTTCAAGCCTGGTTCACCCCCACCTTCAGGTCCTCTGCGGGGAGCGTCCGACGAACCACATGAGGCTCCAACTCGATGCAGCAAGAAGGTATTACCGTGAAAATGGCGTAGAGTTTTGGGACGACTTCATCCGCGAAGAGAAAGAAAGGGCGTCCCGCTACATCGGAGAAATTGGCCCCACTTTCTGGACCGTAGGCTTTGCTCCCATGAGTCATATACCGGATGTCTGGTGCATCTTGCCCGAACATAAATCCCTACTTGATGTGGGCGAGAAAGCTCTCAGCTCCTTTCTGGAGGGTCTTTCGTCCATACTGGCCTATTACCAGTCCCTGAACCTCTTCAGCTTTAACGTGTCGCTATTATCATTTAGATTCGAAGAACACTTTCGAGTCAATGCCCGAATTCTTCCCCGTCTCGTCCTGAGAGAAATAGGAAACAGCGATTACACTTTCCTACAGGCCGTACATAAGGAGCATGCCTGCGTCTATGCGCCTGAGTCGGTCTGCCAGCAGATAAGGGAACAAGGATTCGGTCGCCCTAGCCTGAGATCCTGACCGATTGCCCGTGAATCGCTCGTTCAAACAGGACCCATCTGACTTATGTTAAATTCCTGATTTGTCGTTGACCAATTAGGAAATGAGTCAGTGTCTCCTGGTTCGAGAATTTTGTTCTGTTTGGACTGTGACTGATCCTGATGTAATCGTTGACTAAATCACCGAGATAATCCCTACTCCGGTTGCCACCCGCCCTTCATTTCGAGTTTGAGAAACTTTTCATGGATCTTTCCAGAGGTAGACGCCATGTCTATCCGAGACGTTTTGAAACCAAGCGCACAGGTAAAAGCGGCTATCTTCTTCTTGTTCATATTCAATATTATAAATCATCGCTAGCCTACCTGATCACGTACCAGAATTTTGAGTTTAGGCCAAGTATCGATAATAATTAGAGAATATAATATACTTCCAAAGGATTGTGAACTGTTGGAGTTTCTTCCCAGATGTGATCAAAGCCGCTCTGCCCCCAGCAGGTGTTAATCATCCTTCACCACATTACATGGATGGCTGTCTTAACTCTTTGCGGACATCGATAGTGTTATCATAAAAGGTGCTTCCACCCCCACAATCCGTAAGTCGCTGTGATGTGAGGGTGTTGACTGAACGGTCCCCGGGGCAATGGGTCAGCCACCAGATCCCTTCGGCGACCACAACACCCTCCGGGACCCTGGAGGTTACACGCAAGATGAAACAAACCTCACCCAGATCGTTGAAGGCCGTTACCCGCTCTCCGTCTTTGAGCCCTTTGCGCCAGGCGTCGGACGGGTTCATCTTCAGGAACATAGCCGGGTCTTTCGCCCGTAGATCGTCACGCTCCCGAAAAGAGCTGTTCAGAAAGCGCCGAGCTGGGGTCGTCATGAGTCGAAAGGGATATGTCCCTTCGCTGCTGGGGCATAGACGCGGTGTCCACCACTGCTTGCGGAGATTAATGATCTGGATCTTGCCCGAGTCCGTAAGAAATTGGGTCTTGTAGCCCGTCGGGAGCCTCAATTCCACCGCCCTACCGGAATCCAGGGTGTCGTTGTCAATCCCTTCCCTCATAGGGCTGGGGGTTGACAGTAGATGTTCGATCAGGTCATCCGCAGATTGGCGAAAAAATCCGTCATGAAATCCCATGGCCTCAGCCAGAAGTCCAAATACTTCCCAGTTGGATTTGCTCTCCCCAACCGGAGGGATCGCTGGTCGGGCCCGCTGGACGCAGTACGTGCCGTAGGAACTGTACAAGTCACTATGCTCCAAGGAAGAAGTAGCGGGGAGAACAATATCAGCGAATGCGGCAGTATCGGTCATGAAGCGCTCATGGACCACAGTGAACAGGTCCTCGCGAGAAAGTCCTTTCAGAATCTGGTTCTGAT
>JAMCYH010000332.1 GCA_023474025.1 Deltaproteobacteria bacterium
CCGGAGCAGGAAAGATGGTTTCTCCGGGATGATACAACCGATCCCAACGCAACAAACGAGTGGATCCGTAACCTGGATTATGACAAAGTTTTGCCTCTGGTGGCCGTAAATACTGAGCATGGCTCAATAATCGCCATCATTCAGTTGCATCGTCCAATAGCCGAATGTCTGCGTCACGTCGCTCATGTGAGGGTCATGGTGGACCCTGCGTACCGTCGTCAGGCGCTCGGTCCAAATCTTTTGTTGAACGCGGTCAAACTGGCAATGGAAATGGGCATTGAAAAACTGGCGGCGGAATTGGTAGCCGGCGTTCAGGAACCAGCCATAAGAGCCTGTCTCAAAATGGATTTCTTCGAACAGGCCAGACTGAAAGATTATGTGAAGGGACATGATGGAACATATCATGATTTGATAATAATGGTAAAAACACTTCAAGCTGACTGGGACGAGTTCTAACCAAATTGCTTTGTCAAATGTTACAGATGAAAAAATTATGACCCTTCAGGCAGACACTGATCAAGGATCAACTTTAGCCCATCAATGGGACCTAGATAAATTGTTGGACGTGGCCAAGATAGTGAAGGGCCATGCTTCGGTCCCGCTGAGCCGCTTTAAAGTGGGAGCTGCGGTCCTTACAAAGGGTGGCGTTATATTCGAAGGCTGCAACACTGAGTGTCTTATTCCGGTGCTTGGTGTTTGCGCAGAAAGAAACGCTATAAACCATGCGTTAATTCACGGACACAAAGATTTCCTGGCTGTCGCTGTCGTTTCGGACCTATACGCGCCGCTTCTGCCATGTGGCGCGTGTGTTCAATATTTGCAAGAATTTGCCAGACAGCAGTCCAGAGACATCCTAATCATAGCCGAAGGTCGTTCAGGAGAAAGGCTCATCACCAGCATCGACGAACTCTTTCAGGGTGGTTTTCCACCAGACACCTCTGTAGAGGAAATCCAGGGGTCATTCAGTTGGTCCTTGGAATGATTTATTTAACTTTATCCATAAGTTAACTTGCCAGAATCTCCGCGATGGACTATAATTATTATAAGAAAAGACTTGATCATAAGTAACAAACAATAGTCGTGGCAAGACGCCCATGAAAGATTAAAGTCTCGAATTCGTCACGTGCTGACTAATTGTTCGTAACAGAGATTTTATGACTCATGGGCTGGTTCCTAATGGTGCTCAAATGACCGACCAGGCGCTTTCATCCGAAATAGCAAGTAGCGAGAATCTGTTTAGTATTTCAAACCTGTCTTCACAAGGTCTTGTGTTCTCAAGATTGTTTTCTTTAGAAGATAAAGAGCCATTCGATTTGGTGGACTGGAAAAAGCGATCCGCAGTTATTCGAAACAATAAAGGTAAAATAGTTTTCGAACAGGACGATGTTGAAGCGCCATCATTTTGGTCCGACATGGCTGTTACGGTTGTGGCGTCTAAGTATTTCAGAGGTCGAGTTGGCACGCCAGACAGAGAAAATAGCGTCAAAGAGATCGTTTTCCGTGTAGCCAGTACGTTAGCCAATTGGGGGGCTGACCAGGGATATTTTGCTTCGGAACAGGATGCTCGAGTCTTCCGGGATGAGCTAATCGCTATCCTTATTACTCAACGGGCATCGTTCAATAGTCCTGTATGGTTTAACGTCGGGGTAGAGTCTGCCCCTCAATGTTCAGCCTGTTTTATACTTGGTGTCGAGGATACTATGGAATCTATCCTCCACTGGTATACACAAGAGGGCATAATATTTAAAGGTGGCTCTGGATCTGGCGTTAATTTGTCAAAATTGAGATCTGCTAGAGAACCACTGAAAGGAGGCGGCACAGCATCCGGGCCAATTTCGTTCATGAAAGCTGCAGACGCTTCGGCAGGTGTAATTAAATCGGGCGGGAAAACACGTCGGGCTGCTAAAATGGCTATATTGAATATAGATCACCCGGACATCCTTCAATTTATAAGATCCAAAGCTCTTGAGGAAAAAAAAGCCCAAGCTCTTATTGAGGCTGGGTTTGAGGGGTCTTTTGAAGGGCCGGCCTATTCCACAGTTGCCTTTCAAAACTCGAATCATTCGGTTCGAGTCCCCGATGAATTCCTGGAATCAGATGAAAAGAATGGAGATTGGAACACAAAATTGGTTTTGACCGGTGAAAGGGCGGACACATACAAAGCCAGGGACTTGGTTCGGGAAATAGCTCTGGCCGCCTACACCTGTGGTGACCCCGGATTACAATTTGACACCACTGTTAACAGTTATAACACTTGCCCTGAAACGGGTAGAATCTCCGCTTCCAACCCATGCTCAGAATACCTGGGTGTCGATGATTCCGCGTGCAATCTGGCGTCTCTAAAGCTGTCTTCATTCATGGACGCGTCTGGTTCATTTGATACTGGAGCATTTTGCCATGCCATCGATGTGATAATCACCGCTCAGGATATTCTCATTGACAGGTCATCGTACCCGACTCCGGCGATAGCTCGAAACGCCAGAAATCTTAGAGCTCTGGGGCTGGGTTTTGCTGATCTCGGCGCCTTAATAATGGGACTTGGTTTGCCTTACGACTCGGATGAGGCAAGAGGATGGGCAGCGTCGATCTCTGCGCTCATGTCATCGGAAGCCTATTTGCAATCGTCCAGGATAGCCTCAATAAGGAAACCATTTCGTGAATTCGAACGCAACCGGTCATCCATGTTGAAGGTCATCAAGAAACACAGGAAAAGCGCCTATGAAATAGATGACAATTTGGCTCCTAAAAATATCGTCGAATTGGCGCGTAAAACGTGGGACTTAGTCGTGGAAAAAAGCAAGAAAGGCGGCTTCGCCAACTCTCAGGTTACAGCGATAGCGCCCACAGGGACGGTCGCCTTTATGATGGACTGCGACACAACCGGTATCGAACCTGAATTGGCTCTCGTCAAGCATAAGGCTCTATCTGGAGGAGGAAATCTGACTATAGTGAATCGAGTCGTGCCAAGAGCGCTACAACGTCTCGGATACGAGCCGCTTAAAATCCAGGAGATTATTGCCACAATTCAGGAAACCGGTTCCATAGAAAGAGTGGAAGAAATAGCCCCGGAACATTTGCCAATATTTGATTGCGCTTTTGCCCCCATAGATGGCAAACGTCATATATCGCCTGAAGGTCACATCAGGATGATGGCCGCCGTTCAGCCTTTCATCTCAGGTGGCATATCCAAGACTGTCAATTTACCAAATGATTGTACCGTTGAAGATATCGAGGAAATTTTCCGTTTTTCATGGAAAATTGGTCTTAAATCCATCACGGTTTATCGTGACGGATGTAAGGCCGCCCAGCCTCTACAGACAGGCGCTACGATTGACAGCCGATATTTATCGCGCCCTGTTAGAAGAAGATTGCCGGTCGATTGCAAGAGTGTGAGACACAAATTTGAAATTGCCGGCCACAAAGGATACATACACACTGGTTTTTATGATGATGGTAAAGTTGGGGAGATTTTTATTCGCATGTCAAAAGAAGGGAGTACAATCTCCGGCTTGATGGACACAATTGCAACTCTCACTTCAATAGCCCTACAATATGGCGTGCCGCTTGAAGATCTTGTAAACAAATTCAGTCATGTCAGATTCGAGCCGTCAGGTTTCACAAGCAACCCCAATGTTCCCATAGCCAAGTCCCTAACTGACTACATCTTCAGGTATCTGGGAACAAGCTTCCTGGATGAGCAATCCAGAATAATGGCAGGATTGGTTTCCACCGATGACGACAGTTTTGTGTACCCGGCTGAAACTGGACAAAACGGTCCATTGATAAAATCCACGAGAATATCGAATACTAAAAAGGCCTTTTACAACGCTCAGTCCGACGCCCCAGCATGTCCTGACTGCGGTTCGATAATGGTACGAAACGGTTCGTGTTATAAGTGTTTTAACTGTGGGGCTACTACGGGATGTTCATAGGCTCTTATCTCATTGATAGATTTAGCATGCCAGATACTGAAACTGTAATTACAGCCCTGCTCGTTTTTTAAATGTAAGTGGCAGCATGAAGCGATATGGGCCGCCACTTCCTGGCTAATAGCAGGCTGGACTATTATTGATCAACGAAATTGGAGCGATCTATCATACGATCAATCACAAAGCAGGCAGTCAACGACTACCTCGCCGCGTTGCTTCAAACAATCATCCTTCGATGTCTTGATACATTGCGGCTTTTGCTTGGTTCAAGAGCATGACTTTATACAACAGTCAACTTCATCGTCTGGTGAAACCACGTGGGCAGAGGCAAGAAGCGTTAAACTTATTAGAATCAAACTGATGAATACATTTCTCATTGTTTTTCATGGTCTTTCATGATCTTTTTTTTGGGTGGCCATTGGAAGCATTATTTTATCACATTTAGACCATATTCTAAAAGACTTTCAGCGCCCTGAAATGGCGAACGTAAAACGTCTAAGTAAAAATCTCATTTCAGGAAGGGCGCAATGTTAATTTTTCTATTCCGATCCTATTGACGAAACAGCTCTTTTCATAGTAAAATTCAATTATTAAAAGGGCGGCTTAGCCAAGTGGTAAGGCGACGGTCTGCAAAACCGTTATTCGGCGGTTCAAATCCGCCAGCCGCCTCCAAACACACTACGATAATGCTCACTCTCTGTGGCTACTCTTACGAACTGAACCAAGCGTTTTTCGAAATTTAATCGGTTACTGGTTTGAGTGGATTTTTTCATCTTCTACCAACATGTGTCGAGATCTAATTTCTGATTTTTATCATCTTGAGCCGGGACCAAGTTTCTTCAGAATACCAGATGGTCGATCATCTCCTCACGATACTTCGAGTCTTTGTCTCGCATGGTCGCAGCAGTGTCTGATCTAAGTAGTTTCTTAATGCTCTGGTAAGCAGGCCCGAACCTCAAGACGAAGCCTCTCGCAACTGTCATACAGTGTTCAGTCAAAGATTCTTCTGTTGAGACCATATCTATTAATCCAATCTCTTTCGCCTGCTCCGCAGTATACATGTCTCCTGTCACAGCAATTATTTCGGCTTTACGATTCCCCACGAGGTATCTCAACATCTCAGCGCTGCCTGGAAACAACGAAGACCCAAAGGTGATTTCGTTTAAACTTATTCTGGACTTTCCAGTAACCATGACTCGATAATCACATGCAGTGGCAAGCATGAAGCCACCGGCGATGGTATGACCGTTCAGCGCTGCGATAACAGGTTTTGGGTATGTGAAAATGTAAGTGTAGAGATCAGCGAATTTTACAACAAATCTATTGAAATCCTGTTTGGAATAGTTAAGGAATTCAGGGATATCCAAACCAAAAGAGAAAAAGCGTCCCAGCCCAGTCAAAACTACTGTTTTAACGTTGTTACTCGAAACTAGTTCTTCAAGGTTCTTACCAAGCTCCTCGGCAACCGCTTCATTAATAGCATTTACTTTGCCCCTATTTAGAGTCAAGGTTGCTACGGAATCTTCGATCGTTTGCAAGACAAAACTCATTTATATGATCCTCCTTAAAATTTACTTAAATTTCATAGAAATTCTATTCGACTCTTTGGGAGAAATCTGGCGCCCACAAATCCTACCATCTATTGTTTATGAGTCACGCCTTTTCTGAAAAAAAGGAATTTTTGGCGAATGAGACTTAACAGGAGTGGTTAACTAAAGCTAAATGGTGAAACATTCTTTCATAACTCAACCGTAGGTCCGATTTGACTCTGTGTGGCGCAAAAAATAGAGCCATTTTGATCCAAAAAGGCTTGCAAGCTTTCACGAACGCACCGCTCAGCTAGTTCTTCAGTATTGTTGGTTTCGGACATATGGGCCAAAATTACTACCCGGAGCTCGTCACTCACAATACTTTGAAGAAGTTGCGCGCTTTGATCGTTGGAAAGATGCCCAAGCCTGCTACGGACCCGCTGCTTCAGTTCCCACGGATAGGGCCCATCTCTTAACATTAAGGGATCATGGTTGCTTTCCAGGATCACGGCGTTCAAACCTGTCAAAAGATTTCTTACAAGTCCTGTCGCTACACCTAAATCGGTAGCTATACCAAATCGCGCTGTGCCATTTGAAATACGGAACCCTACTGGATCAGCACAATCGTGAGGCACCGAGAAGGGATGAATCTTGAACCCGGCATATTCGAATATCTTTCCTGTCTTGAAAGTTTCTCTGCGGTATAGTTTTCCGAGCGTTTTCTCGGCTGCGACGAAGGTCTTCTCATTGATAAAAACCGGGATCTTGAATTTTCTGGAAAGCACTCCAATCCCTTTTATATGATCCATATGGGCGTGAGATACCAGTATTGCTTTAAGGCAACATGGATCGACACCGGCGCAATCCAGTCGCTCAATGATCTGTTTACCTGAAAGACCCGCATCTATCAGAAGGGAAGATTCGTTGTTACGAATAAGATAAGAATTACCGGAACTTCCACTTGCCAAAGGCGTAATCGCTATCAATTACACGTAACCTCTTCTGAATGTCACTATCAAAAATTTGAAGCGGAAAATATCGCCGGTGATTCGTTATGTCAAGATTTTTCAGGATAAGGCGTTTGAAGGCGTTTCTGATGGGGAATCATTAGAGGGCAATGTTTGTGGTTTCCTCGATCCATACTGTGACGCGTAGACCTTTGTCAGTTCAGCTCCGAAGAAAAAGACCTGAGCCGAAAAGTATACCCAGACTAGAAGTATGACCAGAGACCCCGCTGCCCCATATAGAGAGCTGATTCTCGCAAAATTCAGGTAGATAGTAATCGCGAACTTTCCAATGGCCAGAAGCAAGGAAACCAGAACACAGCCTGGCCAAATGTCGCCCCAAGCAATTTTGGTAGCCGGGATGAACTTATAGGCGCATGCGACAAGGACCGGAATTACCGCAAGAGATATTAGCGAATTGATCTTACTTAAATGATTGGCGAAAATTGGAAAAGCCTCGAACACTATCGATTCCACTGTGGAAAGCATGGTCGTAGCTGCCAGGGAAACCAGCAGTAGTAAACCTATTCCAAGCACAATGAGAAACGATATAAATCGCATCTCAATGTACCTGCCCAAACTTAAGCCACGCTGCGACCGAACATTCCAGATAGCATTCAGCCCGCTTTGAAGTTCCGTGAAAACACCAGTGGCGGCAATAATTGCGGTTATTACGCTTAACGCCGGAAAACCGTCTCCCGCAATCTTCACTTTTGTGGTCTCCAAAAGTGATAATATATATCTCGTGTCAGCAGGTGTAACAAAACTGTCTAATATTGATGAAAGTTCATTTCTGGCGGACGCGGCGTCTACCATTGTTTCCGCGACGAACAGACCGATGAGGAGGGCTGGGCCAATTGAAAATATTGTGTAGAACGCCAAAGCCGCCGCCATTCGAATGGCGCCATCGTGAATCCAGGCCTCCACGGTTTGTTTTGCCAGAATTCCGATTTGCTGCGCGACATTTATTATTGCATGCCAGAATTCTGTTAAATGCAGGCGTTTCATTCCTTGTGTGATTTTACAATAACGCGTTTACGGGTCTTGTTTAACAAAGGAATATACCATTATTCCAGTATCTTACCAACCATAACAGTAAAGAATATCGCACATACCAACCAGGCCTGAATTATGGGCCAAAGTTTTGTTTGATTCGAACGCGATATTTCGCTGGCAGATTCAGACACCTTGTCAGCCGGAATATTCTGAATTATTTTTTTAACGAGGTCGGGGAAAAAAGCGATTGTGTTGGTGATTATGACAGGCCTTATGGAAGACACTTGAAGGATTAAAAAAAATTTTGAGCCAGTATGCACAGAGTCTACATTCTCAATTTGTGCCCAGTTCAGTCGTTTTGATCTAAAAAGTTTGTAAATCGTGAGTCCTGTCGGGTCCACGACTATTTTCCGGGCAAGTATCTCCATCCCAAGATATAAAAATGGTGTAAAGGCCACGAGAAACAGAAAGCTGTGATTTTTTACTATACTAATGACGATTAGCGCCAACCCGGATAGCATGGCCAATATTACGGGCGGCGACATCCTTGAATCAACCTTATATATCAGGTGTTCCATGATATCGTTCCTCAGCTTCGTTATAAAGTCTTTATGATCTTTTACGTTTATGGTATCATTTTAAACTCATAAGATGGAGTTGTTTTTGAGAAATTTTTTCATAATTACGCCGCGAGGTCCTGCAATGGTTATACGTAAGCCGTTTAGGTTTGGCTTTAGTCTATTGATTTGCTTTATCTTTCTCGTATCTGGAAGCCTTGGCTACTGCGCTGATTCAACAGCAAAATACTCTCCAGACTACAAAGAGCTAAAACTTTTTAGACAGGTAATGGAAATAGTTCGAAAGAATTATGTAAAAGAAGTTACTGACAAGGAACTCATACAGGGAGCGATCAGTGGAATGTTGCAGTCCCTAGATCCACATTCTTCTTACCTTACCGAAGACATGTTTAAGGAACTGCAGGTCGAAACCAAGGGTGAATTCGGTGGGTTAGGCATTGAAATAACTCTTGATGGAGGCATTCTTACCGTCGTTTCCCCTATTGAAGATACCCCGGCATTTAAGGCCGGCATTAAACCAGGTGACAAAATCATCAAGATAAATGGCGAGCCCACTAAAAATATCACGCTTCACTCAGCGGTTAAACAAATGAGGGGTCCTAGGGGCACAAAGGTAACTCTTACTATAATGAGAGAAGGTTTTAAGAAATTTAAGGATTTCGCCATAACTAGAGACATCATTCATGTTCATTCCGTGAAAAAACAACCCATCGAATTCACCCTTGGTTTCGATAAGATAGTCAGTTTTCAGGAAACTACCGATACGGACCTGATGGCGGCGATCAAAGAACTGGAAAACGGTGAAAACACAAAAAACTCGAACAAAAAGGCAAAAAAAGATGATGATCATCTAAAAGGGTTGATCCTGGATCTGCGCAATGACCCCGGTGGCCTTTTGGACCAAGCGGTAAAGGTTTCAAACCTTTTCATCGATAAAGGACTTATTGTCTATACTGACGGCAGAGTGAAAGATCAAAGAATGGAATTCCGAGCCTCGCCAGCTGGGACTCATTATAAATTTAAGGTTGCGGTGCTCATCAATGAAGGAAGCGCGAGCGCGTCGGAAATTGTCTCAGGCGCATTGCAGGACCACGATCGAGCTCTAATTTTCGGGACAAAATCTTTCGGGAAGGCTTCCGTACAAACCATTATTCCTCTTGATAACGGTTCGGGGCTACGACTGACCACCGCTTATTATTACACTCCAAAAGGACGCCACATTCAAAAAACCGGTATATTACCTGACGTCAACATGAAAGCAGAGATTCAAAAGAAAGAGGAAGAAGAAGCGGCTGCAGAAGAGGCTAACAAAAACGGAAAGAAAAATGACAAGCAAAGTCGTTTCAACAAGGAAACCAAGGTTGATATTGAAAAGGACATCGTAGCAAAAAAGGCCTTGGAATGGCTTAAATCTGATGTTTCGGTCAAAAAGTTCAAACAGGAACACGAAAAGCAGCAAATTACTGATACCACAGCTATGAAGCGTTAACTTTTGTGTCATCCTCTCCTGAGTTAGGAATCGGATTGGCGTCATGTCCAATCCGGTTTTCCTCAAAATTCTGACTTCGAGTCAAACACCTGGAAGATAAAAAAAGTTGAGCCCGCTGCGGGGAGCAGCAGGCTCAACCTAATTCGATGAATTGAAGTTTGGGAAGATTAAAGAACGTGAAGCTTTTCGGCTCCTACTAATTTTATCTTCCAACCGGATTTTTCCGGATTCGCCTATGTAGACACCTAGAAAACTGACATGTTCCATTTGATGAACAAAATATTTATGCTTATCACTTGGGATTGGGCTCCGAGGCCAAACTAGTCCTTACGACGTTCAGTAGTTCTCCTGTTCCAAAAGGTTTCTCTAGACGACTCTTCTCTCTTTGAAATTCTCTGAAACCCCGTCCATGCTTGTTGCCATACGTTTCTCATTGAAACGCAATCTCTCTCTTCCGCTATTTTTCGTTCTTCAGCCAATTGTCTTTCCAGGGTAACATCATGACCGCAGTCAACTATATCGATAATGTTTCCTGATTCGTCAAAAAAAAGGCGCTTTGTAAACATCCAGGAAAAGCGCCCGACCATTTACATTCCCAATGCTTGGACTGAATGATTCTTCCCACCAGTTTCAAAATTTGAACATAGTGTCATTGCCAGACCCCTTTTATGGATCGAGTTAGAGTCGTCGGCCATGAAATGGCTGGTAATATTGCACTAAAGCTCTACGTTCAGGCAGATGTTGACCCGAGAGATGTCGAAGAGGTATGCTATGGAACAGGTTTGTAAGCGGGCATTGTTAAAAACTTTATACTCTAACGCTCAAATGATTATGGTTGGAACATTTATGGTTTCTCGTACCTGAAGAATATGGTGATAGCTATGTGATCCACGATCTTATCTCATGCTTCATCTGTTGGGAGCAGCGTTCACAAGGAGATGGGAAAATGTTTACAGTGAGCGATGATTGGAGACAAACCTATCCGGGCGCCCACTTTGGGATCCTGGTGATCAAAAATGTTTGCAATCCACCTCAACATCCCGGCCTGGATAATGCAAAAAGGGAACTGGAGGCAGACTTAAGGGCACTTTTCAAAGACCGTAGTGAACTGAAACTCTTAGAGCCAATCCGAGCTTATCGCCAATATTATAAACAATTTAACAAGACTTATCACGTACTGCAGCAACTGGACTCGGTAATTTTCAAAAGTAAACCAATACCAACTGTGTCGGCCTTGGTGGAGTCCATGTTTATTGAGGAGTTAAGGAATTCGCTTTTGACCGCCGGCCATGACCTGGACCTGGTGGAGGAACCAATTACATTGGACGTCGCAGTCGGCCATGAGGATTACACACGGTTAAACGGCCAAAATCAGATAGTAAAACCAAAGGACATGATCATCAGGGATTCGAAGGGCATCATATCGAGCCTAATTTATGGGCCGGACCAGAGAACCAGGATTACACATTCGACAAAAAATGTTCTTTTTACGGTATACGGTGTGCCGGGAATTGGTGAAAAGCCTGTCACTCAACATCTTCAGGGAATTGAGGCAAATGTCAGAATCTTTGCGCCTCTGGCGTCAACCGATATCTTAAAGGTTTACGCCGCCGATTGACTCCAACCAGAACATGATTCAGCTTGAAGAAGCTGGAGTGGCCACGAATTTAGTGAACGCGTTTTCAGAAGGAACACCCATCGGTATTAGATTATCAAGCTTGAGAAATGCCAGAATCAATTCCAATGCCGGATTTTCTGAGGGGTCTTTCGGTGAAAATTGACTTAAGATATGATTGTGCTGGTGTAGACTGGAATATTGTTTCTGAGACGTTGAGAGATGTTGGGATGGCATATTACGAGCCGCTTGTTCACAAAAAGGCGTTTGAAAATAGCCGGACATGCGTGTTTGTTTATAATGAGGGCAGATTGATCGGATTCGGACGCGCTATTTCGGATTACGCGTATCAGGCTGCTATTTATGACGTAGCCATTATCCCCGAGTTTCAGAGACAGGGTCTCGGAACAACCATCATCAGGACCATCCTGTCCCAACTGCCCCATTGTAATTTCATTTTGTACGCATTTCCCGGTAAAGAAGATTTTTATAGAAAACTTGGTTTCCGAAAGATGAAAACTGGTATGGCGCGGTTCGCGAACGAAGCAAAAATGAGGCAAAGGGGTTTCACGGAATGACTCTAGCAAAATACAACTCGCTCTAGTTCCCTACTGGTATCCAGCAGGGTTACGCATGCCAAAGGAACAACACCACCTTTCAAAAACTTGCAGACTATCTATTGTGTTAATCGAACAGTGTTTATTGTTGACCCAATACTGCGCAGCGATGTACCCTCATGCATTAGCGAATAAATCCTTGAAAACAGTTCGCACAAGCTTTGCCTGAATGGCCCGTTGGTAGCC
This sequence comes from Deltaproteobacteria bacterium, assembly GCA_023474025.1. Taxonomy (GTDB): domain Bacteria; phylum Desulfobacterota; class Desulfomonilia; order Desulfomonilales; family Desulfomonilaceae; genus CAJBEZ01. The sequence continues at coordinate 11,944 of JAMCYH010000332.1, forward strand.
TTTTTAACCGGACTTAGAATGTGCCACCACGGTCCCAAAAGGCTGCGCATGATTCGAAAACCGACCATCTCAGATAAAGGATGGTATTTTATATTATTGATGGAGATACAGAATGAAGAAGTGGCTAATCGGTCTATTGGCGATTATCGTGCTACTCCCGTGTCCTGCTCTCGCTGCAGACGTTGTCCGTCTTGGGACACTCAAGTTCGCTCACTATGGCGCAGTCTGGTACATGAAAGAAATAGGCCCGAAATATGATCTCCAGATAAAAGAAATGGTCTTCCCTAAAGGTATTGACATCATTCCAGCAATTATCGCAGGTGAGATTGACGTGTTAGCAACAAATAGAAATGTCCGCTTTTATAGCAAATGAATTGTCCTCTTTTTAGGAACTACGGGAGACAAGCGCAGGGCGTAGCCCGAAGCTTTCTCCCGTAGTAACAGGCGCTAGCCTCAACT
>JAMCYH010000009.1 GCA_023474025.1 Deltaproteobacteria bacterium
TTTTTTGTCTACCTCCACCTGAAGACGGGGTTGACAATTTGTTTAGCCTTAACAATTCGGGATCCAGTCAATTAGGTCAAAATCTCATATATACTTTCCCAACGGGTTTTCAGGGAATCCGTCGGGGACTGCCAGTCCTTTTTTATGTGAATGGCATGGGCGCTGTGGGAGAAGCGCGTATAGCGAATTGGTCATACGAAGAGCCGAAAAATGTTTGCAGGCTGGTTAACAGCAATCAAAAATATGACGTGGAACATATACGAGAACACGCAGGACAGTCAGGTCCGAAGGCCGGCAAGGTTCTGATCCTGTGGTATGAGTACTATCGAGTATTCAAGAGGTCTGTTGAGCTGGATCAAATGAAAAAACAAAACACCTATTTTAAACCTCAACGCCTACGCTCCATTTCTTATGAATTTTTCCAGGCAATTTCGGAGCTTGGGAATAAACAACTTACCGTCTGATTCGGACGCGCCATCTGTCTGGTTATGGAGAATTTCATGATAATCGAATACAAAGGAATAAAAGCAAAAATCAGCCCCAATGTTTTCCTTGCTCCTGGGGTAGTCCTTTTGGGTGATATTGAAATCGGGGACTATTCAAACCTGTGGTTCTACACTGTCGCCAGAGCTGACGCGAACCATATTAGAATTGGTAATCGGACAAATATTCAAGATCACTGTACACTTCATGTTACCACAGACCGATTCCCGCTAATTGTGGGAGATGAGGTTGTGGTTGGTCACCGCGCAGTTTTACATGGATCCACAATTCACAACAACGTCTTGATCGGCATTGGAGCGCTTGTCCTTGACGGATGCGTTATTGAAGATGGCGCGATAGTGGCGGCCGGCGCCGTGGTGAGCCCCGGTACAGTAATCCCTGCCAACAAACTGGCAGTGGGAGTCCCTGCGCGTCCATCGCGGGATTGCACAGAAGCTGATCGCGAGCTTCATTTGCTCACCTGTTCAAGATATTGTGATTATGGTCAACATTTCGCACAGATCACCAGAATGATCGAATAGACAAAAACTCATAATCCTTGAATCAAACTCCTACCATATCGGCATCAAAACCTATTAGCAGTAACCTCCCCGGCCTGAAATCCCCAAGAAGCGGGATGGCTGGGGATAATTGAAATAAGCCTCCGGCTTACAGGCTGGAATGATGGATTTGTGACGTCTGAGCATTTATCTAATGTAATACTTTAAGTATTGACAATATCATCTTGTTATGCTTTATATATTTTTAGTTGCCGGGCAACAGCATTTATAGAAAACGGGAGGATCCAGCATGCCTCATTCTCACAATATTGATTACTATATCGGCCATGTGAAAGAAGAATCGTTGGCCGAAGCTCTCGCTGACTTTGAAGATCCCCTAGAGGGTGGCCCCGTGGATTTATTGTCCTCCCTTGAAGTCGAGGAAGATTACGCAGATGACGAATTAACCATAGACTTCGACGATTTTTAATAAGGCCTTTTAATAAAATTACAAACAGGATGACCGGCGCCCCGATGGCCGGTCATCCTGTTTGTAATTTGTTCTCTTTGTCCAGTAAATTTTTTAACGAAATGCTTCGGCGATTTGGAGAAGGGTTTTGACCAGGAATTGTTGGAGAAAAACAATGCCAATGAGCACAATTAGCGGTGAAAAGTCTATTCCCATCTGAGGTATAGGAAGATGGCGTCGCACAAAGCTAAATACTGGTTCAGTTATTCCGTACAGGAATCTCACTATAGGATTATATGGATCAGGGTTAACCCATGAAATCAATGCGGCTACGATGACGACCCACATGTAGATGGACAAAAGAATATCAACAACATGAGCCAAAGCAAAAACAAGATTTCCAATAACAAACATTATTTACCTCAGAGATTTTTTCTGAACAGCCCATTTCCGCACTGAAACCCGTTACAGATTGGCTTTTCCGATATTCAATCCAGTTCCTCCAAAATCAAAAGCGCCCGTAGGCGCCAGTATCAAATTCGGAAATAAATCGGTCCTGGAAGTCGCCGAAACACTGCAAAAACCATATCCCAAAAATTATTTTTGCCGCAACTTTTCTGGATCCATATAACCCAACACCATAACGACACATCAATTATTTTATGGATTCCTTGAGGAGTTTTGCTGGCGAAAATTTGGGGGCTTTAGTCTGTTCAATTTTAATTTTTTCTTTAGTGCGAGGATTTATGCCGGAGCGCGCTTGCCTAACTACAACAGAGAATTTGCCAAAACCGGGGACAGAGATTTCTTGGCCCGCAACTAAGGCCTCGGTTATGGTAGAGAAGACTAACTCTATTGCTTCCGACGCGTGCTTCTTGGTTGTCTGGCCCTTCTCCGCGAGTTTGTCCACAAATTCAGCTTTTGTCATTTCCACGCCTCCCTCTTGATGATCACAAATTTAATTCACTAAAAACAATGATGGTTTTATACGACCGCAAAACGTCAAGTGTCAAGAAAATAGTGTTTAAAAATGTCCTTAAAATTATTTCCAAAATGCCTTGATACTGTGTTTTGATCAAAGGGAACTTGCTTTAAGGCTGCTTGAGCCTTAAAACAGTTATTAAAATAACATCACATCACACATTATATATATCAATTAACATACTAATAACAAAATACTTTAAAATATATATAGCATCAGATGGAAATGAAAATACGATACGTTCACTAACAAATTTTGGAAAAGGAAAATAAATTCATTCACAATATCGTTGACTGAAAAAACGCGTACATGTAAAGGTCTTACATTGAATATTCCATACCTACAAACCATGTCCTGACAGACAAAGGAGGAAAAATGGCAAGGACTTTAGTTGTTGATCAAGAGGCTTGCAGCGGCTGCGGAACATGTGCTGCTATCGCGGAAGGCTGTTTTGCCGTAAGTGATGATACTGATAAAGCTTATGTGGTTGACCAGAGCGCGTGTTCTGAAGACGAAATTCAGGAAGCCATCGACACCTGTCCAGAAGAAGCCATCAGTTGGCAAGAATAGCTTTAAGAGTATTGTTTCGTTTTGAATTGTTCGTGATCCTTAATCAAAAACGTTAGGCTAAGAAAATGGATTCCGGAGATAATTTGGCTTGTTTCTCTGGGACTGTTTTTGACTCCCGTTTAAAAGAGCTTTACGCAGAAATGGACGCCGCATACGAGGCGGTGTCCATTCAATCAAATTTTAACTGTATCGGTTGTGATGGCGCAAAATGTTGCTCGGTTGACCTGATAATTCATACTTTTGTGGAAATGGTTTATTTGAAAAATGGACTGTTGACCTTGGACGAAAACACTAGCTCCCGGATACAAAAACGAAGTACGGAAATTGTAACATTCAAAGAAATCGACCCGTCTGGGGGCGACTACCGAAATTCAGTTTGCGCGGCAAACTTCGATGGCAAGTGCGCCATATACCAATATCGACCCATGATTTGTAGATTGGCTGGTATCCCTCACTTCATTCACAGACCGGACTTGACAAAAATTTACGGGCCAGGTTGTCCACGCTTTGAAAATCGTTTCAGGAGTTCGAATCCATTATTGCAGATAGACAGGACGCCTTTTTACCGTCGGATGGCGGAACTGGAAATGGAAATCATTAAACAGCAGGGTAAAAGAACTCAAAGTCTTACAATTTCCGAGATTCTAGCCAATTAATCCGAAAGGCTTTGTTCCACTCTTTGCCCAGAAATCCCTCTAATTAGAATTGTTTTATCTTTTGCGCGCTCTCCTCGCTCGATTGAGATGGCTGACTGGGGAACCTTCAGCTTTCTGGCGAGGAGTTTAATCATTTCCCTGTTGGCCTTGCCCTCAACCGGAGCGCAAGTTAACCAGACCAGGATTGTGCCGTCCTGGCCCCTTGCCACTTTGTTCATTGAAGAATTCGGCTTAACCTTCACTGTCATGATTAAATTTTCGTCAGATACGTCCCTTTTCAGCTTTTTACCTGTTCCTGGAATAGGAGTCTGACGCAAAAAATTAACGCGCCGATCGTCAGTGCCGAATCTGCAACATTGAAAGCCGGCCAATGAACATCCTTCACATAAACATCAATAAAGTCAGTCACATGGCCAAGAATCAGTCTGTCAATAAAATTACCTGCCGCTCCTCCAAAAAAAAGAGCAAATCCGATTACCGAATAGCGATCCAAACGTTGAAAAAAAACCAGCCACCCAATAATAATGAGAGCGATCAACGAAATTCCCGAAAGCGCTATTCTTATAACAACATTGCCGCTGTGAGAGAATGTCCCAAAAGCCGCGCCTGTGTTTCTGACGTGGACCAGATTCAGAAAGCCTGGAATTATAGTCTCAGAGCCATTTAAAGGGATACTGGATGAAACCAAATATTTGGTAAGCTGATCAGCAAATACAATTACGGTCGCGATCACTCCGAATGTTATTAAAGATAGTTTCCTGTAATGGTCCATTGTTCCAAATTCATTATTGATGAATCCCCGGTCAGGGCATCCCGGATAATACGCCTGCGCATCTGGGGCACACATCAGGAAATGTTCCATGTGTACCTATATTGGTACTCCAGATCCAGCAGCGGGGGCACTTTTCACCTTCAGCCCGAGCTGTTTGAACCCTAATTCCACCTAAGGGATTCATATCGTCCCGATCGGTCTCCACGTCAGCTAATTCACGCAATTCAACCTGTGAAACGATGAAAAAGCCCGCAGGATCTTCCATATTTCTAACCTGCGAAACAAAGTCTTCAGGACCAGTTATTATCAGCTTGGCTTCAAGTGAAGAGCCAATGACCTTGCCAGTTCTTGCTTCCTCAAGAGCCTTGGAGGCTTCCTGACGTACCAAGAGCATCTTGTTCCAAAAGGACCTTTCTTCTTTGCCTAAAGAGGCGCCAGGAATCTCTTCCGGGAACGAACTCAAATGGACGCTGGAAGTCTTGTTTGCGTCTGCTAAAAACTCGGCCCACACTTCTTCCGAAGTGAAGACTAATATGGGAGCCATGAGCCTGATCAAAGAGGACAATATGTGGTACAGAGCCGTCTGGGCAGCTTTTCTGAGTGAACCGTGAGGATGTTCAACATAAAGACGGTCTTTCAGAATATCGAGATAGAATGATGACAAATCAACTGTGCAATAATTGTAAAGCGTGTGAAACACGACATGGAAATCGAATTCTTCGTATGCCGTTTTCACCCTGGCGATGACACCGTTAAGTTTGTCCAAGGCAAATCTGTCCAAAGCAGTCATCGCGGATGGATCCATCAAATCGGAGGGGTCGAAATCCACCAGGTTCCCCAAAAGAAAACGGCATGTGTTGCGGATCCTGCGATAAGCCTCTGAAAGTCGATCCAATATTTCGGGTGAAATCCTTATATCATCGCGATAATCTTCCGCAGATACCCATAGTCTGAGAATGTCCGCTCCGTATTTGTCTATTATCTGAGATGGTTGAATGACATTTCCCAGCGACTTTGACATCTTTTTCCCTTGGCCATCCACAACGAATCCGTGGGTTAAAACATTCCTGTAAGGCGCTTGCGAACGAGTCCCCACCGAGGTAAGCATGGCACTGTGGAACCATCCTCGATGCTGATCACTACCTTCAAGGTACATGTGGCAGGGATATTCCAAATAAGGTCTTTTCTCTAGAACAGACGCCCAACTGACACCGGAATCAAACCAGACATCCAGAATATCGGTTTCTTTGACAAAAGACGCGCCACCACACTTCGGGCATTCAAGCCCAGCTGTGAGCAGTTCTTGAACATCTGATTCGAACCATACGTCAGCTCCCTTTTGTTCGAAAAGTTCGGCGGTTTTTTCAAACAGTTCGGGTGGGGCCACCACCGAGTCACAATCTGCGCATCTCATAGCTACAATGGGCACACCCCAACTTCTTTGGCGAGAAATACACCAGTCAGGTCTGTGCTGGATCATTCCATATATCCTGTCTCGTCCCCATCTGGGAATCCATGTGACGGAATCTATGGCTTTTAGAGCGGAATCCCTTAAACCAGTGCGATCCATTGAAATGAACCACTGATGCGTAGCCCTGAAGATCACAGGCTTCTTGCATCGCCAACAATGTGGATAACTGTGGCTGATTTCTTCTGAAAGCATTAACGCTCCAGCTTCGTCTAGTTTAGCGATTATGTCCCTGTTTGCGCTGAAAACGAATTTCCCGGAAAAGAATTCGACTTCGTCCGTAAATCGTCCTCGATCATCAACCGGCGCATATACGTCGATGTTATATTGGCGTCCGACTTCATAATCTTCCTGTCCGTGTCCTGGGGCAATATGCACCAAACCGGTTCCAGTATCCAATGTTACGAAATCAGCCAATATTATCTGAGATGGCCTGTCGTATAGTGGATGTGCGCATCGAAGGCCTTCGAGCTGTTTTCCTGAAAATTCCGCAACAATTTTGAACTCGGTTTTTCCAAAAGCCTCCATGTTAATTGAGACCAGTTTCTGGGCTAAAATGTAGATTTCCCCGTCGGCCTTGACTGCGGCGTACTGCTCGTTAGGATGCGCGGCTATCGCCAGGTTGGCCGGAATTGTCCAAGGTGTCGTCGTCCAGATCACGGCATAAACGCGTTCGCCTTTTAATTCTGGTATCCTGGACGAGAAGTCATCAAGCGATGAAAACCGAACATAAATAGCCGGAGTAGTCGAATCCGCATATTCGACTTCAGCTTCCGCCAGCGCCGTAACGCACGATGAACACCAGTAAACGGGTTTCTTACCTCTATATACCGCTCCGGAATCAAAAAACCGGCCTAATTCCCTCACTATCGTAGCTTGATATCCATAATTCATGGTTAGGTAAGGATCATACCACTGTCCAAGAACCCCTAGTCTTTGGAATTCCTCACGTTGTATATCTATGAATTTGGTGGCGTATTCCCTGCATTTTTGCCTAACTTGAACTTCTGTCATTCCGGCTTTTGCCTTACCCAACTCCTTGTCCACCTGATGCTCAATCGGTAAGCCGTGGCAATCCCATCCAGGGACGTAACTTGAATCATAACCGGCCATAAACTTGGATTTAATTATTATATCCTTGAGAATCTTGTTAAGGGCTGTTCCAAGGTGAATGTGGCCGTTGGCGTATGGTGGTCCGTCGTGAAGTATGTACTTGGCTCTCCCTTGCGCGGCTTCAAGGATCTGATCGTATATTTTAACTGAGTCCCAATGCTTGAGAGTTTCCGGCTCCTTTCTGGGAAGGTTGGCTCTCATGGGAAAGTTAGTTTTAGGTAAGTTTAAGGTGTCCTTATAATCCATGTTTATTCCTCCACTGGGACTGAGCCAAGATTTTGGAAGTCCGGTCCAGGCATTATACAATCCTTTAAAATTGACGATCTGCGTTTTAAAGTCAACCAAAAAACCCCAAGACACGGTTGAGTTATTCAAAGTTAATTAGTATAATCAATAAAGGATATTGACCATAGGGTATGAAAAACAAGTTTATTATATATATTTTACTTCTTATAATCACAGCTGCTAACAGTAGTTGTCTGGTGAAAAACTTTAGCCAATCATCAGAAGATGGTGTAGAGCCTATAAAAGGTTATGGAACGCTTTCAGATTTTCCCTTCCACGAAGCCTGGTACGGGATCTATTTTCAGGAAGATAAAATAGGTTATAGCCATTTCAAAATAACCCCTGATGGGAACGATTTCCTCATTAAAAGCGATTCAATGATGAGGCTCACCGCCATGCGGAAAACCAACGAAGTTAAAATGAATGAAAGCATTAAAGTCGCTCCCGATCTATCATTAATTTCTTTTGAATCTACCGTGAATATGAACCAGAAAGAACTAAGGGTGGAAGGAAAGGTAGAAACTTCAAAGCTTCGACTCAAGATGAATGTTTCGGATGAAAAAGTCGAGAGGGATTTCCCTTTGGACGGAAAAATTTTTCATACTAGCGCCATCTCTCTAATGCCAGCGCTAAAAGGCCTGAAAGAAGGATTAAAATATTCCTTTAACGTTTTCAATGTGGAGCGGCAGGCGATCGAATCAATAGAACAGGAAATTTCCAGAGTTAAAGGAAGTCCCGGACCTTCGGGAGCTGTTTGGCGGGTTACGAATAATTACGGGCAGTCGAAGGTTACCTCCTGGTTGAATCGAAAAGGCTTGGTAGTCCTGGAAAAGGGCCTGGATGGTTCTTTGATCACAATACTTGAAGATGAAGGAGCAGCACAAAAATTTTTGCAGGCGAAAGTCCGACAGAAGGACCTGATCCTCGATTTCAGTCTGGTTAAATCTCCTGTCCAAATCATAAATCCTGCTAGGACCAAAATGTTAAAAGTGTGTCTCCAAGGGGTAAAGTCCGATCTTTTTGCACAGGATTATCGCCAAAAAGTTTCCGATTCCAAGGATGGGGTTAACATTGAAGTACATGTGGAAGACCTCCAACATTTCCAAGAGTCGCAAAAGAGCCCTAATTTCCAGGAAAACGGGCAACAGGAAAAAGATGGACTTTCAAAATACTTAGCCTCAACGACATCCATTCAATCTGATAACAAGGAAATAGGTGATCAGGCTCGAAACATCATTTCCAGTAAATTGCCCACTCTTGACAATGTAATAAGGTTAGTAAACTGGACTGCCGACAATATAAAGGGGGATATGAAAGAGTCGTTTAACTCTCTTGACGCTCTTCATTCCGGCGAGGGTGAATGCAAGTCTCATACAAAGCTGTACGCAGCAATGGCAAGGGCCGTAGGGATCCCCACTCGTATAGTCACAGGCCTGGTGTATGCCGACAATCTGGGTTTTTCTTATCATGCGTGGGCTGAATCTTATGTGAAAGGATGGTTATCAGTTGATCCTACATTAAGACAGGCGCCTTCGGACGCTACTCATATTAAACTTGCTTCTTCGGGAGATGATGACTCCGGAGCGGTGCTTAAAGTAATGGGAAAAATCAGAATCAGATCATTGGAATATCAATGAAAATGAACTCAACTTGCAATCCCTTTTACGCGGCAATATAATCGGAAAAAGTGGAGTGGTCTTAATAGGAGGAATCATTTATGAATCAGACTTGTAAAATCACATACTGCGGTAGTTGAAGCTATCGTCCAAAAGCCGCTAGTCTGGCGGAAGAACTTACTCGGGAACTTGGTTTGGAAATCGAACTCATAAAATCAAGTGGAGGAGTTTTTGAAGTTGAATTTGGAGACGAGTTGATTTTTTCAAAAAAACAGGTAGGACGTTTCCCAGACTTAGGTGAAGTTTTGAAATTAATAAGAACAAAATTGTAGGAAATCGACAGCATGGTTGTTAAATGTTTTAATTGTGAAGCTCTTCTTCGAGTAGATGAAAAGAGCATTCCGGAAGGCGAGCAGATCAATGTTAGATGTCCCAAATGTGGAAGTGAAGGCATAATCGGCGCAAACCAACATTCATTTAAATCCGAAACAGATTCCCTCCAACAAATACAGGGGTTAGAATCGAAAATCGTTGAAAAGCCGGTGGACCAAATGAAAGATCAACCTCTTTCCAAAACTGCAACGAATTCAAAAGCGGGAGAATTGACTCTCCCCGAAGACGCATTTAAGGATTTCCGGTTTCCTGGGCAAGTTTCCCCGTCGAGTAAGAAAAGCCTATTTGGTGACCGAAGGGCGGGCAAAATCTTTTTCTTGATAGCGTCAATTATTGTAGTAGCCATTTTTACCATACTGGTTAATTTGATTCTTCCTGGGATGCCACCAGCGGATGTTGAGCATGTGACATCCTCCCAGCATACCCACGCAAGATAAGAATGTTTGAGGGTGATTTCAACTGTTAATCGACAGAAATATTCAGGAAAAAAGGGAACGAGATTATTTGGCTCCCTACGCGTTTCTCTCTCAAAACAGTTCGGGTCGTCAGTGGCCTGAGCCTGAATGCGGATATCGAACGTCATTTCAAAGGGATAGAGATAGAATTATTCACTCGAAGGCGTTCCGCCGACTGGAATACAAAACTCAGGTTTTTGCCTATTACGAAGGGGATCACTACAGAACCAGGCTAACGCATACCCTGGAAGTAGCTCAAATCGCAAGGAGCATAGCACAGTATATCGGCGCTAACGAGGATTTAACGCATGCGATCGCGTTCGCTCATGATTTGGGCCACACTCCTTTTGGTCATGCAGGTGAAAAATCTTTACATTACCTAATGGAGGATTTCGGAGGATTTGAGCATAACCGCCAGTCATTGCGGGTAGTTGATCTCTTGGAAACCAGATATCCAGATTTTCCGGGTCTCAATTTAAGCTTTGAGACCCGGGCCGGCATTATCCGGCATACGACGAGATACGACCGAGCTCCTGAGGATATGCTAGCAGAATTTCTGACAACTGCCAATCCTACGTTGGAAGCTCAAATTGTAAATATTGCTGATGAGATAGCTTATAGTTGTCATGACATAGAGGATGGATTGCGATCCGGCTTTTTCACCGAGCGAGATCTCTCAGACCTTGGGATCTGGAACGAAATTACTGGAATGGTTAAAGAGCGTCTAAAACGAGCAGACGAAAATACGTTTCTATATCAATGCATCCGTTTTCTGATAGATTTTTTAATCAGGGATGTTCTTGTTCGAACGGAACAACTCCTAACACTGATCAGAGCTGAAAAGCCTGAACAAATTATGACTGCTCGCGAAGTTGTGGTTTCGTTTTCAGATAAAATGCAGGAATGGAAAACTCAACTCGACAGTTTTTTGTACAACAAGTTTTATACTCATTACAAAATCATGAGAATGCAGTACAAGGCTGATCGTTTATTAACGGATCTTTTTCGAGAGTATGTTAGTAGACCGTTTCAATTACCACCAGGTATTCAACGACGCATTGAAAAAGGTAACGAATCGGTAGAAAGAATCATTTGCGATTATATTGCGGGGATGACGGACCGGTTTGCTTTAAATGAACACCGTAAACTGTTTTTACCGTATGAGTATTGAGACTGACACTATTTTTCAAGAATCCGAGCCGTTTTTGATAGCCATTCTTATCGCCACATTCAAATCAGCAGGCGTATTAACATTAATACGAAACTGGAGGCATGGATCCATTTCCATCAACTCTCGTTCGTCAATTTCCAACATATCCACTTCTTTAAAAAAATTAGCTACCTTAAGTTCGCCTCTTTGCATCAATTTCTCAATATGAGGAATACATTGGGACGAATAAACAGCATGTAACGGTTCGAGATACCTACCAATTCGCGGTATGGTGATATCATGCCCTGAGGCGCGGCAACACATATAGGAAACAATCTCTTTATTCAGGAAGGGCATGTCACATGCCAGAACGAAACCGAACTCCCTTGAGCAAGATTTGAGCCCGGTCAAGATTCCTCCGAGTGATCCATAGCCAGGCTTTATGTCGGCAAAAATAGGTTTTTTCAGAAAAGCGTATTGGTCAAAACTGTTGCTGACGATAATTATTCTTTCAAAAAGCTGTTCGAGTACCTCTATTTCTCTGTCAATAATGGTCTTACCGGCTATTTTTATAAACGCCTTATTTTTGCCACCCATACGTTTGGATGCCCCACCGGCAAGCAAAATAGCCGCGATATTAGGAAACAACGGCGAAATGTTTGTAAGAGCTTTAGTCGCCATGAAATCTCTTATTGCCAATCCTGAGTAATGACCATAATATGGTACTTAAGTAAGAACAGAAAGGTTCAGAGCATGGAAGAGCATACGATACTGGCGGCTGAGGAAAATTTTGGAGCGGTTTCAGTTTGCCCGGGAGGTATAGTTCATATAAACCTTACTCATATGACTTTAAAACTTGTTCCCTCTGATTTCGAAAAATTCTCTGATTTGGTAGCCAAGGCAAGACAAAACTTTAGTCGACCCAAGAGAATTGACGGCAAACCGCGTTTGCAAGTCGTTGCAAATGAAACCTCATCGGATGAAAATTCCGAAAAAAGCTGAAAGGGTTCAGATCTTAACCAAGTTTTATTTTGTCGCTGACAAATCATTTTTTATAGCGCTAAGTTCATCAAACAGTCTGTTCAAACTGTTTTCCAGAATAATTAAAGCCTCCGATGCGCCCGTCAAATCTTTGTTACGTCCCATGGTTTCAAGTCGCAAAGACGCCTCAAAAGTGTCCTCAGCCGCAAAATTACCTACGGAACCTTTAAGCGTATGCGCCGATTTCTGAAGACTATCTGCTGAGTTTTTTTCAACAGATTCTTTTATATCTTTAAACATACTTGGGCCAAGCTCCAAAAACAATTCGATCAGTTCGATTAGCAGTTCACAAGAATTGCCAACGCGTTCCATCAGTTGCTCTCTATCGATCACCACCACGTTTCAGTCTCCTGCGATTCACTGTTCTACAGATTTACCCTGGTTTGTGTAATTCTTTAATATACTTTGTATAAAACCGGGAATTTCCTTTACTATGTCCGTAGCGATTACAGGTCGTGGTCCATCACGATCAATAACACTATCAGCTATATATCCATGGATCCAAACAGCAAAAGGGATCGCCTCAGCAAGGGGCATTTTTTGAGCTATCAGACCAGTGATGATACCCGTTAGAACATCTCCCTGACCGCCTGACGCCATCCACGGGTTACCCGAGCCGTTTATATATGATCGTCCATCCGGATCAAAAATGATGGTACGAGCGCCTTTAAGGACCAGCCAAGCCTTATAGGTTTTGACGAACTCTCTACCAATGTTCAATCGATCATTTTGAATCTGCAACCCCGAAAAGCCTGTCAACCTACCCATTTCGCCTGGATGTGGAGTCAAAACGACAGTAGCCTTGGTAGTAGACAAAAGTTCCGGATTTTGAGCTAGACAATTTAATCCATCCGCATCAACAACAAGTTTCCCTTCATATTGGCTCAAAAGCGTGTTAACGATTTCAACAGCCCCTGATGACGCAGACAGACCTGGACCTATCGCGACCACATCTTTATCCTGACAAAGCTCCAAAATTCGATCAATAGCGGATAGACTAAGATAGCCCGATTCATCGGGAAGCGGTTCGGTCATTTCTTCTGTTAGTTTATTTTCAAGGATAGGATTCAGTGAAGCCGGAACTGCCACCGTGACCAATCCAGCGCCTATCCTTGACGCTGCCATTGCCGTCATGACTGGGGCCCCTGTCTTGCCTGTAGATCCTCCTACAATAAGCGCTCTGCCGAATGAACCTTTGTGAGCAGTTGGATCAGACCTTAGTTGCAAGTACTGCCTTAAATCAGGTTTATCATAAAAAATGACCTTTGGGGGGGCCTGTTTTATCGAAATTTCGGGAATGCCAATATCAATTACCTCAATTTGCCCGCAAAGTTTTTCTCCTGGAAAATTGGCCATACCTATTTTCCGAAACCCGAAGGTAGCTGTGATGTCCGCCTGTATGGCAACCCCCTGTATGACCCCAGTATCTGAATCAACCCCCGATGGTATGTCGACGGAAAGTTTGAAAGCGTCTATGGCATTTATTTTTGTAATGGTGTCACTGTATGGCGGTCGAACCTGAGATTTTAGGCCAGTGCCTAAAATAGCGTCGACAATTATGTCGTTTTGACACCATAAATTCGCAGCAGATTCGAGTTTCTGATAGGAATCGATCTCATGGATAGACCCTCTCATCGCAATTAGTATATTCAGGTTTATCCTAGCGTCGCCCCTTATTTTGTCCCTGGGAGTTAGAAGGAAAGTATCAACCTTGGCTCCCTGATTTATCAGGTACCTTGCGATTACGAAGCCGTCTCCTCCATTATTGCCGGGACCTGCTACGACCGAGATCGATTTATTTTTGAGGTCTTCTTTAAATAACCGTTTGAGAATCTGAAACGTAGATCGTCCAGCATTTTCCATGAGGACAATTCCAGGTATCCCAAATTGATTAATCGCCGTGGAGTCGAATGAACGCATCTCCTCAGCGCTAACTAGAAAAGAATTCGTAACTTTTTCCAAATCCGACCCTCGAGGCTCATTGATTCCTTGGGCGAAGCAGAATTAAGGAGCCTATGCTTTGCTAGTTCCGAGGAATTCACATGAATACCCACTGCAGAGCATATTGTACCGGCCTATTTGTTCTAGTGTAATGAGGCCTCTTAATTCATTCCCGCTCATTATCGGGATGGCTTTACTACCACTAGTCTGCATCTTCTGGAGCACTTCAATGACCGGGGTATGTTCGCTAGCGGTGGGAAAATCGCGGATCATAGCTTCAGAGATTGGGGTAGAAGGGCCTTTTTTATGAAGAGTTTCAACAATTGCTTCCCTGGTCACCAAGCCAATCAATCTATGTCCGTCCATTACCGGGAAATCTCCCTGGAAACTACGACAAAAATGCTCCGCCGCATCTCCGACGGTTTGGAACGGAGTGAGGGTTTCGATGTCGCTGATCATTGCGGCCTGAGCTTTGACTCCACCCAGGGCAACCATAATCCCCATTTGACGCTCCTCAGCCTCAGCGCCGAGATATACAAACAACGCAATTAGAATCAGGAAAACGTTGCCAGAAAAGAATCCCCAGAAAAACATAAATATTGCGAACCCTTGTCCTACACCGACAGCTATTTTGGTAGCCTTGTACGGATTCAGGTACATTGCCAGGGCGCCTCTTAAAACTCTACCTCCATCCATGGGAAAAGCTGGGGCCAGGTTGAATAGACCGAGGATAAGATTCACTGCGATTAATTCGGCAAGTAGTCCACCTTTTAGGGAAAAATCAGTAATTGTAACCCCGGTTCCAAGAAAATCCGCTACAAACCATAGTAGAAAAGCTAATAGAAAACTTGACGCCGGACCAGCAATTGCGATTAAAACTTCCTGAAGGGGTTTGTCAGGAGTTTCAGCCATTCTTGAAACGCCACCAATCGGAAGCAGTGTGATATCAGTAACCTCTATTCCGAAATGTCTTGCAACAATGGAGTGGCTTAATTCATGAAAAACAACCGAAGCGAAGACAAGAATGACAAAAACCACTCCAGCAAAGCCCCCAGCGCCAATTATTGACCCTCCTACGAAGTACACCAGTATTAACAGCAGGATAAATGTGATGTGAAGGTTTAATGGTATTCCGAATATAGACCCGATTCTAAACGACCATTTCATAAGAGGCGCCTCCTGATGGCATTTACCAATTGTGCACTAATTCTTCGGTAACAAATTGTTTTGTGTAAACCTATTTTACTAGTAAACAAAAAAATTGGCAACAACTGAGGCTTTTGATACAAATCAACAGGCTCAAGCGAAAGAGATTTGTATACGGGGCAATTTCATGAGACAGATTCTCCAAAACCTGGGTGACGGTCGCGCAGAGCTGACAGAAGTTCCTGCTCCAAAAGTCAGAGCCGGTCATGTGCTAATCAGGACTGTGATGAGCCTCGTTTCGTCAGGAACCGAGCGAAGTGTTGTAGAGTTGGGTCAAGCCAGCCTGTTGCAAAAAGCCAGAAGGCAACCCGAAAAAGTCTTCCAGGTTTTGGGAAAAATTAAAAACGAAGGACTGCTCGAAACAATTGAAGCGGTCCGTGAAAAGCTCAATCATCCTATAATAATGGGATACAGCAATGCCGGCATAGTAATTGAAAAAGGTATAGGGGTTGAGTCGTTCAATGTTGGGGATCGGGTCATTTCAAATGGTCCTCATGCCGATCTAGTGCTGGTTCCGAAAAATTTGTGCGCCAAAATCCCTGAAGCAGTTTCAAACGAGCAGGCTGTCTTTACTGTGCTGGCGGCAATTGGTCTTCAGGGCATCCGTCTTGCAAATCCTACCTTAGGCGAAAATTTCGTGGTAACCGGACTAGGTTTAATTGGCCTTGCCGCAGCTCAAATTCTGATCGCTAACGGTTGCAGGGTTCTTGGAGTTGACCTGGACGCAAATAAAGTCGCAACGGCCCGAAGCCTCGGCATTCCAACTGTAAGCCTATCCGATGGAGAAGACCTAATAAGGGCGGCAAACACATTTTCAAACGGCTTTGGTGTAGACGGAGTCATCATTACCGCGGCTACAGAGAGTCACGAGCCGATAAAACAGGCTGCAAAAATATGTCGTAAACGTGGTCGGATAATATTGGTTGGAGTAACAGGTCTCAATCTTGATCGATCACTATTTTACGAGAAAGAACTTAGCTTTCAGGTTTCCTGTTCATATGGACCAGGCCGGTATGATCCTGAATATGAAGATCGCGGCCATGATTATCCCTTCGGTTTTGTTAGATGGACCGAACAACGCAATTTTGAGGCCGCTTTGGCGCTTTTGGCCACGCAAAAACTTAACGTGAATCCTCTGATTTCCCATAGATTCAAATTTGAAGACGCTGTTGGGGCTTATGAGCTTTTAGCCAGCCCAGAGCCATCATTAGGGATACTTTTGACGTATGATCATGACGGAATCTTGCAAAGCGACCTCATCAGCCAAACCATCAAATTACCGAAAACAGCAGCCAAAGTCCCAGTTGTTAAAACGGGCCAGAAAGTTGGACAAATTGAGCCAGTCATTGGAGTTATAGGCGCAGGAAACTATGGATTGCGCACTTTTATTCCTGCTTTGAAATCGATTGGAGCGATGTTGAAGACTATTTCAACTTCTACAGCGGTGAGTGGAGCTTACGCCGGTAAGAAATTTGGCTTCAGCTTCGCTACCACAGATACCTCTGGTCTTTTCAAAGATCCTGAAATCAACACCATTTTTGTTCTGACGCGGCACAACACCCATTCAAAATTAGTTTGCGAAGCCCTAAAAAATGGCAAGAGCGTTTACGTGGAGAAACCCCTTGCCATATTTCCTGATGAAGTGAAAATGGTTGAGGAAGCTTACAATGCGTCGCGGAATCATGACTTTTCCCCGATTGTCATGATAGGATTTAACAGGAGATTTTCTCCTCACCTCCTGAAAATCAAAGATCTTCTGAAAGGAGTCAAGGCCCCTTTGTCGATAATAATTACAGTGAACGCCGGTGAAGTTCCTTCAGGTGACTGGACACAAGATCCGACGTTAGGGGGAGGCCGTATAATTGGGGAAGGATGCCACTTTGTAGATCTGTTATATTATCTGACTGAGTCTCAGCCGGTTTCTGTATGTTCGACAAAAATTGGGGATGCCCCCGGGACTTTTGTCACTGATGACAAAATGAGTTTCACGATCAAATTTAAAAATGGGTCATTTGGAACGGTCCATTACCTGGCCAACGGCTCTAAGTCCTTTCCAAAAGAGAGAATTGAAATATTTTGTGAAGGACGAATTCTGCAACTGGACAATTTTCAAACCTTGAGAGGGTTCGATTGGCCGGGTTTCAGTAAAATGTCTCTGTGGAAACAAGACAAGGGACATAAGGAAGCCATCACAAGGTTCTTGAATTCTGTCAGGAAGTGTGAAGCGTCCCCGATTCCTTTTGAAGAAATCATTGATATCACCAACACGACTTTCGACATTGTAAGAGCTGCCTCCGAGTAATCGGTCTGGTCTGTCTGAGATTAAAGAGTGAACTATTAGTTAAAATTGCCAAATTTACTGAATTGACGTTTACAGTGAAAATAACGACGGCTTCTTCAAACCTTTCGGTGATGAAGTCGACAGTCATCAAATTAAGGATTCAGACGCTCGGGGCTGAAAATAGTCCACCGGATTGGTAATCAAAAATGGCAAGAGTTTATGATTATGATCTCATCGTCATAGGCGCGGGAATCGCCGGTTTCGTTTCGGCAGTAACCGCCAACGGCATCGGAAAGCGGGTCGCAGTAGCTGAAAAGCGTAAGGTAGGCGGGAATTGCACCAACTACACTTGTATTCCCAGCAAAGCGCTTATCAGACTCAGCCATTTAAACCGTGAAATGGATCATTTTAATCATCTCGGTTTATGGTCTGGTGCGGTTCCCCCAATTAATGGTCCAAATGTCATGGATCATATCAGGTCCGTGGTCCAACAGGCCTATGAAAAGGACCTTCCGGAAACTTTTGAGCGCATCGGCATCAAAGTAATGTCAGGGGTTGCATCCTTCGTTGACACCCATTGTGTGAGAATCGATGGGAGGGTTTTTTCATCTGAAAAATTCATAATAGCCTCAGGAACTCAGCCCTTAATCCCCCCTATAAGCGGTCTTCAGGATATCGAGTTTTTAACAAACGAAAACCTTTACGAACTTCATGATTTGCCCAAGTCAATTGTCATACTTGGAGGAGGCGTAGATGGCCTGGAATACGCTTCCGCTTTTGGTCGGCTTGGTGTAGAAACCACTATCGTCGAAATGGGGACCAGGCTGCTTCCCATGGCCGAGCGAGAGTTGATAAACGTTCTTACCAGGACACTGGAAGCTGACGGGATACGTATATTAAGTGGCGCAAAGGCAGTTAGCCTGAGCAACCGGCAGGACGGCATTAAACTTGTGTTCGAGCAGGGCGCCGGAAATCTTGGGGAAATCGAGGCTGCCAGGGTATTGGTAGCGATCGGCCGAAAACCTGATCTGGCTGATCTGATGCTCGAAAAGGCCGGTGTGAATTACTCCCCCAAGGGAATAATCACCAACAACAAACTTCAGACTTCGAACCCGAGGATCTACGCGTGCGGTGACATAGTTGGACCTTACCAATTGGCATCCATGGCTGAATATCAGGGGATTATTGCGGCTACCAACGCTTTCTCGCCTTTTAAACAAAAAGTCGATTATCGGAACAATGTCTACGTCATATTCACTGAACCTCCAATAGCCTTTATAGGCCTTACCGAAGAACAGGCTCTGAAGAAATACGGTGTCGATCTCAAAGTATATCGTTTCAATTACTCGAACATGCGGCGGGCCTTGATAGACGGTCATCCAACAGGTCTGGCCAAGGTCCTCTGTGACCGTAGAGGACGTATAGTGGGGGCCCATATAATTGGCGAATCCGCAGCCGAAGTAATACATGAAATTCAGATAATCAAGTCACTAAACACGCCTTTACATAAACTGCACTCTGTTACCCACGCATACCCGACATATGCTCAGGCGCTTGTCGGGAGGGCAGCGCAGTTATGTTACCTGGACAAAATGAGTAAATCCTGGTTTGTCAGTATCGGCCTGAAATTACTTCCAGGCTTCTCCAACCGGCTCAATCTTGCCAGAGATCGTTTAGCGGAAAAGGAACTTGCGCCTGTCAGCCCCAAAACCACAACACTTGACAAGGTAACTCAATCAGGGTCCCAAACAGTAACGGAGTCGCTCTCAAAAGCCATAAGACACGGTCACATGGCTTGCGTGGCTGTCCTGCCAGAAGCTCTCATAGATTATAGTGAAGAAGCTCTTATGCTTGCTTGCGCGGGCACTGGATCGACAGAATCTCAATTAAGGGCGCTAGACTTCTCCAATGTCCAGACCATTAATGGATTGGGGGCCTCAATGCTTGCAAAACTAAGCGCCAAGGCCAAAAGTGAAGGGAAAAGACTTACTGCTTTCGGACTGGATTCGGGGCTACGTGACATTTTTGAGGTTACGCAACTTGACCAGGCTATTGAAATCTGCCCAAATCAGAAAGCAGCGTTAATAGCTGCCGGATTTAACGCAATACAGCAAAATCATGATGACGATCAGAAAGTCTGCCGACCAAAAGTAGATACCAGATATTGGGCTACGGCTGTGAGCAGTTTAACTGTTCCTCCTATGCCCAGAGAACCAAGAAATCTTAATGTTGATGGGCTTCGCATAACAAGTCCTGTGAATGGATTCGGTCAGTTGTGGCAAAAGATTTACCGATTGTACATCAACGACCCAAAGATAACTCCTGAGTACACGATCGAAGTCCTTAAACAAAATTTTCCCCAGCTCCAGCCGTCCTTCAATCGTTTCTATCCCTCACCCGCAGGTATCAAGCCCGGCGAAATAGTGCTAATAGATTCCATGACCCCAGGTGGTCCGGTTTCAACCGGTGTCATGATCCTGTACGCTGATGAACGTTCTTTTACTTTTTGCACTCCACAGGGCCATCCTGAAGCCGGTTGGGTGAGTTTTAGCGCTTCTAAATCAGATGGGGAGACCATTGTGCAAATCTATGGCCTTACCAGATCCAACGACCCTATTTTTGAAGCGGCGTTTCATCTTGTTGGCTCCAAAATCCAAATCCAAATATGGATGCATGTTCTTAAATCTCTCGCGGCCTATCTGGGCGTTCCTCCTGAAATTACAACTGAGTCCAAATGTCTGGACACAAGAATGCAATGGGCACGTATTGGTAATATCCGGCACAACTCCCAAATAAGAACATTGATAAAGGAACCTTTGCGGTGGTTCCGTTTAGCGCAGGAATTCCTGAACCGCGACAGTCAGAATGAAGCGTGAGGCGGAATTTTACGCCATAGTAGTAGGGTCAGGACCAAATGGCCTAGCGGCCGCAATAACCCTCGCCAGACAAAAACGACCGGTACTGTTGGTGGAGGCAAATCAGACCATAGGCGGTGGAACGCGCACCTGCGAGTTAACTCTTCCAGGTTTCAAGCACGATGTGTGTTCAGCGATTCATCCTCTAGCTTTGGCGTCACCTTTTTTCCGATCAATCGATCTTTCTCGCTACGGGCTCGAGTGGAAATATTCTCCTGTACCATTAGCTCATCCAATGGATGAAGAAGAAGCGATTCTACTCGATCGATCTGTTGAACATACAGCAGAAAACCTTGGTCCAGACGCAGAAGCCTATCGAAAGACTATAGGTTATTGTATTCATAATTGGGACAGTCTGGTTAAAGAATTGTTAAAACCTTTGAGTTTGCCCCAGCGCCCTTTGACCCTTATGAGATTCGGACTCTTGGCTATGCGTTCAGCGACCAATCTTGCTCGACATTTATTCAGGGGTAAAAGGGCCAGAGCCCTATTTGGAGGCAATGCGGCACATTCCATTCTTTCTTTGGATCATTGGTCCAGCGCTGCCTTTGGGCTGATGCTTCCTTCGCTGGGACACGCCGTAGGCTGGCCAATAGCCAAAGGAGGGTCTCAGAAGATTGCAGATGCGCTTGGATCTTATTTTGAATCATTGGGTGGAACTATCAGGGTGGGAACAAATATAACCTCAATTGATGATCTTCCCAAGGCCAAAGCAGTTCTCTTTGATGTAACCCCTAGACGCCTGGCGAGGATAGCAGGGCACAAATTCCCGGATTGCTATCGAAAAAGACTTGAGAAACATAATTATGGACCTGGTGTATTTAAGGTGGATTGGGCATTAAGCGCGCCGGCGCCATGGTTGGATCCGGCCTGTCTAAAAGCGGCGACGCTACATATCGGTGGTACATTGGAGGAAATCGCTACTGCTGAAAAAGAAGTTTGGCAAGGTATAGCCCCTGAAAAACCTTTTGTGTTTTTTGCTCAACCCAGCCTTTTTGATGATTCAAGAGCTCCAGAGGGTATGCATACCGCATGGGGTTACTGTCATGTTCCAAATGCCTGTGAAATTGACATGACCGATCGCGTCGAAGCGCAAATTGAGCGTTTTGCTCCAGGATTCCGGGACAAAATTATCGCCAGGCATGTAATGTTTCCAAGTGATATGGAGGCATACAACCCCAATTACATCGGCGGAGACATAATTGGAGGATCGCAAGGTTTTGCGAATCTTTTTATTCGGCCATTGGGTAGATGGCGCGCCTACACTACCGCAGCAAAAGGTATCTACATTTGCTCGTCATCCATGCCACCCGGGGGGGGCGTGCACGGTATGTGCGGGCATCTTGCCGCGAAGCGTGTTCTGTGGGATATATTTTGATCCTTTAAAACAAATTGAACAGCGAGGTCCGCTGGGTGTTTATGCCGTGCAACTTCTTTTGAACCTGGCTTGGCATTCGTTTTCTTTGGTCTACGAAAAGACCAGGTCTTGCCTTGATTGAAGTTGTCGGATTATGGATAGCTATGCTTGGCGCATTGGTAAGTTTCCGGAAAGTATCACCATTTGCCGGGACATTAATGGTCCCTTACGTGATGTGGCTGAGCTTTGCCACCGCTCTTAACTTAATGATCTGGCGACTGAACTTATTGCTCATCCGCTTTCATTACAAAAGGTCCCTGAGTGCGTTTTCAATGTTTGTGAATTCAAACTGAGACCCATTATCTAAAAGCGCTTTGGGTAACGCTCTTTGACCTTCCAGGGTTACTGATCCGAACTCTCCAAGGATCAACCTGATCATGAATGCGGGGGCTGGCACAAACCATGGCCTTTTCAGGGCTTTCCCAATGGCTCGGGCAAGGTCAACATTCCTGACCGGGTTTGGAGCGACGCAGTTTACAGGCCCTTCTAAAGTTGATTTTTCTATGACGAACAATATCACTCGACACAAATCCGAAATATGGATCCACGGGAACCATTGTAAACCATTACCTAAGCGCCCTCCGACAAAATAGCGAAATGGTCGAAGCATTTCATTCAACGCTCCACCGTCTCTTCCCAAGACGATACCAAGCCTGGCAATTACTACTCTAACCCGTTTAAGTTTTGCTTTTTGGGCCTCAGCCTCCCAATCCTGGGCCAGCCTTGCCAGAAAATCGGAACCTGGAGGAGCGTCTTCGGATAATTCCTCGTCTCTGGTAAATCCGTAATACCCGACCCCGGAGGCGTTGATCAACGTAACTCTCTGGCTATTTTGAAGTGGAATAGCGTCTACCACGTTCCGCGTTGTAAGGATCCTGCTATCTCGCAGCAATATCTTGTGATTTTCATCCCATCGTTTGTTTATTGAAACTCCGGCGAGGTTTATAATCACATCAAAGTTTTCCACTACCTGTTGCCAAAGTCCCGGTTTTGTCGTATCCGCTGCGATAAAATTTACCTGGCTATGGGAACCAGGCCCCTTTTTGGGACTGCGGGACATTACTGTAACCTCGTGCCCCTTATTGACAAGAAGTTTCGTGAGATTAGATCCCACGAATCCACTTCCACCTGGTATCAGAATTTTCATTACTGAACACCCGCATGCTGACTTCATAACAATATTGTAGACACAATTTAACTATACCCTATATAGTTAGCCCGCAAAATAATTATCGCAGGGATGTGTGGATATGGATTTCGGGAGAATTAGTGGCAAGAAAAGTTATTCTGACAACGGTCTAAGCTCAATAAGGATTAACGCATACAAAAGGCCTAAGAATGTAGCGGTATTATTTGAGGACATGAAACTGACCTGGGCCGATTTCTGGGCTAGAAGTAAGAAACTTGCTAACGCATACTTAAAACTAGGTTTGAAAAAGGGTGATAGAGTTCAGATATTTCTGCCTAATTGTCTGGAATATCCTGAAGTCGTAATTGGCGGGAACCTGGTGGCTTTAATAAATACTGCGGGAAATTACAGACTCAC
This sequence comes from Deltaproteobacteria bacterium, assembly GCA_023474025.1. Classification (GTDB taxonomy): domain Bacteria; phylum Desulfobacterota; class Desulfomonilia; order Desulfomonilales; family Desulfomonilaceae; genus CAJBEZ01. Next base: position 23,260 of record JAMCYH010000009.1, read on the forward strand.
CGGTAACGAACTGGTTTACCAGCTCAACGACTGTGGCGCTCGAGCCATAGTATTCAAATCGAGAGAGCAGTACGAAACGATCAAGGATGTAAAAAGCCAGGTTCAAAGCCTGGAATATCTCATTATGCTTGATGAAGACGTCCCACCAGATGTCGTTTCCTACAAAACTCTTCAGTCCGAAAATTCCCCGGACGATCCAGGGATAGATGTACTGCCTGAGGATATCCATTTGCTGATGTACACTGGCGGCACTACAGGGTATCCGAAAGGGGCTGCCAGGACCAACAAATGTGATTATCACATGGCAAATGCTGTTTGTCATGAACTGGGCCTGAGCCCAGACGATGTTTATCTTGCCGTGGCGCCGATGTATGCCGCTGCGTCTATGGGTTATATGTATGCTGCGCTACTCTCGGGTGGAACTTTGGGAATTGTTCCTTCGTTCATCCCTGATCAGGTTTTTAAATATGTCGAAAAATACAAAGCTACCTGGATATTCATGGTCCCGATTATGTATGACTGGATACTCAACCTGCCAGAAGCCATTTTGGACAAGTATGACATCTCGTCGCTTAAGCGTGTAACGGCATGTGGAGCTCCTCTACACATCGAAACAGCTAACAAGATGATCAAAAAATTCAAAAATGCCGAAGTTTCAAACTGGCTGGGCGCTTCGGAGTTTGGGTTTATCTCCAAATACAATTTCAGGAATGGTTTGATAAAAGAGGGTTGCGTTGGGAAAGCCGTTTTTGACCTTGAGTTGGCGCTTTTCAATGAAAACGGTGATCCGGTCAAAGAAGCCGGGCATGCTGGTATTCTATATGGCAGGGGATACAGTATGTGGGAAGGATATTTCAACAAGCCTGACGCTACCAAAGAAGCTTATCTTGACCATGAATGGGCAACAGTGGGAGATATTGCGCGTCAGGACGAAAATGGAGACTTCTACATTGTCGACCGGAAAAACGATATCATCATAAGTGGCGGTATCAACGTGTATCCCGTAGAAATAGAAAATATTCTTCTGAAGATCAAGGAAATAGTTGATTCAGCGGTGATCGGGGTCCCTGATGAAAAATGGGGTGAAGCTGTTAAGGCAATCGTTGTGAAAAGGCCCAATAGCTATATCACTGAACAGGAAATCATTGATTTCTGCAGGAAATATCTTGCTGGTTTCAAAGTTCCAAAGTCGGTTGATTTTGTCGATCAAATTCCTCGCTCTTTTGTGGGAAAGTCCCTGAAAAAGGAACTCAGAAAAAAATATTGGGAAGGTCAAAATAGATTAATCTGAAAAGCTGGTTTACGGCCGGTCGATAGCGGATAGGTTCATGGCAATTACTAAGCCGGGTTTGGAACTATTTTCTGGATCAGCGCAATTAGTGAACTCGGATATATGCCTAGCCACACAAGAGCAATAGTTAACAGAACCAGTGCAAATCCTGCTGCAGCCATTCCTGTCATATCGGAGCCTGTAGCTTCAGAGTTCCCCAAGTCCTTCGAAAACATTACCGATATGATTCGAAGATAGTAGAAGAGCCCAATTACACTACTTGCCACGAGTGAAACAACCAGTATCCACAAATGGGAATTTATGCCGGCCGCCATGACATAAAATTTGCCCACGAAACCTGCTGTCAGCGGGATTCCGGCTAGTGACAAAAGTGTCGCTGAAAAAACCCCTCCCAATAATGGTTGTTTCCAGAACATTCCCCTATAGGAATCAATCAGGTCAGGCTCGGCTTTGGACCCTGAGAGCGCCGTTATTGCGCCAAATGCGCCAAGAATGGTCACAAAGTAAGCGGCAAGATAATAAGTCACAGCACTGAAAGCCAGATTGCCGCTTGCAAGGAACGCCGTCAGCAAATACCCGAAATGGGCAATCGATGAATATGCCAGTATCCTTTTGACATAGTTTTGCAACAAGGCCAGCAGGTTTCCTCCAAACATCGAGGCTACGGCGATAACTGCAAATACGGTTAAAAGCGAATTGTTTGTATGGATACCGATTTTGGTAAAATAACGCAGCATCAGGGCAAAAACAGCCCCTTTGGATGCGGAAGCCAGGAAAGCCGTTATTGGAGCCGGAGCGCCTTGATAAACATCAGGTGTCCACATGTGGAACGGGACTAAAGACAACTTGAAACCTAGTCCCACTATAAGCAGCCCTAAACCTGGAAGCAGGAATCCAATGTGGCCTGAATCAAACATCGGAGCAATTCGAGCGAACTCCAATTGACCTGTATCCGCATAAATTAGAGCAATTCCAAAAAGCAGAAAGGCGTCAGAAGTAGCAGCCAGTATCAAATACTTGATGCCGGCCTCCAGCCCTAAAGAATCCTCAGCTTTATACGCGATTAACGCATACAGGGATACACTTAATATTTCCAGGCCAAGGAAAAAAGAAACAAAATGATTGCTTGAGACAACTACCGATGACCCTAGTGTAGTAAGCAAAAGGAATACATAATACTCTTCTTTTCGGCTTTCTTTTTGCAATTCCAGGTAACGATAGGACAAAAGAGTGACCATTAAAGCTGCCAACAAAATAAGCCCAACGAAGAAAATTGAATACCGATCCACAATAATCAGGGGCATCACATATTGGGGAGTTGATTTGTCTATAAATAATGTGGAAATCAGCGCCAATACCAGGCCCAACCCCGTCAATAGCGCGGTGGTTTGATGATTCCTGTAGAGCGAGATAACTATCAAATTCAATACTACAAATACAGAAACGATCAACAACGGTAGGAGCGGTAATAATTCTTGGCCATTCATCTCGTTTATCTATTCTTTGATCGTTTCAAATTTGCCAGGGTTTTAAAAGAAGCCAGCGAATAATGCTTTTCTGTCAGTCTGATTCCGGATTTTTCCCTTATAAACTTTAACGAAGGTTTAGCGATATTCAGAGCTGCCTGAGGGAACAACCCCAGCCACAAGATCATAAAGATCATTGATGACATAACCATAGCTTCCCTAGGCCAAAGGTCATGAATTATGCGGTTTTCATCCGAAGGACCGTAAAAAGCTCTGTTTACAATCCTTAATGAATAAATTACGGCCATTACTATGCCTAAAGCAGCAGGAAGCGCCATTAACGGATAGGCTTGGTAAACACCAAGCAAGACTAAAAATTCTCCCACAAAATTCCCCAATCCGGGAAGTCCGAGGGAAGCTAGAGCAAAAAAGAGCCCGATAGCGCCTATCCGTGGTATTGAGGTCCAGAGCCCACCCATAAAATTGAGATCGCGCGTGCCCGTTCGTTCCTGAATCATTCCCACTAGAATGAACAGCGCTCCAGTGCTTATTCCATGACAAATCATCTGCATTACTGCGCCCTGCAAGGCCAGTTCATTCGATGCGAATATCCCCAAAAGCACGAAACCGAGGTGGCTAACACTCGAATAAGCGACCAACCTTTTCAGATCAGTCTGGGCAAAAGCCATCATTGCTCCGTATATTATCCCAACCACGCCCATAATCATTGCCGGTGTAGCCAAAAAATGTGTCACCATAGGGAATAAGGGTAGAACAAACCTGATAAGTCCATAAGCCCCTGTTTTCAATAGCAAGCCGGCCAGAATTACACTACCCGCGGTCGGCGCTTCAGTGTGCGCATCAGGTAACCAAACGTGGAAAGGCACAGCAGGAAGCTTTACAGAAAAAGCGGCAAAAAAACCCAACATCATCAGCAGAGACGGCCATTCTGGAAGAGAAGTTCCCAAGAGTTCGAAATAATTAAAGGTATATACTCCGGTAATTTGTCCGTGACTGAAATAAAGGCCCAATATCGCCATCAGCATCAACAGGCCACCAGCCTGTGTGAATATGAAAAATTTTACTGAAGCGTAGATCCTGTTTTCATGACCCCATATGCCAATCAAAAAATACATGGGGACTAACATGACTTCCCAAAACACGTAAAACAGGATCAGATCGGTAGCCAGAAAGACTCCCACAATACCCGCCAGACAGGCCATGAGATTAAAATGGAAAAAACCTATGCTCGTCCTTATTTCAGTCCAGGAACATAGAACAGCGGCGATCCCCAAAAAGGCAGTCAGGGCCACCATCAATAAACTCAAACCGTCCATGGCAAGACTGAAGCCAATTCCCAGTTGGGGAACCCATTTTAAATTCGTGGTGGCTAGCCACGTGGAGTATTCTCCAGGCGCAATTGGATTTGAATGGCCAAGCCACAACACGGCAAGTATGGCAATTTCCAAACCAAGTGCGGCCAATGAGATCCAACGTGGCCACAAGTCGCTATAGCGAGCCGAGGTCCAGGCTGCGATACCGGCGAGCAAAGGGATTATGATTAGCCAAATCAAAGTCATAGCCAGGTTAGTAACCCTACCACCAATATTGCGCCAATAGCGATCCCGCAGGCGTATTGTCTGAGTTTTCCGGTTTGGGTAAGACTTAACACACGGTGAACGAGCTGAACTAGCAGTGCGACAAGTCTGTAAAAACTATCCACAAAATCTGCCTTATTAAGGGTCGTGATCCAAATAAAGGGTTCAATTAACAACTTGTTATAAACCAGATCAAATCCCCAACCTGAGCGCCAAAAATTGCGTAGTCCTGAAACAAATGGAAATTCAGAGAATTTTTCAAAATAATCCGATTTCCTCAAATACAAGAGATAACAAATTGGCGCTCCGGCAATGCAAACAATCGAAGCAACAATTTCGAGAACCAATTCATCGTTAAAATTAGACCCATTTCCACTGAAAGCCGGCAAAGCGGTGTTCAGGAAATTAGAGAACAAATGTATATTGCCAAAATTACTTGGCAATTCAATGAATCCTACTACAATAGACAAGATCGCTAGCGTTATCAGAGGAATACGAATTGAAATCCTGGGTTTTCGTTCCAGTGGAGTTCTTGGGGAACCAAAACAGGAAATAAAAACCATTCGAAAAGTATAAAGCGACGTCAGAAACGCTCCGAAAACTCCACCTGCCCAAATCCATGGGCCTCCTGTAGTCGATGACCACACATCCCATAAAATCAAGTCCTTGCTGTAAAAACCGTCCGTAACCAGAGGTAGCGCAGCCAGTGATGAAGCTCCGATTAGGAATGTCCAAAACGTAACAGGCAACTGTTTACGAATCCCTCCAAGCTTGAACATATCCTGTTGATGGCCCGCGGCAAGTATGATCGAACCTGCGCCCAGGAAAAGCAAGGCCTTGAAAAACGCATGTGTAACGAAATGGAAAATCGCGGCTGACCATGCTCCGACCCCTAGCGCCAGAAACATGTAGCCGATTTGACTTATCGTTGAATAAGCGAGTACCCTTTTAATATCAGTCTGGACCAGGGCGCTAAATCCAGAGAGTATTAATGTAGTTAATCCGATTATCGCGATGGCGAATTGAACTGCCGGGGCAAGAGAAAACAACGCATTCATTCTTGCTATAAGATAAACACCGGCCGTAACCATAGTAGCGGCATGAATTAATGCGCTCACGGGCGTAGGACCAGCCATTGCGTCCGGTAACCAGGTTTGGAGTGGAAGTTGGGCGGATTTGCCCAGAGCGCCGCCCAGAAGTAGAACTGCGGCAAGTGTTGGCAGCGTTGATCCCACGGCCCAATGTTGAGTCGCTCTGACTGCCAATTCCTGAATTTGCAGTGTCCCGAGCGTATTGAACAAAACAAACAGGCCAATCGCCATTGCCGTGTCGCCTACACGTGTCATCACAAAGGCTTTTGTCGCAGCCCTAACATTTGAAGGTTCCTTGTACCAGAAACCAATTAATAGGAAACTGCATAGCCCTACACCCTCCCAACCAAGGTAAAGCATCAGCAGGTTATCTGCTAGAGCAAGAATTAGCATGGAAGCCACAAATAGGTTCATGTATGCGAAAAAACGACCAAAGCCTTCATCATCAGCCATATATCCAATGGAATACAGGTGAATCAAAAAACCAACTATAGTAACCACAAGAATCATGCATATAGAAAGAGCGTCTAAATAGAGTCCGAATGTCGGGGCAAAATTACCGATAGTGATCCAGTGCCAGAGGGTTCTGTTGAAGTGATAATCGGCAGGTGGATTCGTGATGAAGTAAACGGCTATGACTAAACTAATAGCGGCGGCAACCCCTACAGATCCTACCCCTACAACGGATTGGATACCGCGGGACAGTCTTGATCCAGCTAGAACTAAAGTTAAAAAACCCAGAATGGGTAAAGCCGGAACCAGCCATAATAGATCGAACATACTAGCCCTGGACCTTTCTTGCCTCGTCTGTATCCAATGTTTTGAATTGGCGATAAAATTGTAATGCCAACGCTAGTCCAACTGCAACTTCAGCCGCAGCGGCCGAGAGGATAAAAATGAACATTACCTGTCCGTCTATTTGTCCCCATCGGGAACCACTTGCGACGAAAGCTAACCCTGTAGCGTTAAGCATTATTTCAACGGACATGAGCATAAAAATGAGGTTTCGCCTCGCAAGTACTCCTATAAGGCCTAAGCCGAAAAGAACAGCAGCGGTAATCAATACATGTTCCAACGGGACATTCACGGTCACTCTTTGTCACCCCTCTTTGAAGATGAATCAAGTAACCGTCTGGAACCAATATGATAAGCGCCTACCAAACCAGCTAAAAGTAACATCGACGCAAGTTCAACGCCAATTGCATATGGTCCGAAAAGCGCCATACCAATTTGTTTTGGAGCAATTTCGGCAGGAGATGAAATCGGGGAACTCCCCGAGTAGGCCATTAAATAAATGATTTCCAAAATCAGGATGCCTGAAAGCACAGATGGTCCAAGCCACGAACGAGGCTGTAACAAAACGCCTTCCTGTTTTGTTGATTTCGAACCCAGGTTGAGCATCATTATCACGAACACAAAGAGCACCATTATTGCGCCAGCGTAAATGATTATTTCAAGGGCAGCCACAAATGGAGCCCCTAAAACAAAAAAGATAACAGCTACCGAAAAAAAGGACACTATCAAATATAATAAAGCATGTACCGCATTCAGACGTGTAACTACCATTAACGTAGCCAGAATACCAATAATAGCGGATAAATAAAAAACGCCATTCATATTAATGTCCTTAACCACAATTTTTCACGGCTTCAAACTGTAAATGTCTACAGGAAGGCTCTCATTTTCCGATTCACCCTTACCTTTTCCACCAATGGAAATTCCAGCCACTCTGTAAAAATTGTAGTCATGATATTTCCCTGGGCCGTTGATCAATAAGTGCTCTTTTTCATAGACAAAATTGGGACGATAATATTCACTCATCTCAAAATCATTGGTTAGCTGTATGGCATAAGTGGGACACGCTTCTTCACAAAAGCCACAAAAGATGCAACGCGAAAAATTAATACGGAAAAATGCTGGGTATCTTCGCCCATGCTCGTCCTGGGTAGCCTGCAAAGCAATGCAGTCAACCGGACACGCCGCCGCGCAAAGATAACACGCCACACAGCGCTCCTGCCCATCGGGATCTCTTGACAGAATTATCCGGCCTCTCCATCTGGGCGGTCGGTTCGGTTTTTCTTCCGGAAAAAGAACTGTTTCCCGCTTTCTGAAAGAGTGCTTGAATACAGTCCAGATTCCTTTTAACAAGTCAAGCATTGTAAACCCTAATCAATTTATCGCAATCGCAACAGCGCCTGTCACCACTATATTAAGCAGCGCCAGAGGGAGCATTAACTTCCAGCCAAATGAGATCAACTGGTCATATCGCAGTCGAGGGAGTGTAGCTCTAATAAGTATGAAAAAGCATATGAAGACAAAAGTCTTGATTATCATCCAAAGAGGGGGTGGAAGCAAAGGCCCCATCCAGCCGCCAAAGAAAAGAGTTGCTATCAGGGCGCTGATGAGAGTGACACCCATATATTCACCTACGAAAAACATTCCGAATTTCATTCCCGAATATTCGGTGTGATACCCTGCTACAAGTTCATTCTCGGCTTCAGGAAGATCAAAAGGTATTCGCCTTGTTTCTGCCAGACCGGCGATCAAGAATATAAGGAAACCAGGAAATTGCGGTATGAAAAACCACATCTTCCTCTGAGCGTTCACGATGTCGCTAAGATTGAATGATCCTGCAAGTATAATCACCCCGGTCAATGACAACCCCATAAATACTTCGTAACCGAGCATCTGAGCTGCGGCTCTTAAACCGCCAAGTAATGAATATTTGTTATCGGAAGCCCAACCAGCCAGAGCAACGCTATATACGCTTAATGATGACATGGCGAGGAAAAACAGCAATCCAATATTCAGGTTAGCTATCTGGATTCCCGGTCCAAAAGGAATGATTGCAAAGGATAGAATGGTTGTCACGACTATAATCGATGGCGCAATTATAAATACGGGTTTGTCAGCGAAAGGTGGAATCCAGTCCTCTTTTGTAAAGATTTTTATCATGTCTGCCACCACCTGCAGACTCCCGAACGGGCCAGCTCGATTGGGACCGTAACGATCCTGCCACAATCCGAGCAACCGTCTTTCCAGCCAGATCAAACCAGCGGCTGTGGCAAGCACGCCTACAAAAATAGCTGCCAAAACTATGATCGATCGGATAGGTTCACCCATTTGAGTTTTCCACAATTCTGGCCCATGCGGGTAACTCGATACCATCGAGGTTTGAAATTCCTACGGGTAAGGCTATTACCCCTCTCGGCAACGAGTTAATAATATGCGCCGGCAGGTTCAGCAAAACATTATCAATTACTAGGCTTACCTTTTCACCTTCTTTTTTGTCTAACAAGTCAGCGTCCTGAGAGCTGATTCCTACATATGGTTTAGGAGCCCTTTCGGAGATCGATGCTCCAAATCTACTCAACTCTTCAGAACCAAAAATATGAAATTTTGGAAGCGCTAGCCATTCTTTGTCTCTATGTCCGTTAGCCTCGGGGATGTCACTAAAATAATTCCACTTGTTACCAGTTGATGGCTCTATTAAACGTTTGCCAGGATCGCCTCCGAGAAGAGGACCGTTAATTTCACTTTGAAACTTGTTAACAGATTGGCCTGAATTCCATCCCGGCGCCCAGAATCGTTGAATCAGGGACGATGGAGGAATCCCCGGGTAACCCTCCATAGAAAAGGATAACGGTGATTCACTATCATCCGGCGGTTTTGGTTCGTGAACACTTATGTTGGCGGACATCGAAGTCCGTCCGCTGAATCGATGGGATTGACGCGGAATTTTCTGTCCTATTGCACGGAATTGGGAAGACGGCGCCAATTCGAGAAGAGGTTTGAAGATAGAAAACTCTCGGGTGATAGATTCACATATACTGTCAATATTGAGTAAATGATCTGTAGCGTCGGGTTTGACGGTTTTAATTATCTCCAGAATCCAGTTGTGGCTCTCCAGGATTTCACCTGTTTCCGGCATTGCACGGTATAATCGTTGAACCCGGCCCTCACTGTTGACAAAAGATCCTGTTGTTTCAGCAAACGTCCCGCAGGGAAAAACCACTTCAGCTTTTTGAATGGTTTTGCTGAACAGGTGGTCAATAACGATGGTGTGTTTACATTTTCGGAGAATGGACTCAACCATCTCTGCAGGAGCCCTTCGATAAAGGTCGTTTTCCAGAATGACCAATGTGTCAACCGAATCGCTATTTACTTTTTCGAAGCATTCCCTGAGGCTGCCGCCGCCCATCAACCCAAGACCCAAACTATTACATTCGGGAACTGTGTAAAACAAACCGGCCTTTTCCCCTTTATCGGATAATGCCCAAGCTACGTTGGCCGCGGCGTTAATTACCGAAAGAGTCCCCGAACCGGTCCCGGACACAACTAACGGCATAGACGCCTGTTTAAGCGCCGCCGCAATTCTAATCGCCAATTCCTTCAGATTAGGCTGTAAATCAGCAACCTCAGGCGCTTCGTGATTTATTTCGTGAGCAACCTGGAATCCAAATCTGGCAATATCATTCGGATCAATACGTAATGTCTCGGTGGCAATGTCGTCAAGTTTTGTAGCAAAAGGGCTCAAAATGAACAAAGGCCCCTTTTTAGATTGAACCGCCTGTCGGACCGCTGCGTCAGCCCACCTGGGAATCTTGAGTCTGTCAGCTATTTCCATAGATTTTTGCCGAACTGACTGCCGTAAAGACAATGCCAACCGTGGAGCTGAATTGGTAACATCCTCTCCAAGAATCAAAACCGCGTCACATAATTCGACCTCTCGGAGCGATGGCGAGTGCACTGGTCCACTGCGCAGAACTTGAATAATCCTGGAGATCATTTTGGATTCAGGCTCGGACATTCCCAAGTAAAAATTTTCAGGCCCTACCAATGACCTCAATGAAAAATTGGCTTCCAGCGTAGCCCGAGGGGAGCCCAAGCCGATGATACCTTTGCTGGATCGCCATATTTTGGCCAAATGTTCTAGAACTTCAGTTTCCTGAACTGGTTGATTAGAATTCTTTGAGTTATTAGAACTATCTCGAATGATAGGTTGCAGCACACGATTGGAGCCATTGACAAACTCATATCCAAAACGACCACGATCACATAGAAAATAACCGTTTACCTCATGATTGTATCTATTAAGTATCCTGCGAACCGAGCCATATCTTTCACCAACGATCGTGTTGCACCCGAGCCCGCAGTGAGGACAAACTGAAGGCGCAGTCTGTAAATCCCACTTTCGGGTATAATGTTTTCTAAGGGTTTTGTCCGTGAAGACGCCAGTCGGGCAAACTTCAACCAGATTTCCGCTGAATTCGTTTTCAAGTGTTCCGTCAGCGCACCTACCAAAATAGATTCTCTCATGCGCCCCGAAAACATTAAAATCTCTTCCGCCGCAATAGTCTCTGTAAAATCTGACACATCTGTAACACTGAATGCAGCGGTTCATCTCGTGGTTGATGAATGGTCCTAAATTCTGGTTTAGATATGTCCGCTTCTTGAAACGATATCTACGATAAACATGTCCCGACATTACAGTCATGTCTTGGAGATGACATTCCCCACCCTCATCACATACCGGGCAATCGTGAGGATGATTAATCATGAGAAATTCGATTACGCCTGCCCGAAACTCCCGGACGTCATCATCCTCAATTGAAATTCTTGTTCCATCGGTAGCAGGAGTCATGCACGACATGACGATTGAACCACGGGTGTCGTTCTCATCCCGAAATTGCTTTACGGCGCACATCCGGCACGCGCCCACTGCGTGCATAGCGGGATGCCAGCAAAAATAAGGGATATTGAAACCCAGGGAAAGACATGCGCTAAGAAGATTTTGTCCGTCTTGAACCTGGTAGGGAATATTATCTATAAAAATTGTGGCCATCCCTTATCTCCACGGACACCGCTTATCTCTGATGTGTGTATCAAAGTCTTCCCTGAAAAATTTTAATGCGCTTCGCAGGGGCTCCATTGCGCCAGGAGCTAATGCGCAAAAAGTTCTACCAGGACCGAGCGCTCGTATGTGAAATTCAAGTATCTCAATATCGCCGGGTTCGCCTTTTCCCTCTTCAATCGCTTTGAGGATCTTGGCTGTCCAAGGCAATCCCTCCCGGCATGGAGTACACCATCCACACGATTCTCTCGCAAAAAAACTCTCCAGATTGTGAACCATTCCTACTGGACATGTATGGTCGTCCAACACGATCATCGTGCCTGTGCCAAAACGGCTCCCTGCCTTTTGAACCGAATCGTAATCCATCGGAACGTCCAAATGTTGTTCCACGAGGAAATCTGTAGAAGCTCCACCTGGAAGTGTTCCACGAAATTTTAATCCGTCTAGCATGCCTCCGGCATGTTCTTCGAGGATTTCCCTGATGGTTGTTCCCATAGGAAGCTCCCAGGCCCCGGGCTTCTTAACTTTTCCGCTAACACCAAAGATTTTCGTCCCGCCATCTTTACATTTGCTCAGATTCTTGAACCATACTGCGCCATTATTAATGATGTGGGGTATGTTACAAAGGGTTTCAACATTGTTTAGCAGTGTAGGCATGCCCCAAAGGCCTGACTCTGTCTGGCGTGGAACCTTGTGCCGTGGAACAGCCCGATTACCTTCAATAGAATTGGCCAGCGCAGTCCCCTCGCCACAGATATATCTGCCCGAACTAACGTGTAGCCTAAGTTCAAAATTAAAGCCCGATCCCAAAATGTTGAATCCTAGATAACCTTTTTCATACGCTTCCTCGATAGCCTTTTTGATACGTTTAGCGGCTAGAGTATATTCAGATCGTATAAAGATGTAACCAATTTCAGTATCCACTGAGTAAGCGGAGATTATCAGTCCCTCAATCAGTTGATGAGGGTTTCCTTCCATCAATATACGATCTTTAAATGCTCCTGGTTCCATTTCGTCCGCATCAGCTATCAGATATCGAGGTCTGGGACTGTTTTGTAAGGAGGGCATGGAACACCATTTAAGGCCGGTTGGGAAACCAGCGCCGCCTCTCCCCCTAAGGTTCGAATCTTTCACCAGTTGCAAAATATTGTCAGGGGTCAGAGTCCTGAGAGATTTTCGGCAGGCTTCATAACCACCGACTTTCTCATATTCGGACAGGTTAAGTGGGCCTCCGCCAATTGTAATGTGTTTAGTTAGAGGTCGCTCCATTTATAGATTCTCTATTCGTAACTCCGAAGTATAGCTTCGATTTTATCCCGGTCCAGGTAACCGTACAATTGCCCGTCGATCATGATTGCGGGGGCCTGTTCACATGCTCCGAGACATTGGATAGGCAATAAAGTGAAGCGGCCATCGTGCGTTGTTTCGCCGAAATCTATGCCAAGCCGTTTCCTGATATAATCGAGAATGTTTTCAAATCCCATTATCCAGCAACTCACGCTGTCACATACAAGAATTATGTGCCGCCCTACCGGCCGTCGGTAAATCCGGTTATAAAAAGTTGCGACCCCATCCACTTCTTCAACGGTCAAATTCAGGAATTCAGCTACTTCCCTGAGCTGTTCGTCAGAGATCCATCCATGAGACCGCTGAACAGTTTGAAGGGCCTCCAGGATTGCGCAACGGTCAGTGGGACATGAATTCAATCCGCACTGAATTTCGGATTTTATTTCATCAGATAGCATTATTGATATTACCGATCCACGTCAGCCAGCACGTAATCGACACTCCCCAGAATCGCAATAAGGTCCGCAATTGTTAACCCTTTGGAAATATAGGGCACCATCTGAAGATGGGCGAATGACGGAGTACGTATTCGCGTTCGATAAGCCATTGTGTTACCATCACTTATCAAATAATAGCTATTTGCGCCTTTGGTCGCTTCGATCCTGGAAAAAGACTCGCCGGGTTTGACCACAGGCCCCCAACTAACGCTGAGAAAGTGCGTTATAAGTGTCTCGATATCTTTCATAGTATGTTCTTTAAGAGGTGGGGTAGCCAGAGGATGATCAGATTTGTAAGGTCCTTCCGGCATATTTTTCAGACATTGTCTTATGATCCTTAGGCTCTGTCGCAACTCTTCTACTCTGACAACAGCCCTGTCATAACAATCTCCCTTGCTTGCGACAGGAACATCAAATTCCAGTTGATCATAACCTGAATAGGGTCTTTTTTTACGAAAATCCCAATCAAGTCCGCAGGCTCGTAATCCGGGGCCGGTTACTCCCCATTCTATCGCGTCATCCAGAGTGTATGTTCCGACTCCTTGGGTCCGAGCTTTGAATATCGGATTTTGCATGACCAACTTGTCATATTCTGCCAGCCGTGCAGGAAAGTATTCGATGAATTCACTGACCAGTCTATCCCATCCCTTGGGAAGGTCCTGTGACACCCCGCCGATTCTAAACCAGGCCGGATGCATACGTCCGCCGGTTATCGCTGAAACTATTTCAAAAACACGTTCTCTATCGTTGAACATGTAAAATACCGGAGACATAGCTCCTAGATCCTGAGCAAACGTGCCGTACCATACCAAGTGGCTAGAAATTCGAAAAAATTCAGCCATCATGATTCGGATCATTTGCGCTTTTTCGGGGACTTGAATTCCGGCAAGACTCTCTGCTGCCTGAACATAGGCGAAATTATTCATAACGCCGCCAAGGTAGTCTATCCTGTCCGTGTAAGGTATGAATGTGTGCCAGGATTGGCGTTCCGCCATCTTTTCCGCCCCCCGGTGGTGGTACCCGATATCCATCACCGCATCAGCTATCTCCTCCCCATCAAGAGCAAGTATTATCCGAAGGAGCCCATGAGTCCCGGGGTGCTGTGGACCGAAGTTCAGAAACATGAGATCGGTGTCTTGACCTTCGGATTTCATCCCCCATTCTTCGGGATTGAACTGCAAATCTTTTTCCAGAGACTCCGCTTTTTCTTCCGGGAGTTGGAAAGGTCCCATTTCTGTGGCTCTAGCCGGGTGTTCCTTACGCAAGGGGTGCCCATTCCAGGATGGTGGCATGAGAATTCGTCTGAGGTGAGGGTGACCTTCGAACTTTATGCCGAACATGTCCCAGATTTCACGTTCATACCAGTTAGCGGATTGCCAGATATCGACAATACTCAAGATTGAAGGATTTTCGCCTCTCAGAGGGGTTTTGACGCGAATATCCGAATTTCGGTCAAAAGACAGCAAATGATAGACGATGGTAAATTCACTGCCTGGCTGACCCTTCCTGTGTGAACGAAGCCGCTCGTCAATGGCGGTCACGTCGTAAAGCATCCTGTAAGGTTTAGAAATGCCGGTCTTTAGATAAGACAAAATTTCATGAACTTTTTGAGGGGTGACCCAAACGGTTGGAATATCATCCTTCGTAGTTTGGTCAGAAAGGATCCATTCACCAAATAGATTCTGTAAGTCCTGGAGAATGTCGGTAGTGAGGTCCATGAGATTTGGTAAATATCTCCTAAAGTTCATCCGGGGATGGCAACGTGGTGACCTGCCTTCTGCTGCAGGCCTTAAGGTCTCTCATGGATGGTCTAGGGGGACGGATAATATTTTGAGGACCTGCAAATCTGCTCAGAGGCCTTCGTTCATTGCCCACCATTTCCTGAAGGAGAGTTAAACCTTCGAGGAATGCGTCAGGCCGAGGGGGACATCCAGGCACATAAACATCTACAGGGAGGAATTTGTCCACGCCCTGAACTACGCTGTAAATATCATACATTCCGCCGGAGTTGGCGCAGGAACCCATGGAAATTACCCACCGAGGCTCCATCATTTGCTGATACATTCGTCTGATTATAGGGGCCATTTTTATGAAGACAGTGCCAGCTATAACCATGAGATCAGCTTCTCGAGGGGTTCCTCGAAGCACTTCCGCCCCAAAGCGCGCGACATCGTACCTGCTTGTAAACGCAGTAGCCATCTCGACATAACAACATGACAAACCAAAATTAAAAGGCCAGATCGAATATTTACGACCCCAGGCGATTAAATCCTGAGCCTTGGTGAAAAGCACACTTGAGCGAACGGCGTCTTCAACGGCATCAGTTTTTGATGACCGTGAATCTGAGTGAGGTTTTGTCAAGGTCCAACGCATGACAATCGTTTCGTCTCCGTGGAATTACCCTAAATAATCATCAATTTTTCCCAACAGCTACAAGGTGGTCGGTTGCTGACTAAAAGCCACTGCATTATCTTTGTGCGGCCCTTTTATTCCCCCGTAGTTCCAGTGCCCCAGAACGCCACAAATACATAAGTGAAATAGCGAGAACAATTATGAAAACTAAAATTTCCAGATAACCAACCCAACCCAACTCACGAGCAGCTACTGCCCATGAAATGATGAAAAGAGTTTCTAGATCAAAAATCACAAAGAAAACTGCTATTAGGTAAAAAGTGGCGTTGAAACGAACATGAGCCGAACCGGTAACAACCATCCCAGACTCGTAAGGGTCACCGGTAGTTCTCTCTTTGTGACTTTCCCCAAGCAAATAAGAGAGCCCGACCATAATAATTGCAATAGCGATCGCAGCAAA
The DNA here is from genome assembly GCA_023474025.1 of Deltaproteobacteria bacterium. Taxonomy (GTDB): domain Bacteria; phylum Desulfobacterota; class Desulfomonilia; order Desulfomonilales; family Desulfomonilaceae; genus CAJBEZ01. The sequence goes on from JAMCYH010000009.1 coordinate 39,156, forward strand.
AAAATAGATGGCCAAAGGCCAGAGGGCTGTATTCAAAATGTGGTCTCCGCATTCTTGCCCAAGTATTATTCCCTCAAAGGCTTTAGAGTATAACAATATAACATAACATTTTCGATTTCAATTTTTGAAGGATGCTTCTTAACTACTGAGCTTACGTAACCCTAAGCAAAGTAGCCCCTTTTGACTCAGAATGCTCACCATATTTTTACGATTATAGCTCAGGAACCTGCTTGAGGCGGAGAGCGGAATTTCCGTAAATTCCTTGATTCGGAAAGCCTGCATTATAGCGCCAAACTGTGACAAAGAACCACCAGGTAGCTCGAAATAGTGTTCATCGAATGTGTGATGCCCTAGTTGAGCGCTCTAAGCGTTCCTGGAATTGGCGCTGTAACCGGCTGGGCTCGCGGGGGCGCTTCGGGCAAAACTTTCCCGATAATAGATTCATTTATTTCAAGACGATGGGCGTTTTTAAGATATCGCTCCAACTCACCAATTAATCTTGCCTGCCCCGATTGTAAAAGTTTCATATATTCAGCAAAAAGGTCACCAGTACAAAATTCCCTGTAATTCGACTTACGAACTATGGATTGGTAGGCTTTGATAAACCTTTCATGTTCCGGAGTATTGGCAAGATATCCAAAAACCCGATCGACCAGTTCACAGTCCAACCTGGTCGAGTAATTCCGGGATTGCGCAGAAGGAAAGGCTACCTCAAGAATTTGTCTCTCCGTACGATAGGATTCCTGGATATTGCATTTAAGCGCCTCAATGTCCGAGATCTGTGCAATCAGTCGGTAAACCTGCTCGGGGACCGTTGCGGTCATCTCTTCAGATCGAAGGAGAGACGGAGTTAAAATGATTATGCCCAGTAACACAAGTGTCCGAAAGTAATTAATATTATTTTTCATAGGATGTCCCATTAGTTCAGTTGGATGCTTTTCTAACTCCAAAGGTTAATCCTTATAGTCGCTGCCCGGTTTTCGAAATCATCAAATACATATGTTTTGCTCTATGTGAAAATCTTCATTGGGCAAGTCTACGGGTTCAGCAACCTTTCCTGCCTTCTCGATTCCTTTCCTGGTCGTTTCATCTTGGTCAACACATCCTGTCTGGTAGCGTCAATCAAGCCTCTGCCCAGGAAAAGATTGTTTGGATCATGGCGACGCACATGTTCTGAAAAAGAACGGGCGTATGGGTGATCAGGGCCCAATAGTGACGAGATACAATCGATCGCCTTTTGCCGCCATTTCTTGAAAGTCATCTCGTCAAAATCGCTTTCAACCAGTTCATATCCAGCTTCAACAAGAGCCGAGAAGGCATCGTCATACGTGAACGGCGCCCCATCCAATTTCATTATGTCGCCTTTATCATCCAATTAATTGACCTGGCCTTAGGTTTCCAGTAAAGACAATTAGTTATGATTCCTTGCCTGACTCACTTGGACATGTTTTGATTCTGAGATATTGACAAACTGTCGTGTGGTAACCCCTAGCCACACGAGCCCTTCCTGTTTAGAAAAGTAACAGGAAAGTTTTTTTGCTAGAATTCCCCAGATTTACGCGAAAAAACACTAATACAAAACTCCCGAATTCTAGGATCTTGATCTATTATATTTTGGCAGAGCAATTTACGTACCAAATACGAGATGTGCGTGGATATTTACGAAAAAGCTTGCAATAACGATTAGTTAAAAGACTGTATTTTTGGATTGGGGCATCCTATGAAAAATAATTAAAGAATATGAGTATTTTAATCAATAATAGAAAATGTTGCAGATTCGCCCCTATTATTTGAGCTAACGATCTTATTCTTTAATTATGCCAATCTTCCGATGTGCGAATCCGGCACATAGTTTAAAAAGATAAAGTGTCATTTTCGCACATTAATTCCGAGCTTGTGTATCCAGCGCCGCAATGTGTAACGGGAAATCCCCAGATAAGACGCGGCCAACTCCTTTCTACCTTTTGAACGCGTAAGAGCTTCCTCGATCATGGCCCTACTCAAATTCTCCATAGAATCGGCTAGAGTCGAAGTATCGACAATATTTAAGACCCTGGAGGAAGATGGAGCCGGATCTCGAGTGTTAGAGCCCTCAATGTCCACCTTTATGGTTCCCCCACCTGAAAGAATTACCGCCCGTTCCAGGACGTTTCTAAGTTCCCTGATGTTTCCAGGCCAGTGATAATTGTAAAGTTTAGCCATTTCTCCGGGCGCCAATTCCGGTGAAAAGCTCATTTGCAGTTCTTTGGCCAAGCTCGAAAGCAACTCTGGAACAAGAATCGCCAGATCTTCGAGGTGTTCTCTAAGCGGTGGGACTCTTATTGAGAACACATTCAAACGGTAATAGAGATCAGCCCGAAAACGGCCGATCGAGATCTCATGTTGGAGGTCTCTGTTGGTCGCCGCAAGAATGCGCGCATTGACCCTTATGTTTTGTTGCCCGCCCACTCGAGTAAATGTTCTTGTGTCGAGAAAGGTCAGAAATTTTGCCTGGAGGGCAGGGGAAAGCTCTCCGACTTCGTTCAATAAAAGGGTTCCCCCCTCAGCCAGTTCTAAAAGACCACGCTTTCGCCTACCGGCGCCGGTAAATGCTCCGGCCTCATGGCCAAAAAGCTCGGATTCCGCTAGCTCCAGTGGAACAGCCGCGCAATTTATGGAGTAATATGATCCGGAAGAATAGTTAGATCGTTTGTGTATGTATTTAGCTAGATAATCTTTACCTACTCCACTCTCACCCAAAAGCAGGACCACACTTTTACCTGACGCTGCAAATGCAGCCTGTTTAAGAACCTCCCTCATAATTTCTGAACGATATTCCTGCGACGCGAACTTTTGCGTATCCTGCAGGCTGTTTAGATCAGTTACGTCTCGAGATATTCCACAAAGCCCTATGATCTCTCCTGAACCGTCATGCATGGGTACTCTGATTTCATGGAGAGTCATGGACACGCCCTTGATTTCTCTGGTGCTTATCTCTTCAATCGATTCTCCCCTTAAAACGCGGAGGTCGACCTCTCTAATATATTGAGCCACTTCCCTATTAAGGATGTCCTCAGCAGTTTTTCCCAACATTTCGGATGCAGTTACACCAAAAAGTTTTGCCGTGGCAGGATTGATGTGTGTATATCTCAATGAGAGATCCTTGATGAATATGAAGTCGTTAGCGCCTTCAAAGATGGCCCTGAAACGTTCCTCACTTTTCTTCAGCTCTTCAGCGGCCAGCCTTCGCTCCATGATTTGCTTCTCGAGTTCCCTGTTGGTTATTGATAGTTCGGCCGTGCGTTCCTCGACGCGTTTTTCGAGTTCGTCACGCGCCCTGGTCAGGTCTACCGCCATTCGTTTGCGCTCTATGGCGTAACGTATGGACCTAACCAACTGGTTTCCATCTACCAGGCCTTTGACCAGATAATCCTGCGCTCCCTGCTTTAAAGCCTCTACAGCTATCATTTGGTCTTCCTGGCCAGTAAGCACGATAATTGGAATTTCAGGAAACTCTGTGTCAACACGGGTTAACGTTTCAATCCCCAGGCTATCGGGCAAATTCAGATCCAGAAGGACACCGCTGACCCCTCCTTTTCCAAGACGGGCTAATCCTGAAGCTAGACGGGATTCACACTGGATGTCCAGATCAATGGTCTCGCAATCCAGGCACATTTCCCTAATCAGACGGGTATCGACGGGATTGTCCTCTATCAGCAGAATTGTCAGCCGATCTTCCAGCATTTCAGCCTCATTGTTTAGAATTACAAACCCTGTCCGGGGATTGTGAAAAAGAAGGTGGCTCCCTTGCCCTGCTCTGATTGAAACCAGACGCGTCCCCCGTGTCTCTCAACGATCTTCTTGCAAATAGCCAGGCCTATGCCTGTTCCCGGATATTCATCTCTATTGTGCAGCCTCTGGAATATTACGAATATTCGATCCGCATATTGTGGATCAATTCCAATACCATTGTCACGGAAAGAAAAGCGCCAATTCCCGTAACATTGTTCGGCGGAGACATGGATCAATGGGGGAGAATCATTTTTAAATTTCAACGAGTTATGGATAAGGTTCTGGAATAGCCGCATGAGTTGGGCGCTATCGCCAATCACCACAGGAAGATGGTCATGAGTTACCGTGGCGCCGCTGTCCTCAATCAACAGTTGAAGATGGTCGAGGACCCGACTTAACAATGTTTCACAGTCAACAGGTCCAAAAGCTTTACCGTGAGTCCCCACCCGGGAATATTCCAAAAGGTCATTAATAAGCATCCTCATGCGCTTGGCGCCGTCAATCGCGTACCCTATAAAATCATCTGCCTCTGCGTCGAGTCGTCCCTTGTAGCGACGTTCAATGAGCCCCATATAGCTTGACACCATTCGTAATGGTTCCTGCAGATCATGTGAGGCGACATACGCGAACTGTTGTAACTCTGCGTTGGAACGTTCGAGTTCCGCATGAGATCGTCGTAATTCCTCTTCAGCCCTTTTCCTTGCGGAGATGTCTTCGGCAAACATGAGAATCCCGGGCTCTCCCTGATAGTCGATTGGAACCGACGACACGCTCACGTCCACTCTTACGCCGTCCAGTCTGATAAATTCCTGCTCGATCTCCGGGACTGACGACCCCTTTTCCTGAACTTGTTCCATTCTTGATTTTACGAGATCTCGAAACTCCGGACTGACTATTTCCTGGATTTCCCTGCCGACCAGTTCTCCTTCGCTCCTGGCTCCGAGGAGTTTCAGGCCCGCCGGGTTCATGTAGATCCACTTCTGTTTGACATGGACGCCTATCATTTTTGGAAGGAACTCCACCAACTTTCGATTGCGTTCTTCGCTCTCCCGAAGTTTCTGTTCCGCTAGCTTACGCTCTGTGATGTCCAAAAAAGTCACAACGGCGCCCACTCTTACGCCGTCCAGTCTGAGGGGATACGACCAATATTCGGCCGGAAAACACGCTCCATCGGCCCGCCAGAACACCTCGTCGTCTGCGTGTGCCCCTTCCACCTGACCTAGCGTCAGAGTCATCCGGCATTCCTCCTCGGGAAACGGGGTTCCGTCCGGGCGCTTGTGGTGGATTTGCCGATGTATATTTTTCCCGACCAATTCGTCAGGCTCTTTGTATCCAAGCAAATTGAGGCATCTGGCGTTGCAGAACGTGCAGTCGCCATTCAGGTCGACGCCGTATATCGCTTCGGCGGTGGAATTTAGCAGGAGACGGAATTGGTCCTCACTTCTGCGTAGCGCATCCTCTGCTTGTTTACGCTCAGCGATCTCTTCTGTCAATCTGGAGTTTTTCGTAGCAATTTCCGCAGTGCGCTCTCTTACGAGTTCTTCCAGATGATGACGATGGCTTTTGAGTTCTTCTTCGGAAGCCAGCCTTTCAATAGCCGTCTCGGCTAATCCAGCGACTGCCAGAAAAAGATTTAAAAGATCTTTGGGCAAAGCAGCCTCAGTCTTATAACCGATCAGCATGACATTTTCTGTCTCCCCCCCCTTGTGGATCGGCAGGAAAACAGTCACATAAGGGTCGGGTATCTCCAGGACTTGCATGTCCAGAAACCCACTACCTAAAACACTCGATATAATTCCCCTTGATTTCACTGTGCAAACGCCATCCTGAAGAACCTGATCAGAAACAGTGCAGTGGTGTATGGCAATCTCTCCTGTCGGCGCCTGATGAGCAAAGGCCACCCAGTCCGATTTGAAAAAGTTCACCATCACTCCTGCCAGGTGTTCATAAACATCCTGTTGGGTGGTAAGCCGGGATATATATTGAGCGGCTTTTATGAAAGCCTCGTGCTGTTCCTTTTCGTCGATTAACGCTCGGTCCATAATTCAGTCTGTCTCCATGGGCTTCACATAAAGGTTTTCCAGAAAGAGTTCTTCGAATTCCGAATGATTCGACATATTGATCACACGGGCTTTTTTTCTTACGGATTCCAACTCAAGCAACTGGTCGGGCGAAGCGAGAAGCATTTCGCAGCCGGCTAGGGCAGTGTTGCCGCATAACTCAATCGAGTGAGCTCCAACTCCAGGAAGAAGGCCGATATTCTGGGCATTTCTGATATTCAACAAACGCCCGAAGACGCCGCTGACATAAACTCGCCCCAGGTTTTTCGTAGTCATGCCGGCAGACTTGAGCAAAAGCCGGATTCCAGCTCCAATGGCCGCCTTCGCACGCTGAAAGATATCGACGTCCTTATTTGTCACTACAATGTCCCGACTACCTTTCAGCAGGAGGAATCCATCAATGGCCATCTCGCCCGTCAATTTTCCCTTCCTGTCCAGGGCCCCGGTACGGAGCAGACAGGCAATCAGATCGACCAGGCCCGAACCGCAGAGACCTTTTGGGTTAACACCAGCTAAAACCTGAAAGGTAAAATCTTGCGAGTGCTCCTTCTGTTCGATTTGATAAATTGCTCCTGGCGCAGCAGGCATTCCACAACTCAAACCAGAGCCCTCAAATGCAGGCCCCCCGGCAGCAGACGTTACCCACAGGACAGAGCCATCCCACAGGGCGATCTCGGAATTGGTCCCGAAATCGACCAGCAGACTTACTTTGGGTTGAGCAGTCATCGCTGTGGCAAGCACACCGGCCAGGTAATGAATATATTG
>JAMCYH010000271.1 GCA_023474025.1 Deltaproteobacteria bacterium
CTATTGGCATACACATAACGGCCTTCTTCATCTTTAATAAAAGCCGCTACAGGCGCATTCTCCATGAAGGCTTCAAATTGAGCCTTACTGGCCTGAAGTTCACGCTCCACCTTTTTCCTGTCGCTTATGTCCTGAACAGTCGAAACGAACCCTTTGGTGATATCTGACGGATCAAAAGGATTGACACGAAGATGAGCTTCAAAGGTTTCCCCGTTTTTCCGTACATAGATCGTGTCCGTGACAGCGGGCTCGCCTTTGGGGCAAAACGAGGAAATTAGGCTTCCAACTCTATTAAATTCCTCTTCAGACGCATAAAACAGGTTGACTGGTAAGTCCTTGACCTCTTCTGCCGTGTCATGCCCGAAAAGCTCAAGGAAAGTTTTATTGGCCCACTTTAATTTTCTATCTGAAGTCACAAAAGCGATCCCGACCGGAGAAGCCGTCAAAATCCTGTTTAGGGTCTGCTCGCTCTCCCGTAGGGCCTCTTCTAACTGTTTACATTCGGTAATGTCTGTGCCGGAACATACAACATATTCTACGGCGCCATGTTCATCGAGCTTTGGAGTTTTTGTGATTGATATTAATCTTGGTTCTCCCGCCGCATTCGGGATCCATTCTTCAGTATAAACAGCACGCCTGGTTTGGAAAACTTCAGCGTTACCGACCTCACAAACAGCGGCCACATCGTGGCCAAAGAAATCATCAAGCTGTTTGCCTTCAATTTCTTCACGATGTTTTCCAAGAAAATCGGCGCGAGACTGGTTTACCAGTCCGTATGTCTTCGGATCGGTGAGATACCAGATCTGAGTATCTATGGTATTCAGAAGAAGGTCCTGTTCCTCTGCTTTCCTCTTAAGTTTCTCTGTGACCCGCCTAAGTTCTGTTACATCGATTGTAGTTCCACGCATTCTCAGTGGTTTAGCGTCCTTGGCATGTTCCACCACCTTGCCTCGGGATTGAATCCAAATCCATTGTCCGGATTTGTTCCGAATCCTATATTCGGCCTCGAAAGAAGGAAGTCGTCCTGAGAGATGCCCATTCAAAGGTTCAGACACTTTTCCCCAATCGTCCGGATGGATGAGTCTTTTCCATGTTCGAACGCCAGGATCCAGGTCATTCGGCTCATATCCCAAAATACGCGTGTAAGTTTCCTCCCAGATAGCCTGGCCGGTTTTCAAATCCCAATCCCAAACCACAACATGAGCAGCGTCCAAGGCCAGGCGTAGGCGGTGTTCATTCTCAAGGGCATGTTGTTCGGCTTCTCTCGAAGAATGCTGATTAACCTGCGCTTCAGCAAGTTTGCGCCGCGTCTCATTCAATTCTTCAATAAGCTGATCTCTGGTTTTGTCTTGATCGTGCATTGAGAACGCCTCCCATTGGGAAACAGTACAGATGGACAGATGGAAGAGGAGCGTGGTTCATACGCCATATTTATCAATGACAAAAAATAGTATAAGGATACTTAACTTACACTTACGATAGGGGCAATTCAATTTCTATTTCTAGGAGATAAATTCAGTTCCCGGTTTCATTACGGGGGAAGCGTAAAGGGGGAGCGCAAAATATTGCCGGGTATCTATGGTATTAATGGTTTCCAGAGTGTGCAGGTCCTTCCCTCAGAACCAACCTTCATGTTATCCCGATTACCTATCTGGACGTGTCCCTAGATGACTCCAGTATATCTATCACTTCCCTGTTGTTTTTCAATTTTGCTATTGAGAGGGCAGTCTTACCGGATTTTTCAATGACGTTAGGATCGGCTCCGTTTTCGAGGAGCATCTTAACAACATCTATCTTACCTTCATAAGAGGCTATCATGAGCGCAGTGCCGCCAGCGTTATCTTTTGCGTTAACGTCCGCGCCGCTCTTTACAAGCAATTCCGGCAGAGGCGCTGATCCCTGAACTATCCCGTGCATCAGAGGGGTAAATCCCTGATCGTCCTTCGCGTTAACGTTAGCTCCGTTTTCCAGAAGTGTCTTGATAGCCTCAACTTTCCCGTAACGACATGCCAACATCAACTCGCTGAGTCCCTTAGGACCCTTTTCGTTCAACCTTGCCCCATGGCTCAGGAGGAGTTTAACAGATTGAACATCTCCTACCGCAGCAGCTTCCATCATAGGTGTCATTCCAGATTTATCACGCACATTTGGGTCCGCATTGGCGGCGAGCAAAATTTGGGCTGTCTCGGGGTGATCCAACGAAACAGCGTCTATCAAAGCTGTAACTCCCTTGTCGCACTTGTCGTTAACATCTGCGCCATATTGCAGGAGCAGTCTTGCAATGGCGTCATAGCCCTTACTGGAGGCGGCCATAAGCGCAGTTGTGCCGTTATTTAATTTTATGTTAACATTGCACCCCTGTTCAAGGAGGCGCCTGGCTTCTGTGATGTTTCCATCCAGAACCACCGTTATGAGCGCTCTGTCTTTATACATATAATTTGAGAGCATAGCGCTGCCGGCTAGAGCCAAAAAACCTGTCAGCCCCAATATCCACATTCTTTTTGACACTGATGGCCCCTTACATATAGTTGAAGTCAAAGGCGGTAGTCATTCATTCGCCTCACGCATGACAGTATCACAGCCAGACACTTAGGTCCAAAAATGTAGCGCCTCGCCTGATCCATAATCTTGTGATCTTGAGGTCGGTCGTCCAAATCGGAGATAGAGACATCATCAGGCGCTGATCAAGCTATGCTTAGCGATCAGATTCAAGTACTCTTATGTGTTCGCCGGGAATCGAGGCGTTAATATCGGGATCGTACATAGCCGAGATTCTTGATCCCCGCATCCAGAATGTTCCCGCTGTTACGGCTCTAGCCAAATAAGAGAACTTATACAAACCTCTATAAATACTATTCTTGAAAACGCGAACCCCGTCGTCCAGAATTTCCACGTACGATGGATAAAATTCGAAGACTCGATCCTGACTTGATGAATCATCAGATAAGGTTTCCCCTTCCATCCCTTCGGTCTTTAGTTCCGTGTTTATTGGGGTAAGTCCAGCGGGTGTGAAATCTTCCAATGCTAGAAATTCCAAAATTCCTTGCGCTCGTTTATGAGAGCTTTCCTCGAACCCGATTTCAAGAGAAATGCGCACTATATCTCCTACTCTAATATCTGTTTTTCCGTTCAGGTTCTCGATTTTTTTGTGGAGAGTCAACCCTTTAGCCGCTTGGAAATGCGCCGTCGGATCCTCAGGGTATGAAAGCGATAAACTGTAATTGACAAGTTGATCGGAATCCGACCGGACGCTTATAGCTTTGGCTTTGATCAGAGAGAATGGATCGAGTTCGAGAGAGAGGCTTGTTTCTTTGAGTAACAGTTGTCTCGGTTCGCTGTCTCCACAATCAAGAGAGAGATTCGTCGATTTGTTTTGATTAACCGCCACTTCCTTTTGTTTGAAATATTCACTGAGCGCCAGCAAACACCACCCGGTGTCAGCGGTAGAAATCCAACGACCGTAAGGGTTTAGACCGCGAAGCAATCTACCTGCAAATTCATCCGCCTTGCCAGATCGCCCGTCAACTTCCAGGGTGGCCATCAAACATGCAGCCAATTCACGCCACGGAGAATAGAAAGTACCCGTCTTGAATGCGCTGTCACGAGGAGCCAACTTCTTTGTTAGGTCTTTTGCTCGCGCAACATTGAGGTAATTGATCTTTCTTGAAGCCAATATTAAAACAGCTTTGGATTCTTCGGGAAGTTTTTCATAATTTGAGAAAAACGGTTGGAGATCTTGTGGAGTTATGGCCCCAAGTTCAGCAAGCGCAAGGATTGTCCAGTACAGATCGGTCTGGCTCTTTTGATTACCCGCAGCAGGATTGTTTTTGAATACAGAGTCCTTTAGAAAATTGGCGGCCAAATTCAGATTTGATTCACGGACCGTCATACCCGCTTTCTTAGCCTCGACAAGAGCGAAAGTAGCGAAAGTCGAGGCCCATACGGTTGTATCAAGCTGCCCAGGCCAATAAGAAAAACCTCCCGTTAACTGTTGAGCCCCGAGAATTTTATCGACACCGTTTTTCAGATAAGCATCAACGTTATCAGTCGATAATGCGGAAACCTGCCCAGATATAATCAAATTTCGCAATCCGACGAGAGGAATTATCGCCGAGCTTATTTGTTCTATGCATCCGTATGGATAGCGAATGAGATATTTCAGGCTTGGCGTAATTCTTGACCAGTCACTCAAGCTGAGAGTCAAGATCGCCTTCATACTCGCCCGTTCCGTCCCCCCTGCAGCCATTTTCTCTACATATCCGGGGAAAATCACAGGGATTTCAGCGGCGCCGGTGAAGCTTCCCTGTGTCGAGTGAGTTACAGGGGCATAAAGGCCGCGTGCGGGAATAGTTTTTCTAACAGCATCCGTAAGCTTTCCATCAGGACCGTCGAATATGCCCGTAATTTCCAGGACTGTTTTTTCGGATTGCTCCAATAGCTTGGTGTCGACATAAACAGTATTTGAGGAATGGTTCGCTGATTCGAGCTTCACGTGAGTGGGATCTACAGTCAAATTCTCAGATGAGTTGAGGTTTAGTGCAACAGACCCCTTATTCGCAGTGTTGTTGAATACGCTGATTGGTACACTAGCGTCATCACCTGGGCACATAAATCGCGGCAAGGAAGGTTCTACGTAAAAATCTTTGGTCACTACCATGACCCTATCCTCAGAGACAAATCCAGTTGATTTATCCGCGGCCACAGCAATTATTCTGTAGGTTGTAAGAGAATCTGGCGCAGTAAACGTCACTGAAGCTTTCCCATTTTTATCGGATACTACCGCGGGATTATAATAGGCGACAGGGCGGAAGTCTTTGCGAAAACTCGGTCCCATGAGGGCTTTCCCGACCCCGCCCCCCGTTAGCGGTCGGGTAGTAAAAGTTTTAAAAAGATCCTGACTGACTAAGCCTAATCGAAGGTCTCCGGTTTTAACTAAAAGCGGAAGATCGAATTTTCCTAACGCCGACAGATCAGGAATATTGAAGTCAGTCATTGCAAGAACCGCCTCATTGACAACACAAATAGCGATCTCAGAAACAACTCCTGCTCCCGATTGGTCGGAGACGGCGAGGTTAAGTGTGACCTCTGCGCCCGGTTTTGCCTTTAATTCGGAAGCGTCTTTGCTAATTCCCAGACGTAATTTTTTCAGGTCTGTTTTAACTGACGCATTGGCGTAACCTGAAAAGACGGCAGGGATATCCAAGTCTGTTTGGCTCGTATAAACAGGGAGATCCATTCGACCCGCAGGCGCCAGAAGCGACACGAAAACGTTAGGCTGATAACCATTACGAACAAGGAACTTAGCTCCTCCATCCTGACCGTTTACCGCAACTACTTGATGATCAAAGATGCCCGATCTTTCCAAGGTTAACAGGCATGTCTTGACTGTGCGCGGAGTATGAAAAGTAGCCTCAATGGGTGTATTCGGGACGTAATCCTTTTGATTCAACGATACAAGAATATTGGCATTCGGTCCTCTTGCTACATCTTTCTGGCCACTTACCCATTGTTCGTAATCCTCCCAACCAACCTTAAATAATATCTGGCTCGTATATCTACCAGTGGAGTTCATAAAAGTTATTGAAACGAGATAGTCCCCTGGGTCCGCCAGTTCGGGCTGAAATGTTCCCTTTCCGTCAATGACCTCCAGCGTGCTGGAACAGGTTTTTATCCAGCCCTCTTCCCAACTGTCACTGATGTTTCCCTGGCTATCTCTCTTCTTGATGTTCACATACCGCTTTTGTAAAATTGTAGATTCAACTAATGCTTTAGGAACCTTTTTCCCTTCAGAATCTATCAAAATGAAATGTAAAGGATTTGAATAGCCGACCTGGACTTGCGTCGGATGGGTTCCGATTCCAACGAGAAAACGGGGGGTTGGATTAAAGAATTTTACTTCTGTGGCTGGTTGACCATCAATATCTACAACAGTCGCCGATAGCTTTATGCCGTATATGCCCGTGAGTATTCGGGAGTCTAAAGGAATTCTTATTGACAGTTTCCCCTGCTCATCCAGAACAGATTCTCCAGATTCGAGGAACAACGATTTGTCTTCCTGATTCCCGAAAAAATAGGACTCATAACCCGCAATGGAGTGGGTTATCGGCGCCAGTTCGGCTTTCCACCTTACTTTTCCGTGGCGCACCCGACCACCAGCAAAATAGGATCCGGTCACTTCGGTGACCAGGAATTCTTCTTCGCTTTTGATTCCAACATATCCCGGTAGTGGTTTCTGTTCCCGAATAAAGTTCAACGACACATAATGGCGGCTTTCACGATATTCCTGTACAGAGAAGCTCCTGGTAAAGCCCTTCTGATCAGCCGTGTTATCACTAAACACGGTTTTTATCGTGTAATTTCCGAGTGGCCAATATGTCTCAAGTTTCAATGCGTCGTAGCATGAGCCAAACTCGTTTAGCGCCTGTTCACGACTGTAGTAAACATCACCTCGAGGCCCTGTTATAGTGGTTTTCACCAGGGCGTGGTCCGGGGTCTCTATTCTATTGTCCTTAAAGATCCGAGAAATGAATTTGAAATTTACTTCATCTCCGGGCCTATAAATTCCACGATCAGTAAATATATAACCAGAGCGTGATCGATCTGTTTGGTCCGAATCCTTCTCAGTGTTTGGAAGCCCTGGCCTTATCTGAAAAGACCCTATCTGGATTGCGCAGTAATCGTCCTTTTTGGATGCGATCAACCATGATACATTTTTCAAAGCCAATGCTGTAGCATTCGAGACGGCTTTTTTCTCAGGGTTAAAGATGAAGCTACTGAATTTCTCATTATCATTAATCAGGACCAGGCCGTTTTTGTCAGTTCTTCCAATAGCAAAAGTCCTTCCATCGTCGGCCACTACCCCTAAATTAACCCCTGACACGGGTTGGCCGGCATGAATTGACGTCACCCAAATTAATAAAGTCCCTTCCGATTGTTTATAGCTTATCGCCAGGTCGGTTATTTGAACCAACCTAATAGCTGGAGAAACATCCGATGTCTCGGCGCTCGAGAACTTAACAATCCATGCGCCGCCCTTATCGGGAGATCGCCTGAAAGACAGGGGCGCAGAAAAAATAACTGACTTGTCTGCTGCGTCGGGGGCAAAGAAAGCTTCGGCGTCTTCATGAAAGTCCGAAGAAAGAAGATCATTGTCTTTGAGATCTACTCTAAGGTTTTGAAATGTTTCTTCCCAAGATTTCGAACTCTTTCCATATGCTTCAGATTCACTACCCGAATTATGGAAAGTCCCCTTAAAATTTTGAATCACTTTGGGAATCAAAATCGCTGGGATTTTTTGAAGTTCGCAGCGGACCTTGGAAACTCCAGAAAGTTCCACAGGGAAGAATTGGCGACTTCTAAGCTCAACAACCGAATGGTCGGTCTGGAAACTAATTTCACGCTTCAACCCGGGGCCTGTAAATTGGAATTCATTTGCAGCGAAAATAGCGGTTCCATTATTTGTGGCGATTGGAAGTATTTGAATCTTGTAATTCTGATCCTTGACAAAATCACCGGAAACTTCGTATCGACTTTCATCTTTACGTCTGATTTTGAGGTTCGGCGCCTCAGGAATTATTTTAACGGCCCTGAAGAAATCCTTGTCTGAAACCGAGCTTGACACAAGAATTTGGAGACCCCTATCTTTGATTGATCTAAAATAAGTTACCAGACTTTTGATCGAAATCTCTTCCACAGATTGGAATTCGTAAACGAAAGCGCTAGCCAATAGCTTGGCGCCGAGAACATCACTCAGGCCTTTCTTGATTTTTACGACTATTGTTACTGGCGCTGGATCTATTTTCTGGGGAATTATGCGGAATGCTCGCGACGCTTGAGTGGGACTCTTGCCACCCACAGGAGAGATGTCGCAGCCAATCCTTTTCCTATCAACACTAACAGTAAGGGCCTGATTCAGATTAGACGGAAACACCGGGGCGTTAAAATTGAGTCTAATTGCCCAGCTTCCAGGAGAGGCGTCTTTAGCGGAAAAATCCCGGTAAGCATAGACTGTAAGGTCTTCAGCAAATGCTGAAATCTCTAACGCAAGACAGCAGACTGCGACCATCGAAATCACAGCCAACCTCAACCAATTTCTTGAGGAAACCATGATAATTCTCCCATAAGGGTCAGACATTCAATCGAAGTTGTCTGTAAGTCCCAGTTGTTATTGATGCAACACGTTAGTAGCCGGAATTATTCGGCGGTCTTGCCATTTTTACTATCTTGGGCCGGCGCCCCGCAACGGGATGGTTCCATTAATTCCGCCCCCGATGTCTTCCGCAAGGCGCGAGGGAGCGCAAAACCGATCACGTTGTCGAAAAAGATTCTGTTTTCCAAGATTTTAAGGGTAACTCAGCGCAGGGACCAAGGTCAATAAGAATCTTGTGCGTAGGACTGCTTAGGGAAACAACCACGTGACAAGTCAATGGCATGTCTGTCAGCACCCGCCTCGATGCTTTAATGTCTAACCCGCTGGACTGGCGCCAGGCGTCCACAGTCATACCGTAACACGCGAACGCTCCTGAGATTCATGGGTTCACGACACGGCTTTCTAGAGAGGGGAGGTAATTCCATCGACGGTCAAAACAAAAGCGCATTGGCATAAGCGAATGAGCTGCTCTAAATCAATCAGAATAAACGAGGATCTTCTCCACAACACGCAGGTTCAACTTTATCGTAGTCCTAATCGCGGACGTACAGAGGCCACTGTTAATCAGATTGATAAGATCAAATCAGAAATACCGTTTCAGGCATACTCACTCGCCTTCCTGGCATTATGCAGTTACTTTCCCCGTTGACTTCAAGGAGTCTTTTGTTACAATTACTGAAGAAAGGTAATCATCCATCAATTGACAATTCCTGTGAATAAGTCGACGCAATAATTGATCTAATTTGGCTTAATATGTCGGTCGCCGACCAGTAGCTATGTTTCTTTATTTTAATATTAAAAAGCTGATTCTAGTTTCCGGATTTGTCATATCAATCCTTGGAACAATTTTGACGATTTTCGTCGCTTTTGAGGCGCCAAACTTTAAAGAAGAATTGATTCAGGAGAAAAATAAGCCCGCAAGATTCGTCACTGATCGAAATGGCCGCATTTTGCGATATCTTCCAGATGAAAGAGGGTTTTTTAATGTTTGGAAAAACATCCAGGATGTTCCAGACATTTTGATTCATGCAGTCATAACGGCTGAAGATCATAATTTTTTTTATCACCTCGGATTTGATCCTTTAGCTATTGGTCGTGCAATTTACACCAATTTGAAGACTGGAAGAAAAATCTCTGGCGCTTCGACAATTTCGCAACAGGTCGACGCATTATTAAACCCAAGGCCCCGAACATATTATTCCAAATCAATCGAATTTTTGGAAAGCCTGAAGCTCGAGTATCAACTCTCGAAGAGAGAGATCCTTGAGCTATATCTCAATCTTGTTCCCATGGGGGGGCAACTTCGGGGAGTGGGCATCGCGTCTCTAATCTATTTTCGCAAGGACCTAAGCTTAATCGGTGTTTGTGAAATCGCCTGTTTGGCTATTATTCCAAGGGCCCCAACCAGGTTGGATCCTAATCGTCCAGCGGGGAGAAAAGCCCTGCTCGCTAATGCCGATAAGCTGGTTCGCAAAATGGCCGAATCCACCAGGTTTTCGTCTGGTTTCATTAAAGATACGGACACGAAATGCATGGTTTCCTTTTACCATCGTAACTTTCCACATGAAGCGGCCCATTTCGTGGATTATACTTTGATTGACAGGTCGGAGGTTTCTCCTGAAATACGAACAACCCTTGACCTTGATCTTCAACGCTCGATTGAGAAAGTCCTCAAGTCTCATGCCTCTAGGCTACAGCGCCTCGGTATTTCTCAGTGTGCGGTAGTAGTTGTTGGAACTGAGGGCAGAGAAATTCTCGCCATGATTGGTTCCCTGAACTACACAGAGGAAAACCTGGGGTACAACAGTGGAGCAATTTCCTATCGATCGGCCGGTTCCACCCTCAAGCCTTTTTTGTACGCTCTCGCCCTATCGAAAGGATATTCAGATTCTTCAGAAATCCCTGATACTTTAAGAAATTACAAGGGTGCTAACGGTGATTATATGCCGTTAAACGCAAACAGGACTTCTTACGGTCCTGTAAGCTTACGGTCAGCTTTGGGAAACTCCCTAAATTTGCCTGCCATAAAAATGATTCAACAAGTTAAAGTCGATGACTTTTATTCAGTCCTGCGTCGTCTTGGACTAATTTCGGAAATAGCGCATGGACCAGTTGAAAACTATGGACTGGGCCTCTCTATAGGCGCTATTGAGGTTCGTCTTTATGACTTGGTCCAGGCCTACGCGTGTTTGGCTGGTGGAGGGATGTTTCAGTCGCTGAGAATGAAGCCATGTCAACACGGCCACTCCGAGCGAATTTTCTCAGAATCAGTGACTTCTCAAATTACAGACATTTTAGCAGATCCTCTTGCCAGAATTCTAACATTTGGGAACCCAATATATTTTGATTTTGGATTTCCCGTAGCCCTTAAAACAGGTACCAGCAGCAACTATCGGGATGCCTGGGCTGTAGCCTATACATCGAAACATGTTGTTGGGATCTGGGCAGGGAACTTTAATGGCGCCTCGACGGGGGACGCATTAGGCGCTTCATCTTGTGGCCCGATAATAAAAGAAATTCTGAATATAATTTATTCAGGGGCGCCATCTAATTTACAAGACAAGTTCTCAGGTGAAGGTGGGTCAAGCCGCACTCATTTGATGAAATCGAATACACGCCCAGTACCGGATCGGTTGCCACGAGAAGACAACACAATAGCGACTAGCTCAAGACACCAACATGTCTACTTAGGTCCAGCCTATGCTAGATGGATATATAGACGGGAAAAAGAACAGGGATTGAGCAGATTTCGACTTCAGGAGCCTGTGAAAAATCCTGAATCGCAACAGCTGACTCTCGATAGGAGTGTTGTTAGATCTCTAAATACTTATACAAGGGACAAACCAGCTATAGAAATAATAAATCCTCACGACGGTGACCGGTTCGTGGAGACGGATTCGTCTATTAGAATACCATTCAGGGCCCTGCCGCGCATGGTAGTTGAAAATGTAATCTGGCTCGTTGACGGGAAAGAAGTGGAGAGAACACCCCCTCCTTACGAATTCTTTTGGACCCCCTGTCATGGAGAGCATTCAGTAATGGCTCTGACGCCATTTCATGACGCCGCTTCAATCAAAATTCATGTAGAGTAACCAAAAACTGGTAAGGCCCCGGCTTTGCCGAGGTGACTCTCAAATGATGGATCTTTTCAGGGGGAGACAGGATGTCTATCCGAGACGGTTTGAAAGCAAACGCACCGGCAGAAGCGGCTATCAACTGTCCTGTGGCAATGAGTGGAAGAAGGGGCGATGCGGAAAACCCAATTTAAGGTGTGCCAATTCTAGTTATTGCGAGTTCCAACCAGTTGCCGAAGATATTAAACACATGATCAGAAATGTTGCAGTAATGAAAGGTGGCGCAAGCAAGAAAAAGAGAAAACTTGTCGCCGAACCTTGTTACAAGAGCTTTATCCAAGGAGTCATTCCGACGGCGCAGAGCAAAGGTATGGGAATTATCGGAATGAAGGCCTATTTTAGGGGCATGGCAATCCAACTTCCCTGGTATGAATCCATGGAGCCTTTTCTTCACTATGCGCTGTCTTAACCAATTAGCGCTCTGGTGATTGGTTGTGACACCTTGAGCCAGCTAGAAGAAAACGTTGCGATCGCTTCCAGGTGAAGTAATACGTTTGAAGGTGCCACAAAAAGGAGATAAAGAATGGAACCCAGAAGATTCAGTGATTCTGTGGATTGGGTGGGAGTCGTAGATTGGGATAGACGTTTGTTCGACTCGCTCATTCCGCTACCGGATGGTACCAGCTATAACGCGTTCACTATCAAAGGTTCTGAAAAAACGGCTCTAATTGACTCGGTTGATCCGCTTTTTGCTGAAACGCTCATGCATAGGTTGGCTGGTGTCCCAAAAATAGATTACGTAATTGGTCAGCACGCCGAACAAGATCATTCCGGCGCAATTCCTTGGGTGCTTGAAAAGTATTCAGAGGCTAAGGTAATAGCCACTCCCAAGGGCAAAGAATTGCTCGGCCTGATGCTTGGTATAGCCGATGACCGCTTTATAACTGTTGCAGATGGTGAGGTCATTTCTTTAGGGGACAAAACCCTAGAATTCATACATACCCCTTGGGTCTCTGACCGGACAAAGAACTTCA
>JAMCYH010000092.1 GCA_023474025.1 Deltaproteobacteria bacterium
GAGTGACTCGCCATCCGCCATTTTTCTGGCTAATTGTCCACCAGGCTATCTTCATCTCCTAAATTCTGCACAAAAAAGCACATCCGTTCTGTTAAAAACTTCCGTCTGTATAATTTAGACCGGCATCATTTTCTCAACTATCCTTAATTACCGAACGATTTTTCATAATCAAAATCAGCACGGCGGATCTATGCCGCCCTGCCTGAGGCTGGATATCCGTCTAGTACAAAACCATAAAAACACTTTGTACATGGAGGCTAAAATGCTTTGTCCGATATGTAATGAGAACCTTTTGCTTTCTGAGAAGCAAGGGATAGAGATTGATTACTGCCCGAAATGCCGTGGTATATGGTTGGATAGAGGAGAGCTGGAAAAACTCGTCGAAAGATCCTCTGACGACGCGCGCCATTTTCCTGACAGGGACCATCACGATCATGGCTCTGACTATGAAAACTATAAATCACAAAAACATCAGGGTCACGGTAAACGTCGTGAATCCTGGATCTCACGGGTACTGGATTTCGATTAGATCTTGCCGGAAATTGTAGGTGTCAGCGTCGGCAAGTATCATAAAAAACTGCCGTGAATGAGACAAAAGGGCGTTTGTTACTAGGAGCAAACGCCCTTTTTTTGAAAGAATCTTCTTGACGGGGAACTATATGTGTAGGCATCATTGGTAAACCATTTTTATTTAAACTAATTTTCATCGGATTTCTTGGAAAGTCTCCCCTTTGGGGCAATCATCCCGTCGGTTTTGTCCTGAATTTTTTACTCCTTGCCTGATCTATTCGAGAACCTTCATGAGAAAGGAATGAAACATGCAAGTCCCAATGTCACCAGTTAGGATACTGCGTCGAGCCGTAAAATTGTACCCCAACAAAACTGCTGTAGTAGATGGCGGTTTGAGTTTTACCTATCTTGAACTTCAGGATCGCGTCAACAGGGTGACACACACAATTACGAGGCTTGGTGTATCTGAACGGGGACGTGTAGCGATGTTGGACTATAACACTCACCGTTACATGGAAATGTACTTCGGGATGGCGCAGTCAGGTCGAGCGCTACTTCCTTTAAATACCAGGTTGTCCGCAGACGAATACATTTACATTCTTAACGACGCTGAGGCTGAAGTCCTGGTGTTCCACTCCGATTACAAGCCGATAGTGGAAAGGATTCGTCAAGCTGCCAAGGGCGTTAAGACCTTAGTCATTTGCGATGGACAAGCAGATGAACCCTGGATGTCCCATACCTATGAGGACTTACTGGCTCAGGCGCCTAACAACCCGGTAAGCTACGAACCTCCCGATGAGAATGACATGTTGAATCTCTATTACACCAGCGGGACAACAGGTCAACCCAAGGGAGTTGTGCTTACTCACAGGAACATTTATGCCAACGCTTTGACAACCATAATTTCCTTTAAGCTTGAAGACGCTACGGTCTGGTACCATATAGCCCCACTATTTCATTTGGCGGACGCGTTCTTTGCGTGGTCAGTTACATTTCAAGGTGGAAAACATATCATGCAAAGACAATTCAACCCTAAGGCGGTACTCGAAACAATCCAGAAAGAACGTATAACCTCCTGCATGATGGTCCCCACGATGATAAATTTCGTTCTAAATGAACCTGACCTAGAGAAATATGACCTTTCGTCATTAAAATGGATAATGGTGGGGGGAGCCCCAATGTCGCCCGCCAATGCCCAAAGAATGATGGAATATTTGGGATGCAGGTACATATCCGGTTACGGTTTGACTGAAACGTGCCCACTTTTAACAGTCGGAAACATTAAGGATACGCTGGAAAATGAACCTGAAGAAGCTAAGATCAATTACTTAACCAGAACCGGTCTTGAAGTCGTCGGTGTTGATCTGAGAGTGGTTGATGCGAACGGCGATGATGTTACCTGGGATGGTAAAACCGTCGGAGAAATCATCGCCAGGGGGGACAACGTCATGAAGACCTACTGGAAACTCCCGACGGAAACCGAAAATGCCATTCGAGATGGCTATTTTCGTACCGGTGATCTGGCCAATGTGGACTCTGAAGGATACATCCTGATAGTCGACAGGGCAAAAGATATCATAATTAGTGGAGGAGAGAACATCGCTTCTGTTGAAATCGAAAATGTAGTTTACTCGCATCCTGCTGTCCTCGAATGCGCTGTGATCTCATACCCTGATGAAAAATGGGGGGAAGTTCCCAAGTTACTGGTTGTCCTGAAGGCCGGGAAGGAACTTAGCGCACAGGAACTAATCAAGTACTGCAAAGAGCGTCTTGCTCAATTTAAAGTCCCAAGACATGTTGAATTTGTTTCGGAACTCCCAAAAACTGGCTCTGGAAAAATCTTAAAAGGGGAACTAAGGAAGATTTATGGCAGGAAAGATTTGAATTGAAGTTCGTTAATGCGTTTCAGGGCGGCCTTTTACCCAGGACATTTTGAGTCAATGATCCAAATGGTCTTGAGTTTACGAAACTTTTTTGTTGATCCCCCAAAAAAATGTTTGACCCATCCAAAATGCGGAGTTAGGCTAGAATATAGTTTTTGATATTTTTGAGACAACTGATTCCTCCGGCAACGAGGAAGCGCGACGCCTGACGATCTTTGAGACTGCCAAGTAGCCGCCTCCCTATTCTATATATAGTAGTTTAGGCGCAGAAGTGTTTCGATCTTGATGGCTTATTTTTGTTACGTGGAGGCTGTCAGATGAAAACGGCGGAACTGGACTTGTGGTTGTCCTTCTGGAAACCGCTGAGTGGGGCGTGTCGGCTACGATGGCTACGACTGGCTGTTGCTGGTTTACACTTTCAGGTAGATGCTGTAAGCTTTATTCACGATCACATTTTCGACTCAACCGGCTTAATACTTCGAAAGGCAATCAGGCGCTATACCCATGATGGGCAACGAGTGCTTGATTTGGGGACTGGCCATCTTGGCCTGCTTGCTGTTTATTGCGCTCGTACTCACAACTTGAAAGTGATTGCCGTAGATGTGAACGATGAATTCCTGGAAAACGCCAGGATAGTAGCTGAAGCGAGCCACGCATCGGGGATAGAGTTTCGAAAGAGCGACTGGTTTACCAACCTTGACGGAATGTTTGATCTAATCTTTAGCAACGCTCCTTATGTACCCACTGGTATTGGAGCGCTGAGTCACTATTCCCAATGTCATCCCGAGATATGGGATGGGGGAGACGACGGTTTGGACTGCGAACGTGAAATTTTGAACCAGGCCGGCCATTTTCTAACGCGTGATGGGCTTCTATTGATGGGAATAGACACAACCTATGTGTCTAGAATGGCTACGCTCAATCTCGTCCAAACAGCTAGAGACCTGGAACTCAAAGATATCATCAAATCGTGGATCTCGAAAAGCGAAGTCTATGTAATAGGCCACAGGGCGCACGCTTAAAAGACACACCTTATGAGTTCCAGGAGGAGCGTCCGGATCGGGGACCAGCGCCTCATCTTATGATGATTTCGTTGGTCCCTTCTCTTTATTGAGCGGTTTGTAAAAGCAGGACATTTGTCCCGCTTTAAATTTCAATTTTTGCGCCGAGTACTTTAATGAATCTGGCTAACCAATCCGGGTGCGCCGGCCAGGCAGGCGCTGTTACCAGGTTACCATCTACGTGGGCCTTGTCCATGGGAATATCGACCCATTTACCGCCGGCGCAGTTTACATCCGGACCCACAGCAGGATAGGACGAACAGCTTTTGCCGGTTAACACACCAGCAGCCGCAAGCACTTGAGCTCCATGACAGATAGCGGCAATTGGCTTGTTTTCCTTTGCGAAATAACGAACAGCGTCGAGCGCTTTCGAATTCAACCTGATGTACTCAGGAGCGCGACCGCCTGGGATAACCAGAGCGTCGTAATCTTCTACCCTGGTTTCGGCGAATGTGGCGTTAAGTGTAAAGTTGTGCCCCCTTTTTTCGCTATAAGTCTGATCTCCCTCGAAGTCATGGATTGCGGTTCTGACTATGTCTCCGGCCTTTTTGTCGGGGCAGACTGCATGAACCGTATACCCCAGCATCAGCAGGGCCTGAAAAGGTACCATCACCTCATAGTCTTCTACGTAATCCCCTACCAGCATCAAGATTTTCTTCGTTCCCATGGTTTCCCTCCTAACGGTTGCTTGTGGTTAGGTTTCTCAATCTATAAAGCATTATGAACCGAATTCCGCAAAAAACCAACGATTCGCCACAACTTGGCCACGTTCCATCAAAGAAAAAGAGTTGCAGGGGAAGTCCTTGGTAAATACAGCGCTTACAAATTAGTTGTCGGATTGCGAATCGGCATTATTGTCTCTTCTAAATTCAAAAGCGAGGGTTTCGGCCTCTTGTTCGGAGGACGCCGTAAACATTTGATATTTTATTTGAGACACCGTTTTGAATTTAATTCGGCGACCCTCCCTGTTGACTTCGACAATAGAATCTTTTGAAATTTTACATGAGTAAGGGGAGGATCCAAAATACTTTGTTAGTAGCGTGGCTATCATCACCGCTGATATTAATCCGAAGCTCCCCGTCACTATGACTCTTATGTCGTAAACTCCTCCAGCAGAAGACGAAAACAGCTTTGAACATAAAATTATTAGAACATTCGCCACCATCATAGCTGAAAGCACCCAGAGCAGCGCTTTAAATATTATTGACGTGTGCTGTCTACCGGACAAATTGATCGAATCCCCACTTATAAATATTTTACCTTTACCCATCAATCCGATACCATCACGCGTCCACCCACTTCCAAATCTTACAGCGTATTCCACACATTTTCTCCCGAATAAACACATTCATTCAAATAACTTTGTCAAAATCCAAAAAGCGCTTTAGCGTTTCCCCCAAGTACGCTGGCTTGTTCGGACTCAGAAAAGTTTGCATTCACCAACAGTGACCCTATCCTGACCAGTTCTTTCTCATGCAGGAACCAGGGCCAGTCGGTACCGAACAGGATATGCGAAGCTTCATGAATCTTCAACAAATCTATGAACTGATCCTCTTTAAGCGTATGGGCAGCGTTCGAAGTATCCAGATAGAGGTTATCAAGTGGACAAAGCGCCTCTCTAATTTCATCGAAATCTGCCAGTAACCCTCCCATGTGGGCGCAGATGAAATCGATTCCCTGATACCGATGAACAAGTTGGGACAATTTTGATGGTGTCGAAAGATGGTCCGGTCTTGCTCCAAAATACATGTCTGCTCCAACGAAAGTGTCGAAAACAACTTTGGGCCTAATGTTCCGGGAATTCGCTGATTTTGAAATTTCAGCTAGCATTGCATCCGATTCGGGAGATAATAGATCAAAGCGCTGAGAAAAACTTGAGAACTTGAATCCCTCAATTCCAAAATCGAATATACGCTGGATTTCATCTTCAAGGCGTCGCATCATGGGGTGCAGAGTAGCAAGCGTAGACAGACATGAGAACCTAGCGCTTATCTCAATAAACCTGTTATTCTCGTTGACTACCTTTCCTGGTGACGCGGTTGGCAACAGCAGACACTTTGCTATTCCGTTTCTTTCTAAAGACTCTTGCAGCGACGCCGGTCGTAATCTCTCAGAGGCTCCCCTTGTCTTGAGCCTCAAATTGTTCACCATAGAGGTTTTAGCAGTCGTATTCAGGACTATACGCTCTGTAAAAATATGACAATGGCTATCAATAATCATAGTAAAACTCGGGCGGTCAGAGGCCTTGAGGAAGCGACAAGGATCAAGAATGGAAATTGGAACTTTGTTTCAAACTATTTTGTTCTTTGCCGCCACATTTCGTACTGAGCCATTCTCGCAAGAACTTTTGCGCCTCTTTCCAAGCTGGGAACTGTCATTGCACGCCCGTGTTGGTTCATTTGGGATCGAACTTCCTCTGCTTGTGGACCGTAGACCCATACTACAATGGGTTTTGAAAATTCCAGCGACAAATTCTGAATCTCTTCCACTGAACTGAAATATCGTTGATGCTTACGATCCAATCCCAAAGCCAGGCAAATAACACCATCCACATTGGTATCGTTTAGGACATCTCTAAGCGCAATTCCGTAAACTTTTTGCATGCCGTTTTTCATCAACGCCGGCCAGATATCCATAGGATTACACGCAGCCATCCATGGTGGAAATAGATCATGTACTGTCTCAAGCGAATTCTGGTCTAGCTTTGCGGGGACCAGCCCCCAAAGATTCATGGTATCTAAAAGTATGATCCCGCCCGCTCCAGTCAGTGTGATGACGGCTACTCTACGCCCCTTCATCGGTGGCAAGCGCAGGAACCCACCTACAAGGTCGAGCATGTCCTGAGTTTCGTCCACCCTTATTATTCCGGCCTTTCGCATAACGGCAGCGACAATGCGATCGTGACCTGCCAGAGAGCCACTATGAGAACTAGCGGCCAAGGCCCCCAACGGTGAGCGTCCGGTCTTCATAGCTATGATGGGGATTCTTAGAGACACCTCAGCGGCAACATCCAGGAAACGTTTGCCCTCAGAGATTCCTTCAGCATGTATCGCAAGCGCCTTAAGCCGTTGGTCATACCCCAACCATTCCATAGCGTCAGTAAGACCGATATCGCACTCATTACCAACATCTATTCCTATCCCCAGTCCTCCGGTAAGTTGAGACGAGCCTACAAAAAAAACTCCTGATTGACAGACTACGCCTACAGGGACTTCTTCGCGGTCCAAGGGCATAAAAGAAGATGTAAAACGGTCAAACGAGTTGGAAACTCCCAGGGTATTAGGCCCTAAAATCCTGGTCCCCATCGGTAAAGCCGCCTCTATCATTTGTCGTTGGAGTTCTTTTCCTTTTGAGTCGGCTTCAGCAAACCCCTGGTTCGTAACAATAAGGGCTCTAATACCTTTGAGAGCGCACTCTCTCACAATTCCGGGAATTGTGTCCCTTGGGGTGGCGATAATCCCAAGGTCCACTGGCCCCTTTAATGACGAAACGGAAGGCGCAGTATTTACGCCAGCGATTTGGCTCACATGAGGATGAACAATATGGATTGTTCCCTTGTATCCCCAGGACCTGAGGTTATCTACAGGATTCAGAGACCCTGGCCCGCTCTTGCGTGGGGCGCCAACAAAAACAACCGAACGGGGATCCAGGAACAGCGTTTTGTACAAAGATTCAACAGGCATGACAACCTCATCTTTTAGGCGCTAAAATCTCTCTGTTACTAAACGGGCGAGTATTCGCCAGCAAAGACATTCTTTACGATGTCCTCTGCGGAGTTTGAAAAATCAAGGAAGATTTGAAAAGTCCTTTTTAGCTCTTTCCTTGATGACAAAATGCAGTTTCTTCCCTGCCGGATTGAAAGGCAGTTCCTTGACATCAACAAATTTGTAATATCTTGGTCTTTGGTACCTGGCTAGCCTGGGATGTGTTTTGCAGAATTCATCCAGATCCTTTTCTGTAATACTTGGGTCTCTAACCGCGACATAGGCGACGATGGCCTCACCCCATTCCTTGCTAGGAGCGCCGGTGACGAAGGTTTCGATGACGGCGGGATGATCTCGCAGCGCCTCTTCCACTAACACAGGATGGACATTTTCCGCCCCTGTGATAATCATATCATCTGTACGGCCGGAGATCGTTATGTAACCATCCTTGTCCCAGACACCCACATCACCCGGAAGCTGCCATCCCCTGTAAGGAAGACCCTTGGCTTCATCTAAGGGCCTGTTAATATATCCATAGCAGCCATGCATGGTCCTTAGCGCAATTTCACCCTCTGTCTTCCCGTCCTTTGGGCAATCATCGGCCGGGTTATTGGGATCTCCGCGACGTCCCAGATCAATCCTCACGAGCTTGATAATGTCTTCCGTTATGGGAAGCCCAATGGTCCCAGCTCTTTCCGGCAATTCCCAGGGCTTTAACATTGTAACCCAGTGCTGATCAGCGGTGCCATATCCGTTGTAGACCCCTGGACAGAGGACCTTCATACATCTCAGACAGGATTCCTTTTCTAGAGGGGCCCCCATGGAAACAAGGGCACGTAAGCTGCTCACGTTGCGAGGCTTGGCAATTTGGGCCTGGACCATCCTCTCGTAAATAACAGGAGCGCTTACCATATGAGTCACTTTGTATTTTTCGATATAGTCGAGTGCGAGGTTTTCATCAAATGATTTCATAATAACCACGGAACCACAGCAATGGAGCGCAGCAAGAACTCCGGTTGTATTTCCGCCGCGATGGAAAAGAGGATTTGTCGCAAGACTTACGCACAATTCATCAATTTTATGCAATCCGGTATTCATCATATTGTCGAAGAAAATGATTCCATGATTCAGTGTAAAGCCCTTAGGCAGTCCAGTGGTTATTATGAAATCATTACCGAGAACAGGATCCACCCAAACTGCATCCTTTTCTGTGGGAGGCGCCTCCTTTGATTTTCCTTCAATGAATTTATCAAAGCTCACATGACCGGCCGGCGGCTCGCCGGGGCCGCACATAACGACGAGTTTGGGTTTAACTTTGGCCAGATCAATTGCTTTCAGAGCCATATCCTTCAGCGATGCGTCATAGACGAAGGCAACAACTTCGCTGTCATCCATGAGTTTACAGACCTGCCCCTCAGGCAGCATGAAATTCTGGGAGTAAAATACGCACCTGGCCTTTGCGCAGCCCATTAACATAATGAACCACTCATAGGTGTTGAAGAGATCCCCCATGATCGCATCATAGGTCTTGACGCCTGCTTCGATAAGAGCGTTGGCAAATTGGTTAGATTCTTCATCCCATTGTTTAAAGGTTAGCGTCTTATTTCTAAACGGATCGAAAACTGCAACCTTGTCAGGCCATTTGCAACAATTCCGGTAGAGCTGTCTGACAATAGTGTATTCCTTTTCCCATACTTCCCTGAAAATGGAATAATCAATTGGCTTGCCCATTTTTTTCATGCTCCTTTTTCGGCTAAAAATCCATGGAAATCTGTTTAAAATTCATCCGCTACTGAATTGCTCATAACTAGATGGACAGCAGGGACCTTCCAGCCACCAGCCTCATTATCTGGTTTGTACCGGTGTATATTTGCGTTAGTTTGGCGTCTCTCATCATTCGTTCCACCGGATAGTCCTTCATATATCCGTAACCACCCATGATTTGAACTGCGTCAGTAGTTACTCGCATTGCTGTGTCAGATGCCGTGAATTTGGCCATGGCTGCAAAAACTCCTGCTCTTTTCTCTTCACCTTCGTCGAACAGGCTGGCCGCTTTACGAGTTAGAAGCCTGGCGGATTCGACACCAGCGGCCATGTCCGCCACCATAAACTGAATTGGACTCAAAGCGGCTATGGGTTTAGAAAATTGAGTTCGCTCGCTGGCGTATTTCGTAGCGTGATTAAGGGCTCCGTCTGCTATACCCACCGCTTGGGAGGCGCAAAAAAGCCTACTCATTGAGAGAGTTTTCATAAGATTGGCGAACCCCTGTCCTTCAACCCCAACCAGATTTTCGGCTGGGACCTCCATGTCTTCGAAAAACAACTCTGAGTTGATCGATCCTCGCATTCCCATTTTGTTCTCATTCTTCCCATACACCAGGCCGGGGAAACTTTTCTCTACGACAAAAGCGCTGATTCCACGAGCTCCCTTTGATGGGTCAGTATAGGCGTAAAGCACAAAGAAATCGGCGACTGAACCATTGGTTATGAAGCATTTCTGGCCGTTTATGATGTATTTGTCAGCTTTTCGTACCGCCTTGGTCCTCATTGACAGGATGTCCGAACCTGCCGACGGTTCTGTCGCTGCAATCGCAGTCAACTGAGTAGAATCATCCGCTAGCCTTTCCAAGTATCTGCGCTTCAGGTCCTCTGTCCCACCGTGAAGGATTGGCAACATCCCATCGGCCTGAGCAATCAGGACTAACGCCGACGATGCGCAAACTTTGGCAATTTCCTCTAAGACTATGGAAAAGACCAGGAAACTCAACTGAACGCCACCAAATTCATTCGGGAGCAACGGAGTCAGTAGACCGTTTTGGGCAAATACTTCGATGGCGTGGTGAGGAAAACCGGCTGTTTCATCGAGTTCGGCCGCTCTAGGAGCAATTTCCTTCGCAGCTATCCGCTGGACTGTATCGATAATCATTTTCTGTTCGTCATCAAGTTTGAACATGTTCGGACCTCCCTGATCTTGTAAAATTGTGATTTCTGCAAAGGTCTCAAATTGACAATCCAGCATCTTTGAGAATCTCCCGGGCAATGACGATCCTCTGGATCTGATTGGCCCCTTCGAAAATTTGCGTTAACTTTGCGTCTCTAAACATCCGTTCGACATTAAAATCTTTCATGTATCCGTATCCGCCTAGCACCTGAACCGCATCCGTGGCAATCTTCATCGCTGCGTCACTTGTGAAGCATTTCGCCATGGAAGCGATTTTTGTGTTAGGTTTGCCCTCGTCATACAGAGACGCGGCCCGGTATATGAGTCCCCGACCGGCTTCGATTAGCGTAGCGCTGTCAGCAATGATGGCCTGAATCATCTGGTGTTCAGCAAGGAACTTCCCGAAGGTCCGGCGCTCAGTCGAGTATTTCACCATCGCATCTAACGCCCCTTCGGCGATCCCAAGCGCTTGCGCTCCAACTGCCGGCCTCGACATGTCAAAATCTTTCATTGCTAAGAGAAAACCCTTACCTTCTTCACCAAGAAGATGGGCCGCAGGGACTCTAACATCATCGAGAAAAACCTCTGTTGTGTTGGACCCACGCTGACCGAGCTTATTCTCCTTCCTACCAACCTTTAAACCAGTCCGTTCTCGTTCCACCAGAAAAAAGGACAAACCCATGTGTCCACCTTCTTTGGAAGTCCTTGCCAAAACCGAGTAAATGGAGGCCACTCCGCCATTTGTGGCGAAGCACTTGGTTCCATTTAGCACATATTCATCCCCGTCTCTTATAGCGGTGGTCTTTATCCCTGCCACATCTGACCCGCCGGCGGGTTCCGTGACCAGGTAGGCTACCAGTTGACGTTCCTCCCCTATCCTTGCGAGTATCCGATCTCTGATCTTTCCGGTTAGGCCATGAACGATTGGATAGGACCCGACAGCCTGGATAATAAGCAGTAGAGCCGAAGATGCGCAAAATCGCGCAAGTTCTTCCACTGCGATGCATAGGGCCGTCCCGGTATTTCTTTCCATACCGCCAAATTCGGCTGGAAGCGCAAGTGTCAAAAGTCCCAGATCCCAGCACAAGGCTTCAACATCTCTATTAAATTCCCCAAGCTCATCGATAGATGAAGCAAGTGGCGCCACCTTTTCTTTGGCAGCCCTGTGGACGGCCTCCCTCAAAATTCCAAGCTCTTGTGAAGTTTCGGTAATTGTATGGTCCATGGTGACTCGTTCCTTAACGTAAAGTTCCTTTCAGATTTAATCTGAAAAGTGCGGTGGCCCCGCAGGTTTGAGCGATTTTGAGAAAAGAAAGCGACGCGCAACTCTCAGAAGAGACCTGGTTACTCCTGTCTCTTCCCGGTCTGAGTCTGCAGCATATCCGTCGGCCTTTTAATACCTCCAATTACGGCCTCGGCAAGATTTCCAGCCAAAGATTCCTCATCAAACTCCTGATCGAAGATAGCCGGTCTCATGCACGCTCTTTCAATGCTACCGATAATGATGTCTCTCAAACAGGACAACGGAATATCGTGACGTATTTCGCCGTCGGCTATCCCCTGTTGTACAATTTCGTTAATCAGTTTGGAGTATTTTTTGGCCAAGTCATAAGCTTCACTTTCAAAGTAGGCTGGGTGATTTCTTACCTCGAGCAAGAGTATCCTTGAGAACACCCCGTTCCTTTTGTGAAAAGATATCGTACCGTTAATCAGCGTTCTTAACCTACTAAACGCTCCTTTGGCTTCGTGTACGTCGTTGGTTATTTGAGCCAGATGAACTCTAAAATACTCGGCTAGAATCTTGTGAAGCAGACCTCTTTTGTCTTTAAAATACCTGTAAATCAAGGCTTCATTCACTCCTGCGACCCTTGATATTTCCGCAGTAGTAATAGAATCGAAGTTCTTTTCCTGAAGTAATAACCTGAGGGCTTGCATAAGTTTAATGCCCCCTGGAGGCATTGGCGTTCCGTTGGAGTTTTCAGCACGTAGCAGAATATCGGTTGGAGGCTGTTTTTTTTTGTCGAAAAACATGTATTCCACCATGTAAGTAATACTTACTGACAAGATACATCGATTCCGAAAAATGTCAAGCACAAAATTGATCTGAGAGGCCATCCCCTCATGCTAACGAAATTGTCCAACAGGGGAGAGCC
>JAMCYH010000295.1 GCA_023474025.1 Deltaproteobacteria bacterium
TACTGTTTATTGGAATGAATCTCCCGTTGTTTACCTTCCATTGAGTTTCCTGCACAATGGCGTGCCCCAGATGCGCCTCAAGGCCACGTGGACGCCGCCAGTTCATGCTAAGCCAAATGCTGAATTGCCTGAAGACCTTAACGGAGAACTGCTCAGTATTTTGTCTCGGTGGAATGTATGCTCCAAGGAGAAGCTGATTCGCCAGTACGATCACGAAGTTCAGGCCGGTTCGGTGGTGAAGCCACTGATTGGGGTTGGTAACGATGGCCCATCTGACGCTGCTGTCCAAAGACCTATGCTAGACAGGTACCTTGGGGTCGCCATCGGATGTGGAATAGCCCCACGATATTCTGATATCGATACATACTGGATGATGGCCTGTGTAATTGATGAAGCAGTCAGAAACATCGTGTCAGTTGGGGCTAATCCGGACCACATGGCGGGTCTGGACAATTTTTGCTGGTGCGACCCAGTACAGTCAGAAAAAACACCTGACGGAGAATACAAGCTTGCTCAATTGGTTAGAGCCAACAAGGCGCTTTATGACATTTGCATGGCATACCACATCCCCTGCATCTCCGGTAAAGACAGCATGAAGAACGACTACTCCATAGGCGGCTCAAAGATCTCCATTCCTCCAACGGTTCTTTTCACTGCCGTTGGAGTTGTTCCGGACGTTAGAAAAGCGATAACAGCCGATTTTAAGGAGCCCGGTAATCTTATCTATGTGTTGGGTATGACGCGGGATGAGCTTGGCGCATCGGAGTATTACGCCTCAAAAGGATGTGTCGGGAACGAAGTCCCCAAGGTCATGGATCCCAAGTTATCAATAGCCTCTTACCGGGCACTGTTCCGGGCTGTCAGCGAAGGTCTTGTGGCTTCTATTCATGACCTTTCAGATGGTGGCCTAGGGGTGGCTTTGGCTGAGAGCGCATTCTCCGGTGGGATCGGAGCCACCGTAAATCTTGCAAGTCTGGCGTATGAAGGCAGCAAACGGGACGATTTTCTGTTGTTCTCGGAAACGCCATGCAGGTTACTGATCAGTATCCCACCGTCAAAAAAACAATTGTTCGAGCGAGCGATGGACGGCTTCCCATTGTCATTAGTTGGTGAGACATCCGTCCATCCTCTCTTGATTGTGAATGGCCTGGCCGGCGACACCGTAATCAGGGTAAATATCTACGACCTGAAAAAGGCATGGCAGGCGCCTGGTCTCTAGAAACTTGTGGAGAGCGAGTCAGGACCAATTCTTGCTGACTTCCGAAAGGATCTCAACTTGACTATGACAAAGAGTGATCTGCGCAAACAGATCAAGGATGTAGCCCTTTCTAATGGCGCTGATTTGGTTGGTATCGTAAACGTAACCGATTTACCGGAGCATAAGGATCGGATTTTCAGGATCATTCCCCACGCCCAAAGTGTGGTAGTAATAGCCGCCAGACACAGTCTGGCGTCAATACGCTCCGCAAATAATCAGATGGCCCAGTTTGACACGATACACACTTATAATGAGTGCGCGAGATCAGCCCATAGCGTAAGTCGTTTTCTGGAGTCAAAACGGTTTCCTTCCGTAGCAGTTCCTGCATTCATACCCATCGACATGCAGGACCCGGGTAAAGGAATGAGAGGTGAGATCTGTTGGCGCAGGGCAGGGGTAAGGGCAGGACTCGGCTCTTATGGAGAAAACGGTCTTCTCGTCACTAAGGAATTTGGATCAGCAATACGTATTTCTGGAGTAGTCACTGTTGCGGAACTGGATGCTGATTCGCCTCTGGAAGAGGATGTTTGTAACCACTGCGGGCAGTGCGTCTCGGCTTGTCCGGTAGGAGCTCTTTCTGGTGGTGGCGCAGTAAATAAGAAGTTGTGTGGTGAAAATATCTTCAAATACGGATTTCGTTTTTTCCAAAAGTTTATGGAAGCGCTTTATGAAAAACCTGATCCTGAAGTCCAGAAAATCATCAGGGGTTACGAACTTCGGGAAATGTGGCAGAATTTCATGACAGGGAACTATTATTACTGTTTTGAATGTCAATCCCAGTGCCCGGTATCAAGTGTAAACACTCTAGAGTAAAGCTTTCTGATTGCCGTTGTCGATTCTCAGAGCACAGATGAGGCGCTAACTATTGCACAAAAGGCGCGCTTGTGCAGAACAGGCGCAAATCGAACCGGCCAATAATGGATTACGTATAAGTAATCCGCTCTTTGAAAAGCTCAGGGTACTGCATCCTAAGCGTCGGGATTCAATTTGAGTTTGCCACTCCGAAAGGTTTTAAGATAATCTTCACAGAACTCATCTTGTCCCGTAAGCGCCTTGGCTGCAGCTATTATGGCCATGAGCATGGAATCCAGGGGATCGATTATGAAGGTGTCCATACCGCTGGCGAGAAGGGTTGCTGCGAATGTGCTATTAAGGAGTCTTCTCTCCGGAAGCCCGAAGGACACATTGCTTAACCCGCATGTGATATGAGTCCCCGGAATACTTTCCCGTATCCCTCTCACCGTATCTAAGGCCACCACCCCAAAAGTAGTGTCCACACTGATTGGCTGGACCAGTACGTCAAAAAAGATGTCATTGGGTGGAACGCAGTCCGATTCAAGCTTTTCGGCCAATCGACGAGCGATGTCGATGCGATTGTCGACAGTGCGAGGGATTCCGTGTTCGTCCATGCAAAGCGCAACCACTGACGCCCCAAATTCCCTTACTACGGGAACAATGCTGGAATATCGATCACTTTCCAGGGATATTGAGTTGACCAGGGCCTTCCCGCGGTGTAATGACAGCGCAGCCTTTAGAGCCACTGGATTGGGACTATCTATACAAAGGGGAACTTCAACAACTTCCTGAACTGTCCGTACAAGCCATTGGAGAAGCTGAACTTCTCTGTCCAAAAATGTTCCGGCATTAACGTCGAGCATGTCGGCGCCAGCTTCTACCTGATCTATTGCTAGTTTTTGAATGTAGCTCCCGTCGTTTGACTCAATGGCTGCAGCCACTCTTTTTATGCTACTGTTAATTTTTTCGCCAATAACTGTCATGGAGACCTCTATGTCTGCTTCTACTTTTTGATGAACGAAAGTAGCCCAAGTAGTTAAGCGTCGATTTATAAAATATTTGGACCAATAACCAGTTGATAACCGTTCGTATGGAGCGAAAAACTGGGGCTATGTCAGCCCTTCCAAAGAGTACAACAAAAGTGGCGGAGAAGCTGTCACGTGTCTAACTCAAGAAACATCCTTTCTGTGACCTCTTCTCCAGGCGCAATTTCCAGGAAATCACTTTTATCGTAGGGGCCATAAATGAGCTTGCGAAAATAATCCAGGCTACCTTTAATTTCCAGATACTCCTTTTTCAAAACCTGACAATTTTCACGAGTCTTCATCCTCAAAAATTCAAGGTCTCCTGCGCCGGTGTCCACCAAAGCAATGTGAGTATAGTGCTTGAGTTCTTCTTCCATTACCCAGAAGGCTGTTTCGATACCATGCCTGGGAGCGTAGTCATCATAGATTATGCCGAGTGGGTCCTTTTTCGCTTTCACCCACCCGGACGTCAAATAGTATGTGCCAGGCCTGGATGCAAACGCTTGACCATAAGCGTGTTGTGATCCGAAAAACATCGCAATGCAGTCGTGGCAGCTCGGTACCACCAAGCCGCATGAAACAGCCCTAATTCCGGTAATACCTCCGGAACACAAGCCGTAGCCAATTATCACTCTGTTAACAGATTCATCCACAAGGTCTATTTTCTCTTGAATTAATGCAGCCATTTTCTTTGGAGTACGATGAAGCCCCTGATCCAAGAAGTGAAGTTTCGTTTCACATCTGCTAACCATTTCAAGTTCGGCTTTCATGACCTCACAAGCTATGACCACTGTAGACCCAGCTCCAGAGGAGTTATCAGGCGCCATGTTCAGTCTCCCAGAACGCGTCTCAATGCGACAATTTCTTTATTATACGAATCCACTTATTGGCTGATTTCTTCGAGAACCTTTCCTTTTGTCTCGGGTCCTAGAATGATAACATTCAACGCTGCGATCACAAAAGCTAATGCGCCCAACGAGAAAACTGACTCCATGCCGTAATTCACGACAATCACGGGCACAATGACAGGTCCCAACAGAGCTCCTATACGACCTAGCGTTGAAGCCGATCCGCAGGCTGTCGCACGAGCCCGTGTAGGAAATAATTCAGGGGTATAAGCGTAGATAACTGACCACATGCCGAAGAAGAAAAACTGCATAAAAGCTCCGGCGACAATTACCTGGCTTTGCGAACTGGCTTGTCCATAGAAATAGGCCGCTACCCCACTGAGGACTACAAAACCGGCTACGGCAGGTTTACGCCCAAGTTTTTCGACTAAATATGCGGCGGAAAAGAAACCAGGCACGCCCCAGAGTGACATCAGAAGGACAAACTCAATTGACTTTGTGATGGTGAATCCCTTATCGACGAGAAGTTTTCCCATCCATGTGGTGATTCCGTAGTAACCAAGAAGGGCGAAAAACCACAGAGTCCATATCATCAAAGTACGTACTCTGTACTTACTGGTAAACAGTTCCCATAATGAAAACCCTCCTTTTGCCACTTCGTCAGCATACCCACATTCTGCCGGTTCAGGAAGGGGACGCCCGTACGCCTTCTCAACCTGTCCCTCAATGTATTGGATTGTTTTCTCCGCCTCGTCCAGGTAACCTCTGGACTCATACCATCGAGGAGATTCCGGGACCTTTCTGCGAATAATCAAAACGTAAATTGCCGGCAAGCCTGTGATCAGGAATACTGGCCTCCATCCGGCTACAGGGACTAGCAGAAACGAAACGACTCCTGCCAATATAAAGCCCAAAGGCCAAAATCCTTCCAACAGGGCAATGTATTTACCTCGACACGGGGCTGGGATTATTTCTGACACTATGGATTGAGCTATGGGAAATTCAGCTCCCATGCCTATTCCCAGGATGAACCGAAAAAGGAGGAGTGAATCATAACTCCATGCCAGCGAGCACAAGATGGCAGCGCCACCCCAGACGATCATGCTCGTCTGAAATATACTCTTACGTCCAAATCGATCTGCCAGGATTCCAGCAAAAACAGCTCCAAAGGCCATTCCTGCGAGGCTTGCGCTTCCAAGAAAGCCTGTCTGTCCAGGGGTAAGGCTGAAAGCTTTACTTATGGGGGCCAGGAGAAAAGTCATCATCGCCAGATCCATAGAGTCGAAAAGCCAGGCGGTAGCAATAATGAGGAAAATTGACCGTTGATAGTTTGTTAGAGGTAGCCGTTCCATCCTCTGCGGGAGGTTTAGGCCATTTTGGCCGAAGTTTGGAAAGCCTTGATCGACACAGACGTCCTTTGACATTTTATTTTCTCCTGCGTTATTCGATGGGCAATCTCCCATATTTTTCTATCAGTTCCACTACTCTTCCGACCCTGTTGATGTCGGCGGCCACCGGCAAGTTGTCTCCCATTCCGACGATCAATCGATATCCTGGCTTCATTTCTTTGAAGAGGCCTTTGATAAATTCATCGAACTCATCGTTGGTCACATACGGTTCAAACATTATTGAAGGGATCCCGCCCCATAAGGTGACGTGATCTCCCATACGCCGAAATTCAGTCATGGTACATTTTGTCTGTGGCGCCGGAGTAACTGCCTCAGCAACATCGATTAAAGCATCGGGGAAAAGAGGAATAAGACGCCGCATTTCTCCATCAGCGTGAACCATGGAAAATTTGCTGGCTTCATGGATTTTGGCATTGGCTTCCCTAAACCATGGTGTAAAGTACTGTTTGAACACTGGAGTGTGTATGTCATCGCTCCAGTTGGCGCAAAGATTGATAATCTCGATGTCAGACTTAATGGCTATATCCAGTTTTTTCCTTTCCAGGTTCATCATGGCTTCCATAAGTTCATCAACTTTTTCAGGGCGGTCCATGTATTCGTTGTAAAAAAGCTCATATCCCATGATTTCCCGCATCACACGTTGACTTGGACCCCAAAGTCCAGTTCCGGTCATAACGATGCCACGTTCCCCCATGTCTTCACGTTCTTTTGTGTATTGTTCGTCGAACACAGGAACAGTATGTTCCAGAATGTATTTAACTATGGGGTAGTCCTCAGGCCTCTTGAAAAGCTTTTGATGCTCATAGGCCAGCCAGGGGCCTTCAGCGACAGACCAGAGTAATGAAATAGAGCAAGTTCCTAGAGGGGTAATGAATTCAGTTACTTCGTAGGGGGGGTCTTGTCTTTTTATTACCTCCATATCGTGATATTCTTCTTTACAAATTGAAAAATGGCGTTTCTGAGCTGCGGCTCCCTGATCCGCAATTATGTCCGTTTGAGACCAGCCTTTGTACTTGGCTGGGAGTGAGTCATGGGCCGCGTGATAGTTGTACCAGACGTCAATTCGAGCGCCAAAAGGAAGTTTGTCGACTTCTTTGCCTGCGATTACGTCGAGTATTCTCTGCTTTTGTGTCATTGTCATATCGAAAAGCCTCCCGAATGAGATCTCAACTTTGTTTAACCAATTGTTTGCATATCTTTACAGCTTCACCTCCATCCTCGGCGTAGGCGTCAGCTCCCATACTCAGGGCAAATTTCTGAGTTACAGGCGCTCCTCCCGCGATGACCTTGACACGGGAACGTAGACCGGTCTCCTCCAGTTTCTTGATTACCACCCCGATTTGGTGCATTGTAGTAGTGAGAAGAGATGATAATCCTAAGATGTCGGGCTGATGCCGCATCACCTCTTCAGCGAACCGATCTTCAGAAACGTCCGCGCCAAGATCGATTACCTCGAAGCCAACCCCCTTCAAGAAACCGGTCACGATGTTTTTACCTATGTCGTGCATATCGGACTTGACTGTGCCGATAACAACTTTTCCGAGCTTTCCGAAAGAACCTCCCTCAACAACAGGTTTGAGGACTTCGAAAGCCAGACTCATGCATCGGGCTGATTTCATCATGTCCGGCAGAAAATATTCCCCAGTTGAATATTTCTCCCCAACGACCTCCATTCCATGCTGAAGCTGACTGATGATTTCTTCAGGTTTTGTGCCGCAATCAATTTCGTCTTGAGTCAATTTGCCAATTTCTTTCCAGTCACCTTCTATAACTTTCTCAACAAGATTAGAACAATCGCTCATGTTATTCCTCCATATTTGCTGTTACTGAGAGATACTGCCGGGTTAGGCAAAGTCTCCGTTCGAATTGGTTGGGGAAGGTTTAGTAGGTCAAAATCATGGAACATCGACGGCCCCAATTCAGGGGGCAATACCCGTAACCGCCTCAACGTTCCCATTTGACCGGGTGGTTCTTCGGAAACAACGATTTTCCTGCCAAGGATTGGATTAGGACATTTGTCGGCCATACGTGGGGGATATGCAACGAGCGTACCACTGAATCATCTCGTGGTTTGAATACTTTTGCTGGACCTAGATGATTCCAGATATCATCGATTAATCTATACAAAATTACTCAAGAAGATATTATAATGAATAAAAATAGATGCTTGTCTAAAATGGAGAGAGTGATGCTATTTGGAATCACTATCCAGTGTCTGTTCAGGGATGGGAAGGCTGAATATGTTGCGCTGAGGACAAAGGCCGGGCGCAATGAAGTTTTTATTTTTTACCAATTCCGTACTTCTGCATCTTTTTTACTACAGCGGATTGACTTATTCCCAAGAGTTTCGCTGTCTTACGGGTGCTGCCAGTGCTACGGTAGGCTTCAACAATTACTTGTTTTTCCTTGTTTTCTCGAGTCTCTTTTAGGGATGTCACGCTTGCGCGCCGGTCAAAACATCTCCGATTAGGAATATCCGAGAAGGTATCCAGGTTTATACAATCATCCAGACAGGTCACCACAGCACGCTCCACAGCGTTTTCTAGCTCCCGGATGTTGCCGGGCCATTCATAGTCCTTTAAACAATCAATAGCGTCAGGATGTATCCATTTTTGGTAACCGTAACGGCTGTTAAACTTCAAAAGAAACGCCGTGATTAGCGGCAGGATATCTTCTTTGCGCTCTCGGAGCGGAGGTAATACTATAGGTACAACACTTAACCGATAGTACAAATCCTGTCGAAAAGTCTTTTCCTCGACCATTTTGTCCAAGTCTCGATTGGTCGCCGCAATGATTCGTACATCGAGGGTTATGGTTTTTGTGCTTCCTATCTTTGTAATTTGCTTATTCTGAACAGCTCGAAGAATTTTTGCCTGCAAGCTAATCGGCAATTCCCCCACTTCATCCAGGAAAAGAGTACCCCCTTGAGCCAGTTCGAAGAGGCCTCGTTTACCTTCCCTCAAGGCCCCAGTAAAAGCCCCCGGTTCATAGCCGAAAAACTCTGATTCCAATAAACCTTCGGGCACGGTCCCGCAATTTATTTCGACAAAGGGCTTTAGGGCACGCTTGCTTGCCCGGTGAATGAGTCTCGCGAACAAATCTTTTCCGACACCGGACTCTCCAAGAATCAACACGTTGGAATCCACTTGTGCGACGTGCAGCGCCAAGTCGATCTTTTGTTTGACCACAGGATTGTTGGTTACAATTGTATTGTGGGGGAGTTCAGCTCTCAACTGTTTGAGCTCTTGATAATATTGATCTCTGGCCGCTTCACTTTTGGCGAGCCTATTCTTCAGATCGCTGAGTTCTGTCAAGTCTCTGGTCGCCGTAACAACTCGCATAATGTTTCCATTTTCATCGAATACCGGGTTGCCGGTAAGGAGCAATTCTTTTCCATTTCGTATATCAATTATTGAATGACGGCTCTTTCGTTCTATTACAATATCACTCACTGAATGCCCAATGTAGCCCTCTTTAATTAGCTCATGAACGTGTTTCCCTTTATATTCCGCGTTAGAAATTCCAGTCATCATTTGGTAAGCCTTGTTTACTCTTAGGACGACTCCTTTCTCATCAGTGAGGACGAGTCCGTCATCAACTGATTCGAAAATACAATCCAGTTCACGGCTAAGGGCCCTGACACTTTCCAGTTCTTTGGACAGGCTTTCAAGTTCCGAAATATCCTGAAACATACCCACGGCTCCTATAATCGAGTTTCCACGTCTTAGCGCAACCCGGTTCGCAAATACGACATGTCCGTTTACAGCCATTTTCTGATTCGATTCGTCGCGGCCATTCTTTATCACTTCCAGTAACCCGGTATTAGGAATCAATTCATTGATTTTCTTCCCTAGCGCTTCTTTCTCATCCAAGCCGATAATTCTAGCTGCAGTGCTGTTAAGGAAAACCACTTCGCCATCAAGATTGACAGCCACCAGACCATTCTTTGCCACATCCAGTATGTTAAGCCAATCATTGGTTTCGAATTGAAAAGACACTTTCAACTCCTTTTTGATTAGTTTACAGCAGCTTGCCGCCTTAATCCAGCGCACATTTTTATGCAAGATTAATAATGGGTTGGTCTAGCCATTGGTCGTGGAAAAATCAACAAACGTCCCACTCGAGAATTCCGTTCTGGATTCTGGAGTATTGCTGTGATTCCATTTGTTATCAGCTTATGGAATCCATCTAGATATTTTATAGCAGAAACTTATGCATGTTTACAGCAGAGTGCCGGAATCACTAGATCCGGTATTGAATCAATATGGCAAGAAAATTCAGTAAATACTAAGGCCATTATATGGCACGGTTATTGCTTAAGCAGTTCGATCAATATAGTCTTGGAATCTCGTCGCGGTACATTCTAGGCACACGATGCCTATAAATCTGGATAGTTGACACACCGGGAAAAGGGAGGAACGAAATGACCAGCAAAATACCTTACCGTTGGATTACCGCTTTTATCCTCTTTTTCGCTTACAGCATTCAGTATATGGACCGGGTAAAAACCAACGTTTTGATGCCCGCTATTGCCCATGACATCGGTTTGACCACACAAGATATCGGTACAGGGGCCTTTTTGATGATGCTTTTCTACGCTCCGGCTCAGTACATCTCCGGAATATTGACCGACAAATACGGGGCAAAACGGATCCTGATTTTTTCCATTATTTGTTGGTCCTTGATGACCGCTTGGATGGGCCTCATAGAATCACCTACTGAATATTTTTATCGGATGGCATTGTTTGGTGTCTTGGTAGGTACAGAGTATGTGCCTTCGGCAAGAATTTTGATGCGCTGGTTTAATAGAAGTGGTCGAGCACAAGCTCAAGCCTTGCTCTCCTGGGCATGGATCATGACGCCGGCTTGGGCAAGCATTCTTGCGACACAACTTTCCATATATCTGGGAAGTTGGCGAATGGTTTTCTATTTTACCGCAATGATGGGGATTGTGCCATTGATCATGGTTAGTCTTTATATTTTCGATAGACCTGAAAAGTATAAACGCATTACTCAGGAAGAACTGGAATATGCCTATAGCGATGAATTGGAAGAGGGAACCTTGAAGGCTGGGAATTTCACCGATGTTCAGAATACAATCCTTGCGAAGAAAAAATTTGGTTTTTTTGATCTCTTCAAAAATCGTAGTTACGTGGCGGTGATAGTGGTAGACATTGTGATGCAGATCACCTTATGGGGCGCTATGGTGTGGATACCCGTGTATTTGTCCGACACGTTTTCTTTCAAATTGACCACCATGGGGAACTGGAACGCCCTATATTTTTTGGCGGGAGTTGTAGGTAGCTTCAGCTCATCCTACATCTCTGACACATTTTTTAGAAACAGGCGCCGAATTATGATTCAGGTATGTTTCCTTGGTCTCATACCATTCGTAATTCTACTTTCCTCTTTGAAAGAAGCAAATCCGGCGCAGTTGGCAATTGCGCTATGCGGTATGGGTTTCTTTGCAAATATGGCATGGGGTCCATTTTTGGCGGTTCCTGCGGAAATTTTTACACCTGAAGTTTATGGAAAGGCTATGGGCTTCGTGAATGGCGTTGGTTATGCGTTCGCAGCCTTTGCAGCCAAAATATTCGCTGCCCTCGTGGTGGTGGAACACGGAACGAAAAACTACGCAATGGGCTGGATTTTCATTGCTATATGCGCCGTAAGTGGGGTCATTGCTTCATTTTTTATAAAGACTTACGCCCCCGTTCATTCCACAGGTCAGGTTGGACAATCGAACGGGTAAGGAAATCGGACCGATGGAGGATATTTGCTTTATCGATTAGCGTTATTTCATGATCTCACCATATCATTATCACTCATAAAAAGGTGGTTTGGTGTCAGTGAGGGTAAAAAAACGAAATACTGGTTCGACGGGGGGCTTTGAGCCAACGGCCTTGAGAGTTATTTAACCGCATGGTAGGATCACTTCCCTATTTTTAGCTGTGAGGACTCCAACTGAGTTGTTTTCTACAAGCCATAGGCTCGTCAAAGGATATTTTCTGGTTATAGTCGCGACTGCTATTTGGTCCGGAAATTTTATAGTCGCCAGGATAATAGCGAATGCAGTTCCACCTGTGAGCACTACCGTTTTGCGCTCTTTTGTCGCGATAGTTTTAATGGCTCCTTTTGTAATTCGCCCATTTTGTAAAGAATTACCATTAATTCGTAAGCATCTTGGATATCTTGCTCTCACTGCCTTCATGGGGTTGACGGTTTGCAATACCGCAGTTTATGTGGCCGCCACTACCACGAACGCCCTAAATCTAACTCTAATAGCGATCTTTTCACCAATCTTTACGATCATTTTTGCCCGAATCTTCCTGCACGATACACTCACCTTTCGTCGTGTTATAGGTCTTGTTGCCGCCACCGCCGGTGTCATACTGCTGATAACTGGAGGTCAGGTATCCCGACTCGTCCATTTGACTTTTGCCAAGGGTGACCTGTGGATGCTAGCTCAGGCTTCTTCGTTCGCTTTTTATACCATATTGGTAAGGGTCAAACCGGCTGAAATCAGTCCCCTTCCTTTTCTTTTTTCACTATTTATCCTGTGTATTATTCTTTTGGTTCCATTGTTCACTTATGAATTTGCCGAATTTAAGGCGATTGATTTTTCCTGGAAGGTCATCGCCTCGATTCTTTACTTGGGAATCGGGCCATCCTTGCTAGCCTACCTTTTCTGGAACGAGTCTGTCGCTATTATAGGCCCAGCCCGCGCCGCACTCATCTATTACCTTCTGCCAGTCCTTAGTGGCTTCGAGGCTGTAGAATTTTTGGGTGAACCGGTTTCAGCGATACATGTGTTTAGCGGAGCAATGATTCTGGCCGGTTTGACCCTTACCAATATG
>JAMCYH010000164.1 GCA_023474025.1 Deltaproteobacteria bacterium
AGTTGGGGGTGTCTCAAGCGTGCGCAGGCAGAATTGAAAAGGCCTATCAAACATTTGAAGCCGCGATGGAGTTGTTCAGAACCCCACAGGAAAAGGAAGCCATCGGTAAGATATTGTCAGAATTGTCACAAATCATGAATGGGGTCAAGACTCCGCAGTCATTTCTGATCCAGGCTCAACTTCAAAGAGCTTTTTCCGATTTCGAAGATGAAGATTACGAACAGGCTGCCACAAGACTGGAACAAATTTCGAAGTTCGACCCTCAAAACCCGGCAATTTTCTATAACCTGGGAGTCGCCTATACCTTTCTCAAACGCCAGCAAGCTGCTTTAGGCTGTTTTGAGAAGACCGTTAAACTGGACCCGGAGTATGTGACCGCTTATTATAACATGGGGCAGATCTACCTATTGGTCGAGCGTGATTACTCGCGAGCCTTAAACTGTTTTGACAGGGCCATTACATTCAGGGACAATTATATAGGCGCCTATCATCAAAAAGGCGTGGCATATGAAATGCTGGGTGACGTGGGGAAAGCCCTGGAATGCTGGCGTAAAACCGTCGAGCTTGATCCCGGCAACAAACAGGCGAAGGACAATATTGAAAGGGTCCAGAAAAACCTTGGATAACCGTAAATAATCGAAAGGACCGTAAATGAAATTTGGGGACAAAACAACTGAAAATGACGCTCAACTGATGACATGGGATGACACATTTTGTTTCAGGTGCCATCCAGGGATAGATTGCTTTAATTCCTGTTGCAAGGACGTAACTATTTTTCTGGATCCTCTGGATGTAATTAGATTGCGAAAAGCTCTCAACATCTCGTCTACGGATTTTATTGAAACCTATACACACAGAGTGTTGTCTCAAAAAAGTGGTTTGCCAGCCGTCGTACTCAAAATGGATAAGGATAACGACAAAAAGTGTCCATTTGTGGCGGAAAAGGGATGTACAGTTTACGAAGGCAGGCCTTATTCCTGTCGTCTGTATCCTTTAGATACCGAACAGGGAGTCGAGTATTCATTTATTGTCGGTGAGGACACCTGTCACGGACTGAAGGACAGTACAGAATTGACAGTCGAAGACTGGCGTCGGGACCAGGGCTTACGAGATTATGATGATATCGACCACAATTTGAAAGACGTCATGCATGCCGACGAGTTATGGGAAGATAAAATCGCGGATCCTCGCATGCAGGATATGATACTTATGGCTCTCTACGATGTGGACCGTTTCAGGGAATTCGTCTTTGATTCCAGTTTTCTTCAGAAATTCAGGATTGACGATGACATTATAGACAAAATTAGGAATGACGATGTCGCGATGCTCTATTTCGCGGCTCAGTGGCTAAGATTTGCTTTATTTGGAAAAAAGGGTTTTTTGAAAATCGATAAGGATTTTCTGGAAAAAAAGA
The DNA here is from genome assembly GCA_023474025.1 of Deltaproteobacteria bacterium. Lineage (GTDB taxonomy): Bacteria > Desulfobacterota > Desulfomonilia > Desulfomonilales > Desulfomonilaceae > CAJBEZ01. The sequence continues at coordinate 1,415 of JAMCYH010000164.1, forward strand.
AACACGAAGTTTTGAGTAAAGGGAAAAAGGAAAAATGAGAATTTTTTCAGCGTTCTTCGCTGTTTTGTTGTTTTTATGTTTCGTTCATCCACAACTTGCGCTTTGCGATTCAACAGACAAACATATCCAGGACCTTAAAAGTGAAGATCCCGATGTTCGCGCAAAAGCGGCGTTCGATCTCGGTTGCTCCTGAAACAAACCAGCGAGGGCGGTTCCGCCTCTCATCGAAGCCTTGAAAGACCCCAATCCCAAAGTCCGGAGCGCAGCCGCAGAGGCTTTGGGGGTCTTTCCAAACCATAGTGAAGATGTAAAGAAAGCTCTGATAGCGGCGCTGAAAGACCGTGATGTTGGACCCAGGCAATCTGCTGTACTGGCTCTAGGGCGTGTTGGTGAAAAGGATCAGTCGATAGTGGAATTAGTGAGTAAATATCTTAAGGATCCTGATGAACAAACTCGAACAAACGCCACTATAGCTATGGCGCTGTTAGGCAAATGGAACGAGGACAATATACCGACACTGGCCAAGGCTCTCGGTAATCCCAATGAATCAACGGCTAAAGGAGCGAGCAAGGCGCTATCGATAATCGGGGAGCAAAAACCTGACAAAGTCATTCCTGTTCTAATCGAGACTCTTGACTCCAAGACACCGGTTGCCGCTGTACATGCCATCCCGGCCTTGAAAAAGTTGAAGAATGAGGCTCGCCCTGCATTACCGAAGATTGTGGACATGTATGATAAATCCGATTCTGACACCAGATCGGACATCCTGGACGCTGCAAGCGCAATAGATGAATCTGGGGATTTCGCCATCCCCATTTGTTTAAAAGCCCTTCATGAAAGCAATCCACTGGACAGGAGAGAGGCGTTGATTGCCCTTCTGCGCTTCCGTAACAAGGCTCCAGAGTTTTTTGGCTCTCTAGTAGAGGAATTAAAAGACAAGGACGTTGAGAACCGGCTTTTGGCCTTAGGAATTATGCGCGGACTCGGTCAGGACATGTCAAAAGCGTCTCCGGAAATAATCAGATTGCTCGATGACCCGGACATGAGAATCAGGAACTCTGCCATTTCCACGTTGGGTTCAATAAAGTCCCCCTCCCCAGAGGTTATAGAATCTTTACAAAAGGCGCTCAACAACAAGGATTATCGATCAAGAATCGCTGCAGTCAACGCCTTGCGTGCCATTGGCAAATCGGACCCTGACAAGGTTAGACCGCTTTTGGAACAGGCGCAAAGCGCTGAATCCTATGACCCAGTTAGAAGGCTCATAACATCGGCTCTAGAAGAATTACAGCCGTCACAATCTTCTACAACACGTTAACCCCTCCGACGGAGTCAGGCCTTGACTGTGGCAAGGCGCTATATGTCAAGGTCCTTAACTTCCAGAGATCTCTCCTTGATGAACACGAATCTCTTACGGACATCTTTTCCCATTAACGTGTCAAATGCTTGATGGGTCTCGGATTCATCATCAATTCTTAATTTGAGGATACTCCTGGTGGACGGATCCATCGTAGTAGACTTCAATGTTGGAGCGTCCATTTCCCCCAAGCCTTTGAATCGCTGGATGTCAACATTCTTGGAGTTTTTACGTTTTATAAGGGCATCTTTTTCCGCGTCACTAAATACATATTTTACCTGACTGTTTTTGCCAGACCCGAAACTGATCTTGTAAAGTGGGGGCATGGCCAAATAAATGTGTCCCCTGTGAACCAGTTCGGGAAGGAAACGATAGAAAAAGGCTAGCAGAAGAGTAGATATATGATGACCATCAACATCAGCGTCAGTATTGATGATAATCTTGCCATATCTAAGCTTCGAGTAGTCGAAGTTCTTTCCAATACCAGTTCCCACGCTTTGAATAAGACTCGTAACCTCTTTATTGTTTCTAAGCTTTTCAACAGAAGCCTGTTCCACATTCAGGATCTTGCCCCTGATGGGCAAAATAGCCTGGAACCTCCGGTCCCTTGCCTGTTTTGAGGATCCACCGGCGCTATCACCCTCAACGATAAAAAGCTCAGTTTTGTCACGAGAGTTCAATGAACAATCAGCCAATTTTCCGGGTAACGTCAGTCTATTTGTAACAGCCTTCCTGGTAACTTCGTCTCTAGCGGCCCTCGAAGCCATTCGTGCCTGAGCGGCCAAAGTCACTCTTGACGCAATGGCGGACGCCTGCGACGGGTTTTGGTGTAACCATGTTTCAAAAGCCGCTTTCAGGGCGGGTTCAATCTGTTGAGCTTCCGGGCTGTTCAATCTGTCCTTTGTTTGTCCCTGGAATTCAAGATTCCCGTGGAGGTAGACTGAAAGAATTCCAAAGAGCCCCTCTTTGATATCATCGCCCGAAAAACCTTTAAGCCCCTTTGGAAGCCCGTTGCGTTTTTCAATGTATGAACGAATTACCCGGGTGACGGCATTTCGGAATGCGTTCTCGTGAGTCCCACCGGCTGGCGTTGGAATGGAATTCACAAACGAGAGGATCTTTCCTGATGTCTCTGCTGTCCATGCGAGCGCTACCTCGAAGCGAAAATCATTTTGATGCCGGTAATAGAATGGCTGAGCTCCTACCGGTTCACGCCCATCTATCATATTGTTAAGGAAATCCCTTATGCCTTCGGGATAATAAAAAGTCGTGACCGTTCCGTCCTTCTTGTCCTTGAGGTTGATCTTTAAGCCTGCGATAAGAAATGACTTGGTCTGGAGCCTATCTCTAATTGTTTCGGTAGAGAATTCGAGAGAGCCAAAAATTTCCCGGTCAGGGACAAAACTTATTTTGGTTCCGGTCCCTCGTGCCGGGGCCTTTCTAACCAGGGGGCTCACAGCCTTGCCCCGTTCGAATTCCTGAACATGCAGAAAGCCGTTGCGCTTTACCGCAACAACCATTCTTGAGCTAAGAGCGTTTACCACCGAAGCGCCTACACCGTGCAATCCTCCAGCCACCTTGTAGGTATCATCGTCGAACTTGCCCCCAGCGTGCAGATTGCAAAAGATGGTTTCAATGGTATTCTTGCCGGTGGTAGGATGAACTTCAATCGGCATTCCCCTACCTCGGTCCTCAACTGTGACGCTGTTATCCTCGCCGAGCACAACATCAATTGAATCACAATGAGCATTGAGGGCCTCGTCCACGCTGTTGTCAACAATTTCCCAAACGAGTTGATGTAGTCCTCCTAAACCAGTGTCTCCTATGTACATTCCGGGTCGTTTGCGAACCGCTTCCAAGCCTTTCAATACCTGAATATCATCAACAGTATAAGAATCACCCATGAATTAGGTATTTCCTTTCAGACATCACACTCTACTCCGGCAATTCCGGGAGACAGCTTCTTACCACGTCCTCCTCGGGCCGATGTGCTGATTTCCTTGATTGGGATCAATTTTGCGTCCCCATCTTTTTGAATGAACCTAACTGAATCATCTGTTCCCGTCAGAGCAAGTCCTACGACTTCACCCTGCTCACGCACCTTCATAAATATAACTCCCCGGGCTGGACCCGTCATCAACGGAACCTGATCCAACCTGAACTTAAGGACATGACCTTCAGATTCAGCCACTACCACAAATTTCCGGTCGGCGATTTTCACAGCCACAACCTCGTCGTCCTTGTCGAGGTTCAAAAGTTTCCGCCCCAGACGTTTAGTGGGCTCTTTGAATAACTCAATATCAAACCTGAACCCCCGTGCACGTTTTGTCACGATTATGGCATTCAGTCCGATCCCTTTGTTAGGCGCCTCAATTTCAGTCCCATCAGACTGCTCACCCAGAAACAAAGAAGGCTGGTCAATTGTAGGACCATCATCAAAATCAGTCGCTAATTCATCGAGAGAGCTACTACTTTCCAAGGCTATGGCGCCACCAGCAGGTTCCGGAGATAATAGGGCAACCGCTATCTCACCATCATCCAAACGTAGCCTCGAGCTTAATGGTTCACCGAACCCGCCGGTTGATGGTATCTCAGAAGACCTTATGGAATAGATTTTCCCTTTGTTTGTGAAAACCGTCACAGCTCTGGAGGTGTTCGTGCGGACGATGGCGAGGAGCGAATCACCTTCCCGGAATTTCAGATTGGACCCATCTTCAACTTCCGATTTGATGCGCCTTATCCATCCCTGTTTTGAAAGAATGACCGTGGTGTCTTCCTGATCAACAAAGGCTTGAACGTCAAAAGCTAACGCTTCGGCTTCTGTCTCCTGAACTATCAAGGAACGCCTCGGGTCGGAGAATTGTGTGGCTATGGATTCTAATTCCTTATCGATTCTTTTCCATATGCGTCCGGGACTGGAGAGGTCTTTTTCAATTTCGAGGGCATGTTTTCTTTTTGAAGCCAATTCGTCCAGCACTTTCCCGATTTCGATGCCTACGATCCTGTAAAGACGCATTTCCAGAATGGCTTCAACCTGCTCATCATCAAGTCTGAAATTGTCTTTAAGGCCGGAAGCGGCTTCAGATTTGCTTTTTGAAGACCGAATTATGGCGATGGCCTTGTCGAGATCGTCGAAAAGGACCTCAAAACCTTCCAGGATGTGTATTCTTTTTCGGAGATTGTTCAGGAGATATGTCAATTTACGAACGGTCTTGTGATAACGAAATTCCAGAAAATACTTAATTATTCTGTCCAGGGACAGACGATCGGGAATTCCGTGGGGATTGATAGCAATAAAATTCATCGGGAAATTAATTTGAAGCTCGGTATGTCTATAGAGAAAAGCCACAATAGATTCTGGCTTTATATCCGCTCCTCTTATTTCAAGAACTATTCTGATATCTTCAGCGCTTTCATCCCTTACATCAAAAACGTTCTTCAAACGCTTTTCACGAATCAAAACAGCTATGCGTTCAACCAATTTTGACTTGTTTACTGAATATGGGATAGCGTCAATTATCAGTAAGGTTTTTCCTCTGCCTGGTAGTTCAACCTTATAAGTTCCACGGACTCGGATGGAACCATGACCTGATTCATAGATTTCTTGTAGGCGTTGACGGGATTCCACAATCTGTGCGCCTGTAGGAAAATCAGGGCCTTGAATGTATTCCATTAAGCCTCTTACATTTATGTCCGGGTACTTGATAGCGGCTCTGCATGCCGCCATGACTTCTCGAACATTGTGAGGTGGAAAAGAGCAACTCATTCCAACAGCGATACCAGACGAACCATTTAGCAATAAATTGGGTACCGTGGCGGGTAAAACATCGGGCTCGTCTCCCATTGCATCATAAGTTGGTTTGAAATCAGTGGTTCCCTCATCTATATCCTGCAACAACAACCCGGAGAATCGGCTCAGCCTGGTTTCCGTGTAACGCATGGCAGCAGGGGAGTCCCCATCAATCGAGCCAAAGTTTCCAGATCCTTCGATGAGTGGATATCTTAGACTAAAATCCTGGGCCATGCGGACCAGAGCGTCGTACGCCGCCTGATCACCATGGGGATGATATTTACCTATCACTTCACCTACAATAGCAGCCGACTTCCTCATTTTTGAGGAATCACTCAACCTCATACCGTGCATGGCGTAAAGAATTCTTCGGTGGACCGGTTTTAGGCCATCACGCACATCAGGTAAAGCCCGTGACACGATTGTGGATAAAGCGTAGGCAAGGTATCGTTTTTCGACCTCTTCCTTGAGGGAAGTTTCATATATTCTATCTTCTGTCGATGAAGCGGAATCGCTCAAGTTGTTAATTTCTCCTAATATTTCTCTATTTGTCCAAACTTTCGAGTAACATGGTCTTTGCAAATGTTGAAGAACAGATCATGGGACTCCTCGATCAAATACACGTTACCGGTTGGTATCCAAACATAGTTTGCGTCTCTTCAAGAAAAGTTTCCGATGGATCACAAGTCATGGACGCCAGATTTACGATCGTCTCGGTTCTATTTGGTATCACAATATGGAGTTTGACAGGAACTTTCCCTTTATGTTTTTCCAGCACTCTCTTGAGTTGGTAAATCTGAATGGGGTCAATACCTGTGGTTGAAATTTTTATCTGCAATTCCTTGCTGAAATATCTGGGAGCGTCTTTTAGCCGATGGATTTCATTGACAAGTATTTTGGGGGATTCCGGCTCACCATCGCGTGTTCCGGCGAGAATCAGGGGTTCACCCGAGTTGATGATATCTCTGCTTGAAGAATAAACATCAGCGAAAACAGTCCCTTCCGTTACTCCTTCCAGGTCCTCGATGGTCAAGAACGCCATTCTGTCACCCTTACGAGTATGTATTTCCTTAACCTTTTTGACTATTCCAGCTAAACGGATGGCCGAGTTACTGGGGATTTTAGCGAGTCCGGAAGTTCTGACGTTGGTGAATTTTTGAGTGAATTCTTCATAATTAAGTAACGGGTGACCACTCAGATAAAACCCCATCAAATCCTTTTCAAACCCGAGACGGGTCAATTCATCCCATTCGGGAGCGTCCGGTATAGCTGCGTCGGTGAGGTTTCCGGTGGTTCCGGGCGCACAATCAATTGCAAAAAGATTAAATTGCCCATCGAGGCGTTCCTTTTGAAAACTGGCAGCGTGGTCCAGGACTGTGTCCAGAGAATCCGACATAGCTCGCCTACTTGGTCCAAGTCCGTCAAACGCTCCACATTTTATAAGGCTGTCAACAACTTTTTTGTTAACTTTGCGCAGATCTACTCTTCTAGTGAAATCGTGTATACTACAAAATTGACCACTCTCCTTACGTGTTTCAATAATCGAATTCACCGCTTGCTCCCCCACGTTCTTGACTGCGGTTAGGCCAAACAAAATTCGCCCCTCCGCGACAAAAAAATCTTCAAAAGACTCGTTTATATGTGGGGGCAATATTTGAATCCCCATGTCACGACATTCTTGAAGGTAGACTGTAATCTTATCTGAATTACTGGATTCGAGACTAAGTTGAGCGGCCATGAACTCCGCCGCATAATGAGTTTTCAGATAGGCCGTCTGGTACGTTACCATCGCGTAAGCGGCAGAATGTGATTTATTGAAGCCATATCCGGCAAATTTTTCCATAAGGTCAAATATGTATGAAGCCTTTTCCGGGTCGATCTTGTTCTTTAGAGCGCCTTTTTCAAATCGAATCTTTTGCTCAGCCATTTCTTCCGGTTTTTTCTTACCCATAGCACGTCGTAAAAGGTCCGCTTCGCCGAGGGTATAGTTTGCTAAAGCTGTAGCAATGCTCATAACCTGTTCCTGATATACTATGACCCCGTAGGTTTCTTTAAGAATTGGCTCTAACTCGGGCAAGGGGTATTCAATTGGGATACGGCCATGTTTCCTGTTTATAAAATCATCGACCATCCCGGATTCCAGCGGACCGGGTCGATAAAGCGCCAGGATAGCTATAAGATCTTCAAAAACAGTAGGCTTGAATTTTGTCAGGACATCCCTCATCCCCGAAGATTCAAGCTGAAATACGCCCAGTGTTTCCCCACTTGAAAGTCGTTCAAATGTCATCGGGTCATCAAGGGGAATAGAGCTTAAATCAAATATGGAACCTTTTGCTTTATTTATAAGTTTCAGAGTTCTATCAATGACGGAGAGGGTTTTTAACCCTAAAAAATCGAATTTTACTAACCCAATCTTTTCAATCCATGTCATATCAAATTGGGTTAATGTTTCATCGTTGTTACCCTTGTACAGGGGTAGTTTCTCGACAAGCGGAGTATCTGATATCACTATGCCGGCAGCGTGTGTCGAAGCATGTCGTGAAAGGCCTTCAAGAGATCGGGCAGTGTCTATGAGATCCCGAACCATATCCGACTTTTCCATCAATTCTTTAAGTCTGGGTTCTTCCTTGAGGGCTTTTTCGAGAGTCATTTTCAAAGCGTCAGGAATGAGTTTGGCTATTTGGTCCGCTTCCGAATAAGGGAAGCCCAGGACTCGCGCCACATCTCTAACTACCGCTTTGGCCTGCATCCGGCCAAAAGTTATAATTTGAGCTACTTTTTCTTTTCCATATTTGTTTGATACATATTCGATGACTTTCTCCCTGCCATCCGTGCAAAAGTCCACGTCAATATCTGGCATGCTCTTGCGTTCTGGGTTCAGAAAACGTTCAAAAAGCAGGTTGTACTTTATGGGATCAATATCGGTAATTCCAAGCGCATAAGCGGCAAGCGAACCCGCTGCCGAACCTCTGCCCGGTCCTACAGGAATTTCGTTGCTGCGGGCAAAATTTATAAAATCCGCCACTATAAGAAAATATCCCGAAAATCCCATCTCCTGAATAAGGTTGATTTCGTGTTCAAGCCTTTGAGAATATTTTTCGGCTTGTTTTTCATTCATTTTCCCCGAAGACAGTCCCCTGCTAATATGCCGTTCAAGGCCATCTCTGGCATCTTTAGCAAATCGCTCCCGGAGAGTTTCGCCAGTACCAAGGTCAAACCTGGGCATGCTGATTTTGCCAAACTCAAGCAGCAGGGAACATCTTTCGGCTATGGCTCGGGTATTTTTAATTGCTTCCGGGGCATGAATGAAATCACTTTTCATACGTTCCGGAGATTTGAAGAAAAACTGATCTGAATCAAAACTCATTCGGGAAGAATCTTCCAATAGTTTCCCGGTTTGGATGCACAACAGTATTTCGTGCGCCCTATGGTCTTTTTGATCAAGGTAGTGGCAGTCATTGGTGGCGACGGTTTGGACATCAATCTTTTTGGACAGCTCAAGTAATTTCCCGTTAACTCTTCTTTGTTCATCAAGACCGTTTTCCTGTAGCTCCAGATAATATCGTTCTGGTGAAAACACATCCCGGAACCAGGAAGCGGTTTCAAGGAAATTCTTGTCGTCACCTGCCAGAGCCAGGTCAGCAAGTTCCGATGAAAGACAGCCGCTCAGGCATACGAGTCCTTCGTTATACTGTTCCAACAGGGACTTGTCTATTCGAGGCTTGTAATAGAACCCTTCGAAATAACCAAGCGTTACAAGTTTGCAGAGATTACGGTACCCTTTCTCGTTTTCACAAAGCAAAATCAGATGATAGGATTTTTGCTCACCATTTTTTGAAGATTTCTGGAACCTGTCGCTCGGAGCTACATATACCTCACATCCAACGATAGGCTTCAATCCTGCAGCCTTAACCGAACTGTAGAAATCCATGGCTCCGAACAAATTTCCATGGTCCGTCATAGCTACAGCGGGCATTTTGTATTCTTTGGCGCGAGTAATAAGGTCAGGAATACGAATTGCGCCATCAAGCAACGAATATTGGGTATGAAGGTGCAAATGAACAAAATCGGCCCCAGTCATGGCAATTCCTTATTCTAAAATTCTGATTTAAGTTTAGCCCTTATTGAGGAGCGTAAACATATCACCGGCGTTGGGGCGCCGCAATCTGTTTTTAGTGATTTGGAGAAGAGATGGCAAGTTTTGGGATTAAAGCACTATTTTTACAAGATTAATAATATATTATTCTATATTTTCAGAATGATATTGACATTTATTAATAAGATATACTAGAATCAACTCGAACCAATTACTATAAGCGTTTTTATATAAATGTTGTTTATCAGTTAATACCTGATTTCACATTAAAACAACATCTTACTAACGTTGAAAGATTCACGATGCTGTACGACAACCTTGTGAAGCCGTCTCTCAGTGCGATAACGCAAATCGCTCAAGAATGGCTGTTTCAGCTAGGTGGAATAATCATGTTCTTAGGTTCAGCCGTATATTGGACAGTTAAGCCACCTTATCGCGTCCAGGAGATATTTCGGCAACTGGATTTCGTTGGCGCTCAATCGGTTACGCTTATCGCAATGACGGGGGCATTTACCGGCATGGTCAGCGCCCTCCAAGGATACAATGGGATGAGTCGTTATGGCGCAGAATCACTCGTTGGAGCTACGACCGCGCTGGCTTTGGCCCGCGAGCTGGGCCCTGTCTTAACCGGTCTCATGATTGTTGGGAGGGTTGGGTCAGCCATGACAGCTGAACTAGGGAGTATGCGTAACACTCAACAGATCGACGCTCTGGAGAGTATGGCTGTGGCGCCTATTCAATATCTGGTTTCGCCTCGAATAGTCGCGGCCACTTTAACACTGCCATTCCTCTCGGCAGTCTTTGGATTCAGTGGAATGATTGGCGCATACATTATCTCGACAAAATACCTGAATATTGACGCTGGGGCGTTCATGTCCGGAATCAGGGATTACTTGACAGCTAACGACATAGTTCAAGGGATAATCAAGGCTTTTGTTTTCGGTTTCATGCTTTCCCTGGTGGCATGTTTCAAGGGTTACTACGCCGATGGTGGCGCCAGAGGAGTGGGGGTAGCCACAACTCAATCAGTTGTGCTATCATCGGTCCTAATTCTGTTCTCAGATTATGTCATGACAACAATTATGTTTTGACAAATGGGATCAGCAATTTCAACGAGAAACCATGATACAGGTCGATGACGTTAAGAAACAAATCGGTGATCAGGAGATTCTTCGAGGGGTGAGCTTCGAAGTAAAACAGGGATCCATCACCACCTTGATAGGCAGGTCAGGCGCTGGAAAATCATTACTTCTCAGACACTTGATCGGCTTGGATCAACCAGACAGCGGCCGCATACTAATTGACGGCAAGGATATCGTAGGATTGGGCACATCAGCTCTTAACACAATCAGGAGACGATTCGGAGTGCTATTTCAGGATGGCGCCCTTTTCGATTCAATGTCGGTTCTAGATAACGTGGCTTTCCCATTGAGAGAGCATACCAAACTTAGTGAAAATCAAATTCTGGAAGAAGCGGCGCAAAAGTTGAACCTGGTCGGGCTTGGATC
>JAMCYH010000026.1 GCA_023474025.1 Deltaproteobacteria bacterium
GTTGAAGTCAGACCGAAATTCCATTTTTTGATAACTCCAGAGAATCCCTTTCCTTTGCCGACTCCCACGATTTTGACAAGCTCACCGGCACTGAAAATGTCGGCCCCGACGTTTTGCCCTACTTCCAAATCTGTGGTGTCGTCCGCGGGAAACTCCCGCAGTACCTCATTGGGAGTTAATCCGGACTTTTTATATTGGCCTACGACAGGCCTGGACAGTCTACTTTCACGGCCTTCTCCGAATCCGAGTTGTATTCTCGAATCGGGCTTTTTCTGGACGACCTGGCATGGCCCGGCCTGAACTACCGACACCCCGAAAGCGTGTCCGGATTCGTCAAACATTTGAAACATCCCAAGTTTTTTTCCTATCAACCCTTTAACCATTAGTAGCTCCTGGACGGAAATGTTAGAGCAAACATCACGCCTTAATTTCTACATCGACACCTGGAGACAAATCCAATTTCATCAAAGCGTCCAGAGTCTGTTGAGTGGGTTCCAAGATATCTATTAACCTCTTGTGCACCCGAATTTCGAACTGCTCTCTTGATTTTTTATCAATATGAGGCGAGCGCAGAACACAATATTTATGTATTCTAGTAGGAAGAGGTATTGGGCCTGCAACCTTTGCCCCTGTTCTCCAGGCCGTGTCAACGATCTCTGCGGCGGATTGATCCAGCAACTTATGGTCGTATGCCTTTAACCTGATCCGTATTTTCAGCGCTTGCATATCCATGGAAATTCCTCTTCTCGTGAAAGCATACTATTCTATAACTTCAGCGACGACACCAGCGCCCACTGTGCGTCCACCTTCCCTGATGGCGAACCGGAGTTCTTTTTCCATCGCTATCGGGGTTATCAAATGGGCCTCCAGGGACACATTGTCTCCGGGCATCACCATCTCCACTCCTTCAGGTAGCGTTATTATCCCTGTAACGTCCGTTGTCCTGAAGTAAAACTGGGGACGGTATCCGTTGAAAAACGGCGTGTGCCTCCCACCTTCCTCTTTCCCTAGTATATATGTCTCAGCCTTGAATTTCGTGTGGGGGGTTATTGATCCAGGCAACGCCACCACCTGTCCACGCTCTACATCCTCCCGCTTGATTCCACGAAGAAGCAAGCCCACATTGTCTCCCGCCTGGCCAGAATCCAATACCTTACGAAACATCTCCACACCCGTGCATACCGTCTTGCGCGTCTCCTTGATCCCTACTATCTCTACTTCATCGCCTACCTTGATCTGGCCACGCTCTACTCGCCCAGTCACTACCGTCCCTCGACCCGATATGCTGAACACATCCTCTATCGGCATCAAAAACGGCTTGTCCACATCCCTCTGAGGAACCGGAATATAACTGTCTATAGCCTCCATCAAATCCAGTATGCACTTGCAATCCGCATGCTTCGGATCACCAGCCTCAAGAGCCTTTAACGCGCTTCCTCGTATTATCGGTATATCGTCTCCCGGAAAATCATACGAACTCAATAACTCTCTTAACTCCAACTCCACCAACTCTATCAACTCGGGATCATCCACCATGTCTACTTTGTTCAAAAATACCACTATGTATGGAACCCCAACCTGACGAGCCAACAATATATGCTCCCTGGTCTGAGGCATAGGACCATCATTCGCCCCTACAACCAGTATCGCGCCGTCCATCTGCGCCGCGCCTGTTATCATGTTCTTGATATAGTCAGCATGGCCAGGACAATCCACATGAGCGTAATGACGCTTGTCCGTCTGATACTCCACATGCGCCGTCGCTATCGTTATTCCGCGCTCCTTCTCCTCAGGCGCCTTGTCTATCTCCTCAAATGGAACATACGACGCAAATCCCTTCTTCGCCAACGTCCGCGTTATAGCCGCCGTCAACGTCGTCTTACCGTGATCGATGTGACCTATCGTCCCTACGTTCACGTGTGGCTTCGTACGCTCAAACTTCGCCTTGCCCATGGGCTCCTCCTTGAATATTCGGCAGAAACATACCGGAAAAATTTCGATTCATTTTGGCTTTTTATAGATCCAGAGTCTCCTGACAATTCTTGCGGAGTAAACTTCACCGATCTTTGTGGAGCCCACGACCGGGATCGAACCGGTGAACCTCTTCCTTACCAAGGAAGTGCTCTACCTACTGAGCTACGTGGGCCGACTCGATTATTTGGTGTCACAGGGAGACTCGCTTAGGGGTCTCTCTAGTCTAAAGGTGTTACACTAATTTTGATGAAAACACCTTAAAAAAAAACTGGAGCGGGAAACGGGACTCGAACCCGCGACGTTCAGCTTGGAAGGCTGACGCTCTACCAACTGAGCTATTCCCGCAGCGTTTGCCAGAGGCCGTTAATTACGGTGGTGGAGGGGGGAGGATTCGAACCTCCGAAGGCGTCGCCAACAGATTTACAGTCTGCCCCCTTTAGCCACTCGGGAACCCCTCCACGACTGGAGCTGGCGATGGGACTCGAACCCGCAACCTGCTGATTACAAATCAGCTGCTCTACCGGTTGAGCTACGCCAGCAAACGGTTCCTCTATAAAAACAACTTTTTTATCTCAATTGAATAGATATGTCAAGTAAAAATATCTTTCTCAAAAAATAAACTTGTAAATTAAGCTAAAGATGCCAGCTAAAATGAAGTTGCCGTCAATTAAGCCTTCGTAGATCAGGCGGTCGGCCATCTGCCCTCTCCTATAAAAATCAAATAGAATTTTGAATATCAACAAATTAAGGAGTAAAACAAAGCCGAATGTCGTTATACGACTGAACATACCTGAAGTAACCAATAGTAAAGATAAAAAAACAAGCAGGGCGTTCAAGATTTTTTCGGTTGCGCGTCCACCAAAAATGATTGGTATTGTCTCTCGCCCGCCAATTCTGTCTCCCTGTATGTCAATCAGGTCTGAAAGGGCAGTCCGCCAAAACACCATTAACGCAGCCGCAAGGAACGAGGTTAAAAGAGATGGTAGCGCCGTAACTGGGCTTTTTGAAAATGCTGGAACAATTGCCGCGGATATAGCCCAACCAAGAGCGACAAGTGGAGTCTTTGAGCCGGGGATGTCCTTCAAAGACTTCCATTTTATATTTTGAACTCCTAACCATCCTAGTACCGGTAGGGGGTACAGCATTCCTGTAATTATCATGCCAATTAGCAGTAACATCGAATCTGCGCCCAATTTGTAGGAAAATGCTATGGCCGTCATGGCCGATACTACTCCCAAAACGTATAGAAGGGTCTCATGTTTGAAATAAAATGATGCTATTTCAGGAGTATTGAATCTCAAAGCCCCTGATCTTTCCTGAATCCTGTTTAGCAGGTGCATTGAAAAAACGAAAAGTCCCGTAACAATAGGCGGATAAATGTCAATAGCTTTATTTTGCAAAGTGTCGCAGACAAGGGTGAGTCCGGCCCCACCCATAGCCGCCCACAAATAGATCATTATTGTTATGTCAAGTACTCCCCTGATCTTAGGCCATACCCCTGAGCGTTCAGCTAGGTCGATTTGTTTAATTCTGTCGATTACAGACCTTATCTGCCAATTTGGCGTACTCGCTCCAGCCGTTATTCCAATAGTGTTAACCCCTTTAAAATCCAGAATTGATATCTCATCGGCTGTCTCGACATGAATGGCTTTTGGGCAATGTTCACTTGCAACCTCCAAGAGTCTCCTGGTATTGCCAGACCCTTTACCTCCTACAACGACAATCAGGTCGACTTGCTTAGCCAAGTTCTTAACTTCAGCTTGTCTTTTCTTGGTGGAATCGCAAATAGTGTCGTATACGCTTAAATCGAAGCCTCTTTTTTTAAGAAAGTCGACTACTCGCTTAAATTTCTCCGGTTCCTGAGTTGTTTGAGCCACAACACAGATAGATCGCCCCTCTGGTAAAGTCGCCAGTTTATCCATCATACCCGGACCGGAAACAGCAATGGAGCCAGCAGTCGCAAAACCAATTAACGCTCTAACTTCAGGGTGATCCTCATCCCCTACAATGACGCAAAAATCATTTTTCTGTGCGTGCTTATGGATCAGAGCCTGGACTCGCGTCACTCTTGGACAAGTAGCATCAACAATATTTACTTTCTTCGTTTCCAAAAGTAGACGCTCTTCGGGAGATATTCCATGAGCCCTTATGATCGCTGTCCCAGCGTTAATTTTGTCTACGGAATTTTGTTGGGAAATACCCCGGCTGTCTAACAATTCCAGTGTCTGGGGGTTATGGATCAAAGGTCCATAGGTTACTATAGGTTCAGGGGGGTGGTGACGCTTTAAATCGAGCGCCAAGTCGACAGCTCGTCTAACACCCATGCAAAAACCGGCGGTTTTGGCAATATGTATTTTCATAAACTCGAATCAGCCTTTATTCAATCTGTGCATAATTCTCGAATAGTCTTCGGGTGTGTCAATGTCCTGATCGTCATAGTTATCCCCAAATTCAATAGTTTTTAATATCTTTCTTTTCAAGCCAAGAATTTCTCTGCCCCCTTTGTCTCCGGTAAGTTGCCTTAGGTCTTTAAAGAGTATTGATGGGAAAATTACCGGTGTTGTCCTTCGACTTTTTATGGTAGGAGCTATGATCTTCCGTGGATTCTCAAAGGCAGCCAAAACAAGCTCGTTGATTATCGAGAAATCCAACCCAACCTGGTCCGCCAACATGATCATAACCCCATTGGCTTTGTTGGTGACGGCATTCATCCCAATTTTAATCGAATGAGACATTCCATATTCTGGATTACTATTAACGATATTAACAATTCTTTCCGTTTGATAGGCGCAGGTTTTCTCAAGGACATACGTTTCAATAGAATATTTAGTGACCACGATTATTTTGTTTAGGGTAGATTTTACGGCTTGATCCAAGGCTTTTGCCAATATAGTCCGCCCGGATATTTCCAGGGCCATTTTGTCTGTCCCCATTCTTTTGGAGAGCCCAGCGGCAAGTACTATCGCGTCGATCATGTCATTAGTTATGAATTTGAAGAAAATATTATGCTACTTCTAAACTTCCCGGATTTCGGATACTTTTCCTCCATAACTACAATAATATCTTTTGCCATACCAATCTATGTAATCAAGAAAAATTGATCTGACACAAATGAAGGTGGCAACAAAAACTAAAACGGGAAAAGCCGCTAACCACTTCGTAATTGGTATCTTTTCTTGATTAACTGATTTCAGACGGGTCAAAAGCGTTAAAATACCGATCCAGAATACTCCACCAATTATGGGGAATTCCGGCATGGATACTCCAAATAGGCAAGATATTAATCCTATTGAGGACATAACAAGGGATACGCATAGGCTAATATGCCAAAACACGGTAAAAGCCCAAATTCCAGGATTAGTAAATTTTGGGAATAATATCTGGCGATCCAAAAAGGCGAAAAGACGTTTAAAAGTTTGCTTTTTAATCGGGGACCAAAGAAAATTTTCACGAGAAACATAAATCTTAACGTTTGCTTTATTCAAAATATTACCCAGCGTGAGGTCGTCCACTACAGTGTTAGACCAAACTTTCGAAACATCCAGTCGATCAAAGGCGCTTTTTCGAATTACGGTGGCTCCCCCCCATGGCTTGGGCATCACGGTAAGCAGAGCGAACACGGTAGTCGCGTAAATCGCCTGACAAACTCCTGGAACATTGATCGTTTCAGGAACAAATGAACGAAAGGTAGTGCAGACTTCAAAACGTCCATATCGTACGGGCCTAGAGATTTTTTTAAGCCAATCGGCTCTAGCTACGTTGGTGCTGTCGCAAAATACCAGTATTTCAACATCCGCAGCCAATGCCGACACGGCTTTAACCAGTCCAAAATTCTTTTGACCTGACTTTGAAGCTGCTCCACTTACGATAAATGCTACGTGTTTGTATTCGGCGCAAAATTCTTTAACTAAATTAAATACGGGGTCGGATTCATTTTCGACGACAAAAGTTACCCGGTAATTTGGGTAATCCTGAACGAGAAGGGTTTCGAGGATTTCTCTGGATTTGTCTGTTACCCCGGTAACTGGTATCAGAATTTGTATCAGGGGAAATACATCGTCCTCTAGTTGCGAATCTTTATCGACATTCTTTCTGGTTATTCTTGAAATACCCAGTAGAAGAAAAACACAAGCCGATATCAATGAAAAAATGATTGGGATGCTATATAACCAAATCGAGTAGCACGATATAAAGTTTATGAAAATTTTGGAAGGAATAAAACGCAAGGCCTCCTTGCCTGATTAGTTGTTATGTATGAGGACGATTTTCTATTGGGCCACACTTACTCTGACGTTACAAGTTAAGCCATCTTTGATTTTCCCATCTCCGTTTTCAAGAAGACATTCAATTTCATAATCAGCAGGGACCTCTAGGGCAGGATTTCGACTTACCCAAGGGATTCGGCTCACTTTACAGACATATTTTTTGTCAGGGATAGCGTCAAAAATGACCGTTCCTCTATCGCCCATCTTGAGTTTCACCAAATCAAGTTCGTGAACTTTACAACGCACTACCATAGGATTGGTTGGAGCAATTGTAACTGTCGGGAAACCAGCGGCAAGTTCGGAATTGACTCTAAGTTCTGGCGCTAGCCAAAGGGCCTGACCGGTTATTGGAGCTTTCAGAAACGCTATATTATTTGGGATGTCGGAATCCTTGTAAGATCTTCTAGTTTGATATTCCAGCAAATCCAAATCCCGCTTATATTTGTCTTCAAAAAACTTCAGATCCTCCCGTGTCTTGGTCAGGCTTTCTTCAGCCTGTTTGAGCGAGTTCCTCGTTGCCAACAGGTTTTTGTTTGCTGTTTCGTACTTTCGTTCCGCATTTCTCAAAGCCTGTTGTTCCACGAGTTTTTTATCCCACAACTGACGAACATCAGCCAGGTCCTGTTTGGCTTTTTCCAGGTTCATCTCGTCAATCTTCAATTTGACATCTCTAATTTTATCTCTCGTCGTTTTTTGTTCATAGACCGCTTGTTTCAGATCCTGGACTTTCGCGGGGTACAAAATTTCGACAACCTGAATCATGGCTTGGCGATCTAACCGATATTTTACAAGTACGTCATTTTCGTTAACAGGTTGTCCTTCTTTAACTTCGATAGACAAAATTTCGCCGCCATATGGCATCACAAGTTTCCTTTGGAAAACTGAGAAACTTTTACCTCTGAAAGTAATTTCGGCTTCTGATTTCGCGTCCGCGATCTGTGGAACTATAGCGGCTTTTACCGGAGGAGGACTCGACTCAGCTTTCTTGGGTTCGTGGGTCAACAGCAAAAGCGCTAACGAGACCAAAGCCACAAAACTCCCTAACATAACACCCAATTTCTTTAGGCGCCGTTTGGGTCTATCAATATCGAATTGCGGCATTGTATTTGTTCAAACCTCCTGAAATCGTAGCCAGATCAATAAGAGCGTTAATACGTGACTGAAAACTGTCTGAAGCGTCGAGGTGAGCCTGAGTCTTTTTTATTCTTTGATCGATATATTGACTATAGTCGATGATTCCAGATTTGTAGTTATTCAAAGCTTTTTCCGCAGCGAGATCCGCCAGTTTTGCACGCTCACGTGACAGACTTTCTTTCTCACTTGAAAGGGCCATGCCGCTTTTGAGTTTCTTAAACCGGAGATAAAGCTGCTGAGAAAGTTCTTCACGGTCAAGGTTATATTTCTGCGCCAGTAATTTCTGTCTCCTAATATCGCGAGCTCGTTCGAAACCATCCCACACGGTGTAGTTGAAACCTATACCAAGGTTCAGACCGGATGCGGCGTTAGGTACATTGGCATATTGTTGAAAAACCAAGAGGGGTTGCGGAACAAGGGCGACGTACGCTCCAGTGACCGCGTTTGATTGCACCTGTTCCTTTTTGGCCGAAATTTTGAGTTGGAGATTCCCGCTCTGAACATCCGTAAACGTTATCCAATCCGGTCTAAATCCATTCAAAATCTGATTCACCGCGTCTCGAGTATCGAGTGGCAGGTAATAATCCGGTTGATAGCCTATCATGGCCTTTAGCTCACTAGTCTTTTCCTGCAGTTCATTTTCTAAAGACTTAACTTTTATTTGCTGAGAACGAAAATCATTCTGAAGCCCCTGTAATTCGAGAGGATCAATTCTTCCTTGATCATTCCTGCTCCTAGCATAATTCAATTTGTCCTGAACCAGAGCCAGTATCTGCTTCGATCCTCGAATCGACTTCTCCAGTGAATGAATACCGTAGAAAATTTTGGCAATATTCGACGTAGTGTCCGATATCTTGTCATAATGAGAAGTTTTTGCGATGTCGACCATGATTGACTTACTTTTTATCTTTAAAAGAGCCAGATATGGGTTCCAATTTATCATTTGGAATTGCACACTCCACGGAACAAAGCTCGGATTATATATGTTAACTGTTTCAACCACATAATACGTAGTGGAGACTTGAACCGTGGGGAGGATTTCGGAATGAGCGTCTTTCAGGTCAACAGAAGCCAATTGAATATCTATTCTGTTTTTTGTAAGAGTATTTGAATGGATTAAAGCATAACGCACACATGTAGGAAAGTCGAAATAACCATATGATTCCGGTTTGATCTGTATTTCAGATTTTGCGCCTGATGGGAAACAAAAAGGAAGAGAAGTTACAACCGAGGCCAAGACAAGAACGCGCAGGACATCAGCAAGCCTAACCTTAAACCAAATCAGACCTGAAAACGCCTTGACACCGCTGTTATTGACAGTCCTCGTGGCTAAAGATATCACGTGATTTCCATACCTAAGGTTGTAAAGCTTAACTTGAAGTGATGTAATTAAGGCCTTACAAATATTAAATTAAACAATCTGTCACTTTAAGGCCACGGCCACAAGGCAAGTATATCGAAACAGGCCGGGATTGTCAACGAAGTTTTAGGAAAGATAACAGCTTACGCCTTTTTAAAAAATACTGTTTTCAATGAGTTATATATTCCAGGTCTAACAAATGTAGGTCATGCATAGGGTTTTACCAGTGGAATTTAGGGTAAGCTGTTTTTATTAAAAATCAAAAGATCTAATTCATTGAGTTTAGGAATTCTATTATTTCACTTAACTTTGGACCACAGTTGATCGAGTCCATTTTTTAGAGGCGATCGAGTAACCATGAAGTCATTCTTGATCCCATAGATGAAGAACTCAAGATGGTTGGTTTGAGATATCGTAACAAACATGGCATGATCCTTGTGCGTCCACACCCCATCTATTCCAGATGGGTTATCTGTGTTGAAAATTCGACAGGTTCCATCTTTCCTTAAAGTCATTAAAGTCCGGAATCCTTGATCTGAAGTCCGGGCTGGTGTTTCCGAGAGTGGCTTTATCTCGGGAAGTTTTTCCCAGGTGCCGAGTATTTTTTGCCAGTCAATTTCGGGTTGATAAATCTGCTCTGGGGTAATCCCTACAGCAAAACAACAACAAGTCCCTAACATCATTACACAACAAGCTAAGGACCATAACATTTGCAAGAAATTTAAATAATTTTTATTGGCCATCATTTTAACTAGACAGTTTCAATCAACTAAAGTCGAAGGTCAAGGGCTTCCTAATAAGGCTACACTCGAACAGTATTTTATATATAAACTAAATATAATATAATATTCAGCTATTGTCTACAAATACTCCAACTGGCTACCATTAGAGTATTTGTTTATTAATCCACTATAATTAAATTATATTAAAATCTTATATACAGAACATCAAACACCGGTCCTTATATAAAATATCATATTACATTTTTAAACATTTTACTTGACACAATAAATCCTCCATGATACCTCAGCCGTCCAGGATGGTTATGGGGATCAATCCCTTAAAGCAATTTGTAAGCTTACACACTTATGATGTGTACAGACCTATCCGAAAAAAGGAGGGTATAATGGTCAAGAGAGTTTTTGGAGTTCTAACCTTTTTTGTAATTCTAATAATGGCGTGCGTTGCATTAGCTGGAGGCCCTGTAGCGCCAGCACAGTGCGCGCCTGCGCCTTGCGCTCCTCCCCCTTGTGGTCCGGCGATGGGTAATCCCTGCGCTTATTGGGGAGATGCTCCATTTCCAGGAATGTGTGGCGGTGTTGTAGCGTTGCCATTTTTGGTTGTTGGCAGCCTACTTGGTGGATCGCCGATGGGTCCCCCTCCTGCGCCAGTTGCATATGGTCCTCGACCCTACGTTGGTCCCAGAGCGCCGATGGCCCCTTGTGCTCCTGCTCCATGCGGACCACCACCATGTGGACCCATGTCGTATGGCTCCAATGATCTACTAGGTGGCGGTTTACCATGTATGGAATTATGCTCAAATATTCTAGGAAGCCTGACGGGTATGGCCGGCCTGGGATTGTATTAATCAATAACATCCTAAAAGATTCAATGAATAACGGACTTATAAAATCTTAAAGGTTGGTTGATTACCAAGAAACAACAAAAAAGTTACTATTTCCTTCCATTCCGTTTGGGGACTAACGTCCCCATTTTTTTTAATGACTAATAATTCCCCACAGATCCAACAGAAGCCTGTCTATTTGCGATAGCCCTATTATACAATCTAATATATTCTTTAGCCGATCTATTCCACGAATAGTCTTTCTTCATACCTCTTATCATTAGCTGTCTCCACACATCGGGTTGTTCCCGGTAAAGTCGAATAGCCTTATAGATCGCCTTTTCCAGTTCCAACGGGCTTGGTGGATAAAATTTGAATCCGGTTCCTGTGTCTGATCCAGGGTCAAATTCATCGACGGTGTCGGTCAAACCACCAGTAGCTGTAACTATAGGCACAGCCCCGTATTTTAGCGCATACAGTTGATTGAGTCCGCATGGTTCATATCTGGATGGCACAAGCAAAACATCCGCTCCCGCGAAGATCTTGTGAGCCAGGCCATAATCATATCTTAGAAAAGTTCCTATCAGGTTCGGATATTGATCTGAAAGTTCAGTGAAAATGGTCTGGTATCTGGCTTCTCCAGTCCCTAGGATCACTATTTGGCAACCATGGCGTACAATTGATTCAAAAGCCTCTGCTACAATATCGACACCCTTTTGACTCGATAACCGACTGACCATTGCAATCAGGGGTTGATCCGGGTCCTTCGGTAAATCAGCGAGTTGTTGCAGTTCCGATTTACAGTGAGATTTTCCCTTTAAATCGTCATGGGAATAGGTTGAAGCCAAATAACTATCCTCTCGCGGGTCCCAGACCGAATAATCAACTCCGTTGAGAATGCCTACCAGACGATCTCCTTTTTCGAGGAGAATTCCTTCCAACCCGAAGCCAAAATCAGGCGTTAAAATTTCATTCCTGTAACCAGGAGAAACGGTGTTAACCTCATCAGCAAAGACTATACCGCTTTTGAGAAAATTCAGCTTTCCATGAAATTCCATATGCTTAGGAGTAAAAAATTCCCATCCGACACCCACTAACGGCATGTCGAGGTGCCAGAAAATCCCCTGATAACCCAGGTTGTGGATCGTCATTATGGCAGAGCTTTCCCTGAACAAATCCTCCCCGGCGTAAAGTGTTCTGAGGTATACCGGTGTTAGCGCAGCCTGCCAATCATGTGAGTGAAAAACATCATACCGCTTCCCGACCTGAAGAGCCAATTCGAGAGCAGCTCTAGTTAAAAAGACAAATCGTTCAGCATTATCCTCATAATCCCCATCAGGAGTTCCATAAAGGTACTCCCTATCGTAGTAGTCGTCACATTCAAGAAAAAAATACCTCTCCCCATTTTTCCCGGTGTGAGACCATAATCCTGCTTTAACATTCTTGGCATTCAAAGTGACTTCGATAGTAGTATCAAGCTTTTTGATTTCGAAGTTCTCGGGATTTATACCGCGGTACTTAGGCATCAGGACGTCAACTTCAACCCCTAAGGACGCCAGTTCGGGAGGTAAGGCCGACAAAACTTCACCTAGACCACCTGTTTGAGCAAAAGGCGTCACCTCTGGTGTAACCATTAGGACTCGCACTTGAATAACCCTCCCAAAGTACCGCAGAGCAATAACCATCAAATGTCACTTTTTAGTTCATCATTTCTTTGGAACTGCGGCATTTTTTAATTATACAATACCAGGCTATAATGTCACACAAACTTT
>JAMCYH010000110.1 GCA_023474025.1 Deltaproteobacteria bacterium
GCAAAGGAGGCTCTCGAACGCATTCGATTTAAGTCAGAACAATTCGGTGTTCAAATTGAATCCCTTTTCCGTGAAGGATCACCAACCAAAACAATTAATGAAATTGCGGCAGAAAAAGGAATTGGCTTGATAGTAATGGGATCGCACGGTCGAACCGGTTTAAAACGCTTTTTGATGGGAAGTGTCACAGCTGGTGTAATTAGCCACGCTCCTTGTCCTGTGCTTGTAACCAGACATCACTAATAGTTTGATTTAGTATTGTTTTATTCGAGTTCGTATCGCTTAATCTTTCGCCAAAGTGAAACCCTATCTATTCCCAGAATCTCTGCCGCCATGGTTTTGTTTCCCCCACTCTCCGCCAGAACCTGCTTAATGTAACGAACCTCTTGCTCTTCAAGCGTCGGTAAGCCGCCATCCGGACGCCTGTATGTAGTAATTTGGAAGTCTCTGATGTCGTCGGGGAGATGTTTTTCTTCTATCACCCCTTCCGTAGATAGCGCTATGCCACGCTCAATAATGTTCTCCAGTTCCCGCACATTGCCTGGAAAATCGTAGCCCTTCAATATTTCCAATACCTCTTTTGATAGAGCGGGCGTGTCGCGACGCATTACTTTGGCGTGTTTGTCGAGAAAAAACTGGGCCAGCAGTGGAATATCGTTTTTTCGAGCTGCTAGAGGAGGCAAGCCAAGCGACACAACGTTAAGCCTATAATAAAGGTCTTTCCTGAATTCACCGGACGCAACAGCGTCCTGAATATTTCTATTTGTTGCGGCAATAAAACGGACATCCACATTTATCGTGGAAGTCCCTCCTAACCGCATTAATTGCCTTTCCTGAATCACACGCAGCAGCTTGGCCTGCATATTTACGGACATCTCTGTTATTTCATCCAGAAACAACGTGCTGCCACTGGCTAGCTCCATAATTCCCGGCTTACTTACGTGAGCGCCTGTAAAAGCGCCTTTCTCATGTCCGAACAGTTCATTTGTCAGCAGCTCTTCGTTAAAGGTTCCACAATTCACGGCCATCAAGGGGAGAGAACTGCGCCGGCTATGTTCATGGACAAAACGAGCCAGCAACTCCTTTCCCGTACCGGATTCCCCGGTGATAAGGACGTTGCAATCAGTTGGCGCTATCTGTCTGGCCGTTTCAAGGATTCGCAGCACAGCAGGGTCCTTAGTCACGATTTTCACCTGACCAATTTCCTGTAGTTTCCTTATTTCCTGCTTGAGTTGGAGGTTCTCCTCCCTCAACTTGATTTTTTCAAGGGCATCAGCCACGATCTTCCTAACAGCGTCGATCCTGTAAGGTTTCGAGATATAGTGATAGGCTCCCATTTTCATCGCTTCGATTGCGGAATCTATAGTGGCGTACCCGGTAATCATTATTACTTCAGTCGAACTGCGCCTCTTTCGGCACTCTTCGAGAATTTGCATGCCATCAACCTTCTCCATCTTCAAATCGGTAAGGACAACATCGAAGGTTTCAGTACGAACAGCGTTCAAGCCTTTTGGACCGGTATCGGCCGTGACGATCTCATAGTCCTGTTTCTTCAGAATATGAGCCAGATTTGAAAGCGCCAATTCTTCATCGTCAATTATTAGAATTCGTGGAGGATAATGCATCGTAAGACTCCGCAGCGGGAAGAGATATGGAAAAGATGGTACCCTTGCCAAGTGAGCTCTCAACTTGTATGGAGCCTTTATGTCTCCGAATTATGTCATGCGTAATAAAGAGTCCCAAACCTGTTCCCTTGCCCACGTCTTTTGTTGTAAAAAAAGGATCAAATATCCTCGGGGTATTTTCTTGGGATATGCCCTTGCCTGTATCCCTTATCCGAATTTTTACCCGGCCATCATTGGAAGAAAATGCTCTTATTCTTACTTCTCCTTCACCCTGAATGGCTTGAAAGGCATTGGAGACCAAGTTCATGAAAACTTGCTCTATCCTTTGTTTATCCGCCATTATTCGAATCTTGGGATCAACATTTGTAATTATTTTTACTCCACAGGGCTTTTGCCCCTGTATGAGGCTGAGGGTTTTGTTGATGACCATTTCGAGGCTGAGATTCTCAAGTTTAAACTCTTTAGTTCGAGAGAATTCCAAGAGGTTGAGCACCATCGATCTGGCCTTTTCTACTTGATCGAGAACTTTTCTAAGCAGGTTTCGCTGAAATTCCAGGTCTCCCTCGTCGAGCTCTTCCAACAATATTTCGCACGATGAAGATATATTGGATAAGGGATTGTTCACCTCGTGAGCTACACCGGCCAGCATTGTGCCCAACGACGCAAGTTTCTTGGATTGGACCAGCTGCTCTTCACGTTCACGTAGTCGTAAAGCCATACTGTTGAAGGACATAAATATCTCACGAATTTCCTTTTCAGAAGACAGATTCTCGATGGGCTCAAATTCTCCCTTGGCAATTTTTTCGGCGCTTTTTTCGAGGAGCTTGAGAGACCCAAGAACCTTGGCAAGCAAAAAACTACCGATTGCCCCAAAACCACATCCTGCGACCACGAGGCCAAACAGGAGAAGTTTTAGCGCAGCGCTCATAGTCTCTCTAATTGACTGTCTTTTACGCCTGGCCACGTTCTCTGCCATCTGGACTATTGACGACCCGGTTTTCCGCAGTTTGTTCTCGTACTCTGCACGAGTTTCAGGAGAGGTCATGGCCTGCCCCTTGCCCGCGTCGGTGGAAAATTGCGTCAACAACTTTTGATAGCTGTTTAAGGAATCCCTAAGTTGCTTAACCTGTTGGGGTGTTATTAGTTCCTCGATCTTGGCGAGGTTTTTGTCGACAAGCGATTCTATTCTACCAAGGTGGTATAGTGTTGTTTTGAGAGACTGATCATCGCCATAAAGAAAGTAGTTTTTCTCAAATCTCCTCATCTCAAGGGCAGCCTCTTCTCCTTCACCCTGAATGGCTTGAAAGGCATTGGAGACCAAGTTCATGAAAACTTGCTCTATCCTTTGTTTATCCGCCATTATTCGAATCTTGGGATCAACATTTGTAATTATTTTTACTCCACAGGGCTTTTGCCCCTGTATGAGGCTGAGGGTTTTGTTGATGACCATTTCGAGGCTGAGATTCTCAAGTTTAAACTCTTTAGTTCGAGAGAATTCCAAGAGGTTGAGCACCATCGATCTGGCCTTTTCTACTTGATCGAGAACTTTTCTAAGCAGGTTTCGCTGAAATTCCAGGTCTCCCTCGTCGAGCTCTTCCAACAATATTTCGCACGATGAAGATATATTGGATAAGGGATTGTTCACCTCGTGAGCTACACCGGCCAGCATTGTGCCCAACGACGCAAGTTTCTTGGATTGGACCAGCTGCTCTTCACGTTCACGTAGTCGTAAAGCCATACTGTTGAAGGACATAAATATCTCACGAATTTCCTTTTCAGAAGACAGATTCTCGATGGGCTCAAATTCTCCCTTGGCAATTTTTTCGGCGCTTTTTTCGAGGAGCTTGAGAGACCCAAGAACCTTGGCAAGCAAAAAACTACCGATTGCCCCAAAACCACATCCTGCGACCACGAGGCCAAACAGGAGAAGTTTTAGCGCAGCGCTCATAGTCTCTCTAATTGACTGTCTTTTACGCCTGGCCACGTTCTCTGCCATCTGGACTATTGACGACCCGGTTTTCCGCAGTTTGTTCTCGTACTCTGCACGAGTTTCAGGAGAGGTCATGGCCTGCCCCTTGCCCGCGTCGGTGGAAAATTGCGTCAACAACTTTTGATAGCTGTTTAAGGAATCCCTAAGTTGCTTAACCTGTTGGGGTGTTATTAGTTCCTCGATCTTGGCGAGGTTTTTGTCGACAAGCGATTCTATTCTACCAAGGTGGTATAGTGTTGTTTTGAGAGACTGATCATCGCCATAAAGAAAGTAGTTTTTCTCAAATCTCCTCATCTCAAGGGCAGCCTCTTCGACTTTACTTATTTCTTCGAGATAGCTGATTTTATCTTCGAGTGAACACATGGAATAATAGCTGCCGACAATGGTGGCTCCCATGAAAAGAAAAACAGCGGCGACACCCAGAATGACCTTCTGTCTCAGGCTGATTATTGAAAATCGCATTGGACTTACCCTATTCGTCGATTGTAAAAAATGATCCGACGATGCCAATCATATTTGTCGTGGCATTATGCAACAGTGTTTTCTTGACCAATCAAAACCGGCTCAGTTCGACGGAACGCTGATCACGAGGGGTTCCATAATTTTCGGCAAAAATCCTTAAAATGAATCAATGGATTAACATCAGTTATTACGCGTAGCGGCTCCTTTTTCAGCGAGTCAAAAATATGATTCTGTTGCTTTATGCAATATTAGATTTACAAATGCAACAATATCATCATTGCCTACTTCTCGCTTTGTATAAATTGATCGTTTGCGCCACGTTGCATTTCGACGCAAATCATTCTAAATAACAATATCAAGCGTAAAGTGGGATCGAACGAGATTGCGAGACATTCGTATCACATTGGCGCGCATATTGCATGCGAGCTTGTCGACGAGGAGGACATCATGAAACGGGTAAAAGACAAGATCGTCAGAATGTTTAATTCCATCAGGTTTTCTGAAACCAACAAGCCTGACACTGAAACAGAAAACTTTGATTCACAAACAGGCCAGGCAATGGAACGGAAAACGTCTGAACAGGAAAAATTGGGCATGTTCCGGCCTATTAGTCCCAAGGTCAGTCATTTTGGAAAAAGCATGAGCGCTGCGGCCTTTGCCGAAGTCGGTGAAGTAGATATCGCCCAGGAAATTCTCAGCCCGGAACCGAAACCACACACCGTATTATTGGTAATTGAGAGTGACAGTCCAAACGCTAACGCAATTGAATATACTGTCAATTTGTGTAGACGGATTGGAGCCATCATGGATGTTCTCATAACTACACCCCCAGGAGCCAATTCCAACAACGCCATGATTGCCAAAGAAGTGGGACCGTACGCGCAAAAAATTCTGGAACTTACGAGATTACTCAGAGACAGGGAAGTTGATTATCACATGTACATGCTAGACGGGGATCTTGTAGAGAAGCTTGGGGAATATGTTAGGAGTCACAAGGAGATCACAACGGTAGTATATGACTCTCCCAGAGCAGAAAAAACCCAATCCAGCGATGACACGTGGCATCAAGTTTTAGACACTGTTTGCAAGCGATTTTCCATACCACTGATAACAGTTTTTGACAAACGTCGTATTAAACTCGCCACCTAAACATCCACACTACAAGGTTGACAACGAAACGATTGATATGCTTGAATGGCGAATGGGCCATTGGGGCTCTCTTTACTATAAAGACCACCAAGTATTTTGCTGTAGGCGCCCGTAGCTCAGCTGGATAGAGCAACGGACTTCTAATCCGTAGGTCGCAGGTTCGAATCCTGCCGGGCGTGCCAAGAAAATCAATAGGTTAGACACTCAAAAAGACAAAAAGTTGATTCATAAATCGGATGGTTTTAGGATTTGCTAACATTTTGCTAACATCCTGTTTTGGCCGCGACCAGAATTTGGGTTGAGCCATTGTCATAAGAAAACTTGTCAATCGCGTTAACCAGTTCATAGTCGTCAATGAATCCATATCGTTCAGACACGTCCAATTTCTTATCAGAGTGACCGAGTATAGCTTCGCGTATTTCCGAATCAACTCCACTTCTCCGAGCATTGGTTTTCCATGTATGACGCACGTCATGAAAACGTGGTCGAGGATCTTGCCATTGCAACTTGTCTAAAGCTCTAACCCAAGGCATCCGTAAGGACTGCGTGCTTATTTGGAATAACCTGTCATCGCTTAATGATCTGACTTTGCCAATCCTGTCCAGTAACGGCATAAGATCCCGATGAATTGGAACACGCTTTGGCTGTCCCTCTTTAGTCTCCGTTGCATGGAATGTAATGATCCTGGTGTTTAGGTTGATGTGCCGCCATCGTAGCTTGTAGATTTCGCCCTGGCGCATACCAGTAAGATAAGCGATCCAGAGCATATCCTGAAACCATTCAGGACAAAGTTCCGTGATCTTCTTGATATCCTCAAAACTGATATAGACTTGTCGTTGTCCTGATTTTTCGCTTAACCGTTTCAATAGTCGGCACGGATTATTCTCGACAAGTTGATGTTCGACCAGGACTCTAAAGATTCCGCTCATCGCGGACATTTCCCGATTTATTGTAGCGTTAGCAGCCCCTTCATTTGATCTATGTGTACGGTAATGTTTGAGATCGGAAACCCATATTTTTTTGACGGCTTTGTTTTTACCGAAGAAACTAACGATGTGAGCAATCATTTCATCGTATCGGTCAGGCCGCGATAGGCATGTGTAACTGGCGTCGTTGACGTATAACTGAACACCATCCCATAAGGTGAGCTGGGTAGTTGGTGTCTGAATCTCCCGTGGTTGTAGTTCCGACGGTAATTCCCATTTCTGGTTCTGGAATAGTTTGATACACGCTTGCTTTGCTGGTCCTGTCAGTCCGCCATAGTGGCTCCGCTGTAATGCGTCCAGAAGTTCAGCCTCAATTGCCGCGGCCTGGCGTTTACCCTCACAGCCTTTTAGGGTGAGCATGATTAGCGATCCAAAAGGTCTAAACGAAATGGTCCAGCTTTTTCCTCTCATTTGTATCGACATTGTGAAATCTCCCGTTTTAGTTCTTTGAAAGACTTCACGTTCATCTCCCCCACTTCCCTAGTTGCCAAAGATCCGTTTTGCGAATGTTTAGCAGACCTGGCATCCGGGTCAACCATTTTTTTAGGTGGTCGGATAAATTTTGAATCAAGGAATTTCTGAACTGCGCTTTCCGGTATCAGCCTGCGGCGTGGTGATAGTTCCACATAATCGAGTTTACCAGCCTTAATCCACCGGCTGACGGTGAGTTCGCACACGTGCAATCGAGAAGCCAATTGCGTTATGCTATACATCTGCTCCATTATTTCATCCCCGATTCGAGCCATATCTGCAACAGGTCAATTCTTTCCTGCAATTGCATGGGCGTCGCTTCGGGTTGCGATACGCCTGTGCGCTTTTTTAATTCGCCGAATACGATCTTAGATTCGAGATTATGGCGCTCACATACCCTGCCTACCAGGTTCATAACATCGCCCCTCAATCCGAATCTCAATTTCTGGTCATCGGTATAATTGTCAGCCCCATTCGATGTTACAGCGGTGGCTTTTGCGACGGCCTGCTCTAATGCGCCTGATGATACAAGCTCTTTCACAATATTTTGTGCTAACTGCTCTATTTGCATTTCATTAATCTCCTTTTCTTGGCCGCGGACACTCTTCAATAAAGTGAATGTTCACGAATTGATTCCGCGGGTGAACGGTGCACCAGCCTTTGACGTGATGTTCACACTCCTTACAGGCCGCAAGGATAAAACCTGGGCATGATTTAAGGTGCTTATGATTATGATATGACCCACCGCCGAAACACCACGCGACGTCATAATCAATGTCGAAATTGAAACAAGTCTGACATTTCTCCGAAAATAATTTAGGCCCTGAAGGTGCCTGAACAGGATTAACAAGAGTTAGTTTAGAAAGACTGTTGACCGTTTGCTCCACTTTCGGCGTTTCGGGTATGTAGGTAGTTATTGGCTTTTTTACCTTCCATGATGAATGGTCAACCTTGATTGTCCTCCGTCTGGTCGGCGTTTTCCCCGTCGCGTCACAGGCCTGTTGAAACGTCATGTTGTGCTGCCATCGCAAGTAATCAATCCCGTCACCCTTCCTGCCACACGTCCGACACCAGAAGCGTCCGGTCTCCCCATCGCTTGGCCATACATGAAACCGGTCTTTGCCGCCACAATCAGGACATGCGCCCACGTATTCGTCACCTTTCCCCGCCCGCCTAGTAAGCTTCATTTGCCCTAAGGCAGGGTTCCAAATTCCTATATTGTTGCCAATCATTTGTTTGTGCTCCATGTGCTTTTTGATTCAAAAACCCTCTAAGGGATTTAGATAGTTTTGTTCAGAGAAACTTGTTGAATCATCTTGTGACTCTGTTAGCCTAAAGGGCTGCTATTAAAAGCGAATGAGTCAATATCAACAACGAGGCTTTACTTTAAGTTTTAGACCCTTTTAGACCCTTTAGACCCTTTTGCACTAAACTCCTCTATAGAGAATCCCTTTTTTCATTTTTTTAACTTTGTGTAAAAAGGGTCTAAACTATCTAAACCCTCTAACGCTGTTGACATGATATGGCTCTATTATTGGGTTTACGCCGTTAGACCCTTTTAGACCCTTTTTCTTCTTCGGTATCAGAATGACTCAGAGTTATTCCCAGGTAGACAACTTTGTTTGAGTCTTGCTTTTTAACCTTGTGGCTCATCTCCTTGCCGAAAGTAGTTCCGTTAAGGGGTTTGATGTTTTGTTCGACACACCAATCGCAATAAGCCTTATAGATTTTGCTCGCCTGAGTTTTTTCGTCGGAACTGACGAGTTTGCATCGTTCTTTAATGAATCTGCCTGTAGTGTCCTCGCTGTCCTGATAGTCTAGCGTGGCCTGAAGGACCCTTTGGGATTTCTTTAGCCCAAACGTTTGCCATTCCAAACATCCGCGAACGAGCCATGCCAAGATACCAGAGGCTTCCTTTTTCAGTTTGTCGGTGAGAAACGTGTCTTTCTTGCGCTCGAATTCTAATGTCGGTTCATCGACATATTTCAGATAAAAGGGAATCAAGCTCACACGGTCCCAAACAGGGTCGACTCGCTTGGTCGGTATGCGTGGAGGGTCGTTAGTCAGAAGAAAAATAGTGTGAGTAGGCTTAAATGTGACCAGCTTTTTTCCGAATGGGTTTCGGGCGCTGATGGTGTCGCCGCCAGATAGTTCCTTCACTCTGCTTACGTCCAGGCGTTTGCTTCGGTCTGTTTCGTTGGCCCAAACCAGACGTTTTCCACGTAAAAACATTAAATCCGCTTTGGGGCCTGAACCGCTCGCAGGTCTACTAGAGGAAAGCAAAGTTTCACTAGGTATCTTTCCAGCCAGGGGTCCCAGGACGTGCGCAAGGACCTCAAATTTTGTGCTTTTACCGTTCCTTCCGCGTTCGCCCCACAAAATTGGTAATGTGTGCTCTGCTGACGTTCCTGTGATGCTACATCCGAGCGTTCGGTGTACATAATTCACAGTTTCCGGGTCCGGGTTGTATTTCTCGTCAACGATAATTTCGCTAAGAAATTCATCCCAATTTAGACACTTAGCGTCTAGTCCTTGCCATTCCGTAGGCGCTACTGTTTTAATAAAATCCGTTTGTTGTCCTGGTCGGAAAGAGCCATCCTTGAGCTCGATTACGCCGTTTGCTACTCCTAATAACCACGGGTCTTGGTCCCATTCCTGGCCTGAAATTCCAAGCGACTGTTCTCCTTGATATGATAGCCATGTTATGTCTTTAATCCGTCGGACTGTCTGAAGGTCGCGAATACGTTTAAGAAGTTTGTCGCGACAAACCTTGGCCTTCTTGGCCTCGTCCTTTTTATCTTCTCTGTTTGCCTGAGCTTCAAATTTCGCTTGACGTTCAGATTCGGCCTCGTAGAGGTCAACAACTTCCCCCATAGCGAAAACAACATCTCCAGCGTCGTCCTCTGCCCAATAATGACCCGTCCACTTCATCCATGTCCCCGCGGCATGGTCGAAACAATAACGCCCCTTCATTAACCTTTGGAAAAGCTCAGAGTCGCCGAGTTCGTTATTATCTACTGCCCACAGAATCGAACTCGAACTTATGGCGCGGGTATTTTCATCCCTTAAGGCTTCCTGAGAATTTGGGTTAGGAATAGTAAGTTTTAGACCAGATATAATTTCATGAATAGAATACGGTGGTCCTGGGTTTACCTGATAGATTTTTGAGAGGACGGGTTGATGTTTCCAATGTCCAAAGCCTGGCATCCGCATGACATGAGGGAGGTCGCCAACTTTATCTTCACAGTCAAACCTCTGAGCTAGAGCAGTTTGGATTGGCCGAAACATCTCCAGTGGGCAATCGGACACTAACCATATCGGGTGATAGTGCCCCGGCGATGTTTCGGTGATTATGTGCGGTTTGGGTCTAACCTGAAGGACAGGTTCAAGAGGCGCTCCGTCCATATCGACGTATGCACCGCGAACCGCTGTGATATTTGGAATCTTACGCCCCTTCCCGTCGGTTTCATTGATAACTATATAGACACCACATCCTGCGTTGTTGGCATCCACAAGCCATGATTGCAGTTCATCGAATGTTCCATGCCGGTGTTTTTTGAACTGTGCAAGTTCCTTGTCAGACTTACTTTTAAGCACTTTACTCTCAGGGAAAATCTGAAAGCATTGGACACCGCCGCCGAGTATCTCATAGAGTATTCTGGCGTCATCTAGGTTTTGTGTGAGAGAGGGTAGTTTTACCCGCTTAATTGCACGTTTCAGGGACGGCTGAATCTCTGGAATTTCGTCGTAATTATGAATATTTGCTTGACATAATTGTGTTTTTGAACTATACATTAATTATCCTGTTGTGTTTTTGTTTCATATATTAAGCGGCCCCTGAAACGGGGCTGCTTTCCCCTGTCTCAAAATTGTGGGAGTCGGGCGACCTCCTTAAAATCACTTGACTCCCCCACAAATTTAGTGTATCAATTTAGATACATCTATTTCTCCTTTCTCTTCACTTTGGCCGGCCTCTCCCCGGCCGCTCTCCTTTGGGAAAATCAAATCCATGCGCTCGTTAAAGCGTTCTAAAGCCGCACAAATGCGGTTCACCTGCGTTGGGCTGAGATAGAATCCGCCTGGTTCCACAATTTGCATTTGTTCCCCCTCTATTGTGATGAAATCTCGATTTTCAGCTTTGCGCACTGATATTGTAGGTCGTCGTCAATGCGTCGCGTAATGGCCTGTCGCTGCTGTGGAGATTTGATTTGTTGGAGCAAATCATTTATCTTTTGGATTAATTCTAAGTTTAGCTCACAACTTTCGTTCACTATATTTCCTCCAAAATTTACGTATTTCATTAATTGTTCGATCTGGTCGGTTGAAAAGTGTTTCTTTATGTGTTTGGCTAATCCTTCAACATCAGTCGGAACGGTCATGGTTTTTTTACGGAAGCCAGCTTCGACCATCGCCTGATTAACCGACTTAGTTTTACCCACTTCATCATATAGGTCTGGTCTGTCTTTCTTTAACCTCCGCAACCCTGCGGCTCGGGAATTACCTGTTGGACGTTCAACTGAGGAATCGTTTACAATGTCAACAATTCCTGTTTCTTTTGTATGTTGGTTATTCCCCGTCGGATTCCCCGCTGGTCGCTGTAAGACTGAGTCTATAGCCTTCTGAGCATCGTCATCGTGGCGGCAAAGATCCTTTACTTGTTGAACGGTTGAACCTATGCCTTCTAATACCGGCGTTACAACGAAAGTCTCAAAGTCTGGCTGTGAATATCTGTTTTGAGTTGGTGGGTCAACCCATCCTTCCCATGCTCTATTTCTTATTACTAACTTTATGAAATCTGGAAATTCTTTTAAACTTTCGCCGCCATTTCTTTGAAGCCTGGCTAGTGCCTGAACGAAATATCCGTTTTCAACAAGGATGTTGGACATGGCTACTTAACCCAAAAAGAAATGTCGTCTTTGTGTTCAATTGCGATCGCATCTTGAAAACCATCCAAACTGTAATCGCCGGTCTTGAGCCTGGCGACCCGAGTGGCGCCCATATTTTCAAATGGATTTTGCTCGCGGTTATCCACTATGATAACTGGCTCATCCATTAGCCTAATTCACCTGTAACGTTAGCTTCATTACGCGCCGGATTTCCTTTGTAAATCCCTTTTGAAAAAATAGAGTGTCATCGTTTGGAAACTCAAAAGGTTCCGGTATTTGAAGCCCAGGCAATTTGCTAAATTCTTGTTTTATAACGTGAATCCAAAGTGGATTGTCCAGCGGAAGACAGTCATTTGAACCCATTTGATCCAGCAACGCGCCAACCTCGGCCTTGAAATTGTCAAGCCTGATCGCCTTCAGGGATTTTGACGCGGCATCCCCACCTTTACCAAAGAACCAATTGCGTCGGTCTAATTTGCACTCCGGTGGTGTGTTCGCA
>JAMCYH010000162.1 GCA_023474025.1 Deltaproteobacteria bacterium
TTCAGGGGACTTACGGTTGCTGGAATTGCCCAGCGACCGTTTTTTGTTGCCAACGC
The DNA here is from genome assembly GCA_023474025.1 of Deltaproteobacteria bacterium. GTDB lineage: Bacteria > Desulfobacterota > Desulfomonilia > Desulfomonilales > Desulfomonilaceae > CAJBEZ01. Next base: position 57 of record JAMCYH010000162.1, read on the forward strand.
TAACATTTTGCTAACACCAAACGTTGTTGCATGTTTGGGATCGGAAATTAAAATTGATTTCTTGACTTATTAAGTCCCCTGAATAAACCTAACTTCAATCCAGAATACTGGAGGTGGATGGCGAACGCCATCGAGGCCTGGAATGGACTTTTCTAGTTATGGAAACTTTTTTCCGAATACCCTGTTTGCCTGATAATCATATTTCGTTTTGAATCAATTTGATTATCTGCCTCGCAAACGGGGCAATTTAATCACTCATTATTATGAAATCACCTGCTTAACCTTGTTTAAATAATATTTATGCAGTAGAATATATATTAACTTTAGTTCACAAGGTTCGGTGGATGATAGATTACGGCAATACCAAAGGATTGAGCCTTCTTCAGGAATTGGCGAACCAGGGTCTATTCATATTCACTGTCGTGGATGCGAGGGCCACAGCAGTGGGGCTCAGGATTTCCGACAATTACCTGTCGCAAGTTCTCTCACATCTGGAAAAAGCCGGGTGGATTATCAGACTGAAGCGGGGTCTTTACGCCGGGACCGGCTCCTTGCCAGGCGGTGTCCAAGTACACCCATTCGCCGTCGCCACTAGGCTTGTTGAGCCTTCAGCGATAAGCCACTGGTCCGCAATGAGCCATCATGGTTTTACCGATCAGATACCCCATATCGTGACAGCATTCACTCCCCAAAAGGTAGTCACCCCGACCATGAGAGAATCTGAGGAGAAAAAAGCCGGGAAGCACGCGTGGGATGTAGGGGGCACAAGATATGAATATGTAACCGTGATACCGGACCATTTTTTTGGAATAGAAGGCGTATGGGTTGATGAACGTTTCCGGATTCCAATTACAGATAAGGAGCGTACTATTCTTGAGACTTTTGTTTCGCCAAGGCTATTTGGAGGAATCGGAGAGGCGTTGGCAACTCTCGAAGGACACATCCATGAATTGGACCTGGAAAAACTGGTAGGGTATGTTGTGCGATATGGTAAAGCCTCCGCTATCAAGCGCCTAGGATGGGCCTTGGAACGATTAGACGCTCCATCTGAGTTTGTCGATCCGCTTGAAAAAATACCGATAAAGGGATTCAGATTACTGGATCCAACTCGGCCCCGGCGGGGGCCCTATGAAAAACGATGGATGATTCAGAATAACTTTTTGGGGGAAAAGAGAGTTAAATGAGACCCCTTAACGTGCGTCTTAGAGAAGCCGCCAAACGGAATAAGGTCATCCTTGATGTCATTGAGAAGGATTATGCGCAGAGTTACGTCTTAGCGGGACTTATGTCACAGCCTGTCCTGAAGGAGACGTTGGTCTTTAAGGGAGGGACCGCCCTGAAGAAAATGTTCTTCGGTTCTTACCGGTTCTCCGAAGATCTGCATTTCTCGGTAATCCAGGCGCTTAATAGGGAGGAATTGGAAGAAATCATCCTTCAGGCTACCGACGATACAAGAAAACTTCTGGAACCATACGGTCAGTTCAGCGTGGAGGTGAAGCGACTCCGGGAGACAAACCCTCATCCCAGAGGACAAGACGCCTTCAATATATTGGTAAGGTACCCCTGGTAGCGCGGACAGGTCTGTTCCATAAAGATCGAGATAACCAGAGATGAGCCGGTAATCCTCGATCCTTAGATTAGGCCCATAATCCATGAATATGAGGAAGACTTTAATGTGTTGGTTCGGTGTTACAGAATTGAAGAGATTGTGGCGGAAAAGATGCGTTCCCTTCTTCAGAGCCAGGAAAGATTGCTTGAGGGAAGATGGACCCGTCCCCGTTCACGCGACTATTATGATCTTTGGCGCCTCCTGAAAGACTTCGGGGCGGAATTAGACACCAGCGAACTAACTCCCCTTTTGAAGAGAAAGTGCGATCACAGAGGGGTTTCGTTTGCTGGCCTGACCGATTTTTTCACCGATGAGCTGATTCTGGAGGCCCGTACTAACTGGGACCGGGCGCTCGGATCTTTTGTACTGGATCTTCCTTCATGTGACTATGTCTTGAGTTCGTTGAGACAGATTCTCCCGAAGTTTTTTCCTGGGATTAGATAAGTCGGAGAGACACCTACAATCACACGAAACCAAGATGGATTTGGGTTTTCCACAGGGATGAAGGTGGCCGAAGGCCAGCGCCGTCACAGGCGGGTGGGCGAGGCTATGGCTGGAATCTGTTCAGAACAGCCATTAATGAACAATCCATACGACCCAAAGCTTATAGACTGTGAAAAGCGATTGCATAGTATAGGTTATCGGGCGAGCGCCAGCGAACGAACCGCTTGCGGCGGATAACCCCTATTATGTAAGAGCGCCCGCTTGGAGCCGACTAGGTATCTGGGACGCAACGACAAACAAGAATAAATCCACTGGGAAACAGGATAAATAAACCGCCTGAAATGGCCTAGGAAACACGATAAAAGCCGCTGCGGGCTCGCCTGTTGCCCGGCAAGGAACGTGCGATACAGATTATCGGATTGCATGAGACGTGACGGAGTATTAGCAAGAGGCGTGATATAGGCCGTAACCCAAGGATCGACGCCGCAATATGGAACGGGGAAAACGGTAAAAGGTGTCTGGCGGCGCGACGCTTGCCCTGGCCGAAACATGCGGAACCAAAACGGGAATTAAAAAAGAGTAACTGCATGATTGGGGCCAGGAAGGAGCAAGCGGCGTGATTGGCAAGTATATGGCCCTCAAGATTTCCCCATGTCCGAAACATCAGGAATGTCGTAAATTCGTCGATCCGTTAATCCCCTTGCTGTTGACATTTGGAGCCGCCACTCTTTTCCCAAACCGGGAAAAGGAATAAATCGGGGCTCTGTAATCGTCCCGGTGATGGCGTAATCGAGCATCAAGTCCGGCATATTTGGTAGTCCAATCCCCCCCTCCCCTTTGATTTGTTGCGGTTATCCGAGCTGAACCAATTTGCAACAACTGATTTCAGCTCAGAGGATCTTTCTACACGCACGCGGTGGATGGCTTTTTGACTTACCTATCTGTATTTCAGCCGGGATTCATGAGTTACACTAGCCCCCTCCCCCCTTCAAAATAATTGGTCTGAGTTTCGCGTGGTGAACAGTAAGAGAGACTTCAGGCTTCAAAATCGATGTTACTTTGTCACTTTAATAAAGTTATTTAATAATAATAAATATTTACCCTATAAGAGAGTAACAGCGAGGTTTTTGTTACTTTCGTTACCCTGTTACTTTTTTGTAATCGAGGAAACAGTGCCCGTGTTCACGTAGAACTCCCCTTCCCTCGGAGACGATGCTAACATTTTTGCACACATCTTCGTGGTATTTTGTCGTGTAGTGTTTTGAAAGTGATTGAAACGGTTGAGGATTTCTTACAGGCAGGCTCTTTTTAATTGCGTTCGCAACGCGGGGTCGTGGGTTCAAATCCCGTCATCTCCACCAAGAAATCAACGATTTACGATCACCTGGTTTCTTACGGCGGCCGTTTTTTGTTGCCAACGCTAACATGGGTCCCTTCCAGAGTTAAAATAATAAGTCTTTCTCACCCATTTGTTACTTTGTAATGATTTCAAATTGACTTCTTTGTTAAGACAACTTTACAAAACCCATCACAACCCTTAACAATATTACGTGTATTGATTGCTGATGTCAAAGAAGCGAGAAAACGCGAAACGCCTGGATTTCTTTGCCAGAAGGCCCGTCTTTACCTCCGAGGAGTTCACATCTTTTTTGGATGCGGATGGGGTACGAAGTCCCAGGACACGAGAAGCGCTACTGGCGCATCATGTCAGGACCGGACGCATATACCGAGTTAGACGGGGAATGTATGTCTCAGTTCCTTTTGGCTTTACCCCTGACACCTATCCAGTGGACCCTTTTATCCTTGCGGGAAAGATGTCCAGCGACGCTGTTTTAGCCTACCACACAGCCCTTCAGTTCTTTGGAAAAGCTCATTCAGTTAGAGAAGAAATGATTTTCCTTACGGGTCAAGCAATACGACCAATGACTTTCCGGGGATATGAATATCGAGGAGTGGCTTTCCCAAAGCGGCTGGTTGATAAAAAGCAGGAACTATTTGGTGTAAATGTGGTTGAAAGAACGGGAATAGCGATTAAGGTAACGAGCTTAGAACGGACGCTCGTGGATCTGTTGGATCGACCGGTTTTTGGCGGCGGCTGGGAAGAAATATGGCGCTCTCTGGAGAGCGTGGAATTCTTCGACATAGACAAGATCATTGAATACACGAAGCTTCTTGGTAATTCTACTACAGCCGCAAAGGTAGGCTTTTATCTGGAACAACATCGGAAAGAACTGATGGTTGATGACAAGCACTTAAACCATCTTCAGGAATATTGTCCCAAGCAGTCTACTTACATGTCACGGAATGTCTGCGGGCGTCTTGTAAAGAAGTGGAACCTTGTGGTATCCGACCAAATTCTGGATCGTTCGTGGGAGAAGACGTATTGAATTTTTCGAGAGAAGCGCTCTTGGCGGAATCCGAGTCCACAGGATTCCGTCCCGAGATCCTGGAAAAAGTCTTTCACCTCATCACCTTACTGAATGGTTTCAATAGTTATCCTTGACATACGAATCAATCGTCAGGAACCGACAGCCGGTCCTATTGTCATTCAGGAACAACTGTTTTGTCATATTTAGTAATTGGGTTCCTAACCCTCGGCCCTTAATGTTTTTTTGAACCCCCAGCCTGGCGATTTTTACAGCCGGAAGAGCCTTGTATTGTTTGTTATGCGGTATTAGAGAAACGATTTTTTTCCATTGGCTCTTGGTACCGCCCATTTCAGTCATGACAACATCGCGTCTTATAGCATCATTACAGAAACTTATGAATGCAGGCCGGGAAGCTGACATGGAGTTGGAACACAGTCTGCGGTCTGAGTTAAATTTTTCTTTATATTTGAAAATACCGTTTGTGATACAAAAATCGTCGGCATTGAGCTAATTTGAAAAGGGTAAGGAATGTTTATTTTTCTAGATGAATCAGGGGATCTGGGATTTGATTTCAATAACCTGAATACCACCAAGAAATTTGTCATTACTCTCCTGGTCTGCGATAATCGTGCAGTTGTGAATCAATTCAGTAGGGCTGTTTTACGTGCGAAAAAGAGTAAACTCCGTAGATCCTCTTGGCGATTTGAGGAGCTAAAAGGTGTCTCCACATCACTTAAGGTCAAAAACTATTTTTTCAGATATAGACCTTACTCGGGCTGGCGTGTATATGCGGTCGTTCTTGACAAAGAACGCGCTTATGGACATTTGAAAAAGAATTTGAATCGCTCCGCACTCTACAACTGCCTTGCTCGATTCTTAATCGGTCAGTTGCACATCCCGACAACTACTAACGCAGTTAACCTGATCATCGACCGTTCAAAAACAAGGAGGGAGATCAAGGATTTTGACACTTACATAGGGAATCACCTTAAGGGATTGATATCAGTGGAGACTCCCCTGTTCATTACACATGAACTGTCTCAGAATAATCCAGGCCTTCAAGCCGCCGATCTTTTTAGTTGGGGTATTTTCAGGAAGCACGAAAGGGAAGATGACGAATGGTACTCATTCTTCAGTGAATGGATAATCTTTGAGGACGAATACTTGCCTAGAAATGATGAAGACGGCCCCTAATACGTCTCAATTCCCGAGGCTCATGGCCAACCGATGGATGGGAGCGCCACAGGCACGTACTAGGCTTTACCCGTCTTACTATTAGTATAGAGTTTGAAATTCTCTTGTCAACTTTTTTTGAAGCGCTAATAGGTCAAAAAGAGAGCTGACATCCTGAATGTTTGAAAATCGCTAGTCAGAGGAAATGTTGGGGAAGGGATGAAGGCGGCGTTAGCCAGAGCCGTCACAGGCGGGTGGGCGCGGACATGGCTGGAATCGGTTCAGAACAGCCATCAGGAAATAATCCATAGAACCAAAGCTTATAGACTGAGCAAAGTGATTACATAGTGTCTGTTTTCGGGTGAGCGGAGCAAACGGAACCCGGCAGGGTCGGAAAACGCCATTTTATGTAAGACCGCCCGCTTGGAGCCGACTAGGTATCTGGGACGCAACGACAAACAAGAATAAATCCACTGGGAAACAGGATAAATAAACCGCCTGAAATGGCCTAGGAAACACGATAAAAGCCGCTGCGGGCTCGCCTGTTGCCCGGCAAGGAACATGCGGCGCCAAAACGGCAATTTAACCGAGTAATTGCATGTTGCGGGCCAGGAAGAGGCAGCCGGCGTGATGGGCAAGTATTCAAAGGCTTAAGACATCAGACAACGCAACTGACTTCAAGAGTTATGTTCATCAAAATTCAAACAGAACGGCTGTCCGATAAAGAAATTCTTGCCCATCAATCAGCCAGGATATTAGTTTTGCCGAGTTCTTGATCCTCTAGATCAAATGGAGTAATTGTTGTAATGGGGCGTGTTCTGCTGTGAGATTTTTTTTGTTCCCAATGCCGGGATAGGGTATTAGACCGCCCTCTCGATCATATTTTATGGTTCTCGTTAAAGTTTTACAGCACAATTATCAACCGTAAAAATTCAGTAGTCTTCGTTACGCAATGACAGTCGTGATTCCCTGTTCCAAGCGAATTTGGAAATGAGGTGAGCGTGTGAAGAGAATTGGTTTAACGCTAGGGGGCGGAGGCGTAAGGGGCCTGGCTCATATCCCCATCCTGGAGACCCTCGATGAATTCGACTGCAGGCCAAGCGTGATATCTGGAACTAGCATGGGAGCGGTCATTGGCGCCCTCTATGCCTCAGGAATGTCTGGAAAAACCATCAGGGGGCTAGTCAGGAGACATACCGTCTCAAAGAGTGATACTTGGCCGGATGTCCTCAAGAAGAAAGCGGAACTACTGAAATGGGTCGATGTCTTCGCACTTGAATTCGGTCGGGGTGGACTGCTCAAAACAGATAAATTCTTGAGCTACCTATTGTCGGAGATCGGAGAGAACACATTCGAAAAACTTGAGATACCCCTGCTCGTAGTTGCGACTGACTTCTGGGGTGCGCAGGAAGTCGTTTTCGAAAAAGGGGAACTCCTCCCTGCGATAAAGGCCAGCATGGCTGTTCCTGGGGTTTTCGGACCGGTATCAATCGGGGATAAGGTGCTTGTGGATGGGGGTGTCGTGAACCTGGTTCCATACGACCACATTATGGACCGATGCGACGTGTCGATAGTCGTGAACGTTGCCAAGGCCCGAACTCCCGGCAAACTCGAGACACCCACAGTTTTGGAGTCAATCCTTGGCACTTTCGAGATCATGCAAATGGCAGCCCTTGCTGAGAGGATGAAGCATCGGGAGCCGGATATCTACATCCGGCCTGAAATCAACGAGGTGAGGATGTTCGACTTCAACAAAATTGAGGATGTTTTTGCACAAACCCAACCGGCGATAGAGGAACTGCGGATGCTTATCAGAAAGACGATTGTAGAGAAATGAGGGGGGCGCTTTCGCTATCATTGGATAAGTGGCTAGCCAATAGTCAGGAACCAGCAATCCTAACTCTGGAAATATCTAAAACAGCGTAACCAGGTAGATTGTCTAAAATATGCCAGGAGCGGCTTTTACAGTTGGGATAGAAAAAGACGCGAAAACTATAACCTATCAAGTAGTATATAGTCCATGAGTGGTTAGGACTATCAAAGAGAAGGGACATATCGGATCAACATGGATTTCCCCCAACGAATGTTGCTGGTGACCAACTGAGAAGAGAACATGTCAATGTATCCCAAAAATATGTTATTCACGTCCGAATCGGTGACCGAAGGGCATCCGGATAAATTCTGTGATCAGATCTCTGACGCTGTATTGGATGAATGTCTGAAGGTCGACCCGGACTCGCGCGTCGCTTGTGAAACCTATGTGACTATGGGCTTCGTGATCGTCGGCGGAGAGATCACGACAAAGGCGCTGTTCGACATGGCCAAACTTGTGCGCGATCTTGGGAATGACATCGGCTACACGTCTCAATTGTATGGCTTCGACGTCAACACGTGCGCGATAGCTATAACCATTCACGCGCAGTCACCGGACATCAGCCTCGGGGTGTCGCAACCCGGCAGAGAGATTGGAGCCGGCGACCAGGGGCTGATGTTCGGCTATGCATGCTCTCAGACGAAGGAATTGATGCCGTTACCCATCACACTCGCTCACAGGATCTCTATGAAGCTTTCGGAGGTCCGTAAGAAAAAATTGCTGCCGTACCTGGGCCCTGACGGGAAATCGCAGGTGACGGTGGAGTATCGTGATGGCAAGCCGTTTCGTGTGGATTACGTAGTGGTCGCTGCGCAGCACACTCCTGACGTTGTGACTCCGGACGGAAATTACACGTCCGAAGAGGCCAAGCAGGAGATCATAGCAAAAGCGGTCCTGCCGGTGCTCGGAGATCTGGTCGACAAGAAGACAAAGTTCACTGTGAACGGGACAGGCAAGTTCCTGGTCGGTGGGCCGCAAGCGGACACCGGTATGACGGGCCGCAAGATCATCGTGGACACCTATGGCGGTTGGGCAATGCACGGTGGCGGCGCTTTTAGCGGGAAGGACCCGACGAAAGTGGACCGCTCGGCGGGGTACATGGCGAGGTACATTGCGAAGAATATCGTGGCTGCCGGGTTGGCGGATGAGTGTCTGGTGCAGTTGGGATACTGCATCGGACTAGTTGACCCGGTCTCCGTCATGGTGAATACGTATGGGAATGGTAAGCTCCCGGAGGAGACACTGTCGGTTCTGGTTAGAAAGGTTTTTCCACTCTCCCCCAGAGGCATAATCGACCACCTGAAACTCTGGCAACCGATCTATCTAAAAACGGCGGCGTACGGGCACTTCGGTCGCAGTGACATTGAATTCACGTGGGAACGCATGGATGCTACGGAAGAGCTGCTGGCGAAGGTGAAGAAGGTATAAAGAAATAATTTTATAATTAGAGATGAGCGCAAAATGGCATCCGGGAACCGCTTCGACTTTAACCCCACGTTTATTCCCTACCAGAAGCGCTTTTGTAATTGGTCTTAAAAAGGATACACCTGAATCGGTATTTGGTTCTTGGCATTTCCAATCTCTTTGACTAAGATTGGCGTATATCTGGTGTCAGGAATAGAGTTGGCGCTGACGTGGGTGTTGTTGATCATCAGTTCATGAGGCCGGTCCGGAATACAGCAAAAATGAGACAGCTTCCAAGTGCCCATTTAATTCTTCTATAACCTGTCGTTTCGTTTTATCGCTATCCTGCATTTTGTTAAACCTTAGGGTTCATAACGAATGTCACTACATGAAAATACTAGACTTTTCATATATATCAGATGTTAGTCGGGCCATGTTCACAAAATGAGAATTCTGATGAATAGAGTATTGTGGACTATTTCCCTTTTGTTTGACTATTGGCAAGTATTTTCCCAGAAATGGCAAATTCTTTTCCAATTGCTCGACCCGCCTCGCTTAAAGATTTCATAAAGTCTGACCAAATTGTCAGCAAAAGCCCGCGAAAGAAAATAGTTCCAGGATTGTGGCGTTCAGGCACAGACCTTGCTTGACGTTGCCCAGTTTAATGAGACACGATGACAGAAAGCGATGAACACATGAGCAGCAACAAAAATGGACAATCCAAAGACAGCGCAGCTCAACCTGATTGCGCTCAATGCCCTGAATACCGCGAGATAATATTCCAGCAACAGGGAGCTATCGCAGTCCTAACGTTGAATCGGCCGGACATACGCAATGCCTTTACCCACATGCAGATGATCGACGAAATAGTCGACGCGTGTCAGAAAGTTCAGGATTCAGAGTCAATCAGCGTTCTTGTAGTCACGGGCGCTGGACCCTCGTTTTCTGCCGGTGGGAACGTCAAGGACATGTACAGGAAGGAGGGTATGTTCTCAGGAGATCCGAACGACGTACGCCAAAACTACCGTAAAGGGATCCAGAGAGTTACCCTGGCCTTTCAGCGCCTCGACGTGCCAGCCATTGCCGCTGTGAACGGGCCTGCAATGGGAGCGGGATGCGATCTTACCTGCATGTGTGATATTCGTATTGCCAGCGATAAAGCACGTTTTGGTGAAACTTTTGTGTCTGTAGGATTGATCCCGGGAGATGGCGGAGCTTTCTTGCTCCCGCGCGTGGTCGGGTTCTCCAAAGCCCTGGAACTGGCCTTCACCTGTCGCGTCATTGACGCCGCCGAGGCGCTTAGAATTGGCCTGGTCAGTGAAGTTATACCGGCGGAAAGGCTAATGGAGCGTGCAATGGAGGTTGCCCTGGAAATCGCGCAACACCCGGCACGAACCCTGCGTCTGGCCAAACGTCTATTCTACCTATCCCAGGGCAGAAGTCTGGAAGAAACACTGGAACTGTCCTGCTCATTCCAGGCGTTGTGTCACCACAGCCCCGAACACATGGAAGCTTTAGAGGCGTTTTTTACTCGACAACGAAATCGGGATGGGCTCAGGGACAAGGATTAGGACCGCAGGTTTTTTGGGATTTTCAAAAGCGCCTGGGCCTTTTCAAATGAAAAACCAGGCGTGGCGTTTCAATTTTCATTGCCGCGTATTTTTCCTATTAGTATTTTTGCTCGACATGGCTCTGCGCGACGAGTAATATTACCAGAACTTCATTGTCGGCTCTATCTTGGAGCAGTACGGACTTTAATCTGTCACCTCATTCAGGTAGTCAGACTACCTAAAAAATTAACAAACAATCAGTCTGCAACGTTAAAGCATTATTTTCAGAAAAAGTAGTTTAAACCATCTCGCAGGGCTTTAAAACAGGCGCAGCGGTTATTCGGCTTACTGAACGATGAAAACGCTTTTTAAGCTGGCAAAACTTTCTGGCTTATATCAGGGACCGCGCTACTTTAATAATTGTGGAAAGGCCTTTTTGGTTTTCGAATCAGGCAATCTCTGTTGAGATGAGCCGAGATCTGTCGATTTGACCACGGTCGAGATCGATCTGAAAATAGCGTGGCTAAGATCCGGGCGTAAAAGGAAGGGGGTGTGTATTAGCAATAGTTTCGGTTTTTTGTCTGGAAGAGCAATTGTGACCCCGTCTAAATGCGAATAAAGGAGGTCAGGAGATGAATCTCACAAAGGAAAAACTGACGGACGCATACACAACCATGAAGAAAATTCGACTCTTCGAAGACAAGGTGGCTGAGCTGTTTACGGGAGGCCAAATTCCAGGTTTTGTGCACCTGTACGCCGGTCAGGAGGCTATGGCTGCTGGAGTGATCGCTCACCTGACAGAACGCGACTACATCACTTCCCATCATCGTGGCCACGGCCACTGCATCGCCAAGGGGGTAGACATAAATGCGATGATGGCCGAACTCCTCGGAAAAGCTACTGGGCTTTGCAAGGGGAAAGGCGGTTCCATGCACGTGGCGGACGTGAATAAGGGGATGCTGGGCGCAAACGGTATCGTCGGCGCCGGAGGTCCTTTGGCCTGTGGCGCAGGTTTAATGGCTAAGACCCTTGGCACCGATCAGGTAACTGTGTGCTTTTTCGGCGATGGGGCCGCAGAACAGGGGACAATGCATGAAGCCATGAACCTCGCGTGCTGCTGGAACTTACCCGTGGTTTTTGTGTGTGAGAACAACGGCTTCGCCGAGAGCACCCCTTGTTCCTATCATTGTTCAGCAAAGAATATTTCTGACCGCGCAGCCGCCTACGACATGCCGGGTGTAACGATTGACGGGACCGATTTCTTTGCGGTTTATGAAGCCGCCGGAGAGGCAATCTCGCGGGCCCGCAGAGGCGAAGGCCCTGCCCTCGTCGAGTTACGTGGTTTTCGATACTATGGGCATTTTTTAGGTGACGCCATGACTTACGTGACCGAAGAGGATAAAGAGCGCAACAGAAGCCGTGACCCGATCGAAAATTTTAAGAAGCGTGTGATCGAGAGAGGCCTTTTGACCGAAGCGCAAATCGCAGACGTTGATTCCAGGGCAGAGGCCGTTATCGAGGAAGCGTTGCGGTT
>JAMCYH010000062.1:0-7670 GCA_023474025.1 Deltaproteobacteria bacterium
ACGCAGTAGAGCGGGCCCTTTGCGAAGGATTGCGCAAACTACAACAAGACCCGGAAAGACTTCGCTCAATGACAGACTTCGAATATCTGAAAGTGATAAATTAAATGGCGAAATGGTATAAGAAGCCGATTGGAGACAGAACGTAATTCTGGTCGGTTGTGCCGGGTATCGACATCATTATCTGTTCTCTTGCATTGCGACTTCGTTTACGAAAAATATCCATAATTTTATAAATACAAAGTACAAGTTCCGAGTAATCCTCTGGATAACCCACAAAAAACCTGGGATAATCTGAATTTGAGTTGAACAAAAGCAGTCAAAGACAGGTTTTCCATTAAGGCGTTGACACTTTGATTCGACCAATAGAAAATCGAAACCATCAAACCATTGAAGACGCTAGGAGGGGAAAATGAAAGAGCATAGTGAAGAAGTAGTATTGGTCTTACGAGGATTTCTCTGTAAGTCAGATTATCCAAGTTTACAATACGTTGGACAATTCGGAACAGACGATCAAGTTTTGGATATGGTGACACGAGTACATCTGTCGGCCCAGTCAATTTTTGATCAGAAACCACCAATGGACAGGGAGATAAATTGCTGATAGCTGATATCACCAGGCACGGAATTCTTGACCACGGACAGGAAGTCAGGGGTAGTTGTTGGGATTATAGGCTAGGGGAGGGCGGCCTCCCCTAGCCTGTAAAGAATATTGTGTAAATGGAATATCAGGTTTCAACAGTTTGACAACGTCTCTTCGAACATTATGCTGAACTGATTTAGGGTTGATTTCCAATCCTTTATTGGCATAGCCCATTTCTTTGAGATATTGGTCAAGGCCAGATAAAGAAGCTTGAACATTGCCTCGTCATTGGGAAACGATCCACGGTTTTTGGTGACTTTCCTTAGTGACATATTTAGTGATTCTATGGCGTTGTCTCCTCAATAATTTTTTCGAGTAATTTTCGAGTGTTTTTAGCTGTTCTTCGGGGATACAGGGCAAGGACTTTATATCTGGTACAGTCATCAATCGCTGTGAATTGATATAATCCAGAGGCCACCTTGCATGTGTCCATCTGGACTCGATCTCCTGGGATAGGCTGCTCATACCGTTTATAATGATTTTTCCTTCGCTTTGGGAGAGGCTCAACCTTAAATCGCGCCAAGGTCCTATGGATGGTAGCCAAGGCAAGGGCGAAGCCGTAATTCCTCTTCAGCTCGTTCTGGATCCTTCTCGCTCCCAGTCTACGCTTGCAGCGAAGGTCCAGGATCCATAGTTCCTGCTGCAGAAAGACTTTTCGCAAAGGAGATGATATGGGTCGCCGACTTCTGCTTCGCAAACCTTCCACCCCTTCTTCACGGTATCGCGTGAACCATTTGCGCAATGTGGGTCGAGAAATCCCACATCTGAGACACACTAGGCCAGCGTTTCTCGTATGTTCGTAAAGACGAACCCACTTTAGTCGCATTGCTATCTCACGATTCATCTCTACCCTCCCGTCTAATAAGATTGAAAGGATGTCTATGAATCATACATCGGAAATAAGCGGGAACATCCAAGTATAAGGCCGCCGATTATCCACAACCATAACTCAAAACACCTCGTTCAATTAGAATTCTCCGGTAAAGAAGGAAAATCGACGGCGAAAGGAAACTCGGCATTAAAATCGGGGTGTTCCGACAGTTCCAGAACCTTGACTTCTTGAGCCAAGGCTGCCGCCCTTTCGCGACTCTTCGCGTCTAAGAGAGCTAAAACAGCCCCGAGGCCGGCTGCGTTTGCAACAATTTCTACGGCTCCGGCAACGCATGAAGGCGGTAACATTCCAATAGCTACTGCATTCTTCCAATCAAAACGGGCCCCAAATGCACCGGTTAAAACCAGACGATCCACCTGCTGCGCACCGGCGGAAGCCAACAAAAATTTAATTCCCAGATTGAGCGCAGTCTTGGCAAGCTGAACCTCGCGAATATCACTCAACGTCAGCTCAATTGGGGATCCTGTGCCCGTCTTATCCGAGGTGACCAAAGTGAACCGTCGACCGATCCCATCGGAATCACAAATTACCCCCGTCATCGCTTCGTCGAGCCGACCCGTTTGGCGAATTAAACCCACTTTACGCATTTCCGCCACGGCATCTATTACGCCAGAGCCGCACAGCCCTAATGGGGGCGAAGTGGCCTTATGTCCAATGACGTTGTAAGTCAGATCTGAATTACTAGGATCAATTCTTATGCTATTGATCGCCCCATCAATCGCTCTCATCCCCGAACTGATATGAGCCCCCTCGAACGCAGGGCCGGTTGCGCAACTTGTGGCCCATATTCCCGCCCCTTTGCAAAGAACTAACTCGCCGTTCGTGCCAATATCTACAAGAAGCGTAGTTCCCTCGCTCCGATCAGTCTCGTCCCAGAGTACCGCTGCTACGGCATCGCCTCCAAGAAATCCTGAAATTACCGGAAAGATATGCACGTTAACACAAGGGCTAAGGTTCAACCCTAGGTCCGATGCTCGCCAATCGTGTGCTTCGCGGCTAACCGGCAGGTAAGGAGAGCCCCCTAAACTGCGGGGATTGACTCCGCAAAATAAATGCTGCATAGTAGTATTTCCTACCAGCGCAACCTCGTCAACATCGCACGATTTTGCTCCGAAGTTGCTAAGGCACTCTTCAAAAAGATTGTTAATCCCTTCTATGATCAGTTTCTTTAACGTGCGCGTGCCGTTCTCATTTTTACCTGCAAAGGCGATTCTGCTTATTACATCCTCACCGTATCGTCGCTGAGGGTTTGCGCAACTTGACGCCCCTAACACATTCCCTGTGACCATATCGCAGAGATAAGCCGCTATGGTGGTGGTCCCGACGTCAACAGCAAAACCAAGGCTGATAGTTTGAAAACCGGGTAATACAGCAGTAACGCCTTTCTTGAGATGTCTGGCCAAAGTTATAGGGCTCGTTTCACTCCAGTGGGTCGACAAATCTCGAAGAATTGCTGTGTCCCAAGAGACATTGTTCAAGCTTGGTTCCATCTTTCGCAACATGCTGACAAAATCCCGGCCTTCAGAATTAGAATTCGGCCTTGGATCAATATGCAAGCGCTCGACCAAGGGGTCGACTGGAAAATTTCCCGTTAAATCCGTCTTTGCTGTCGCGCTGTGCGTGTCAACGGAATCTTTAAGAATTGAGACGATCACTTTGCCACTGGCTTTGGCCTGACAAGCTAAGCGAACGCCATAAGCCAGATCTTCGGACGAGAGAATTTTATGTTCAGATTCGGTAACGAGGGAAAGATTTTCGGACGGGCTAATAACAACTTTGCACTTGCCGCATAATCCCTTTCCACCACAATCAGAGCGAATGCTCAGCCCATGGGAAAAGGCCAGATCCAGAATGTCCGTTTCTTTCGATTCTTCCGCTTCCAGTAATATCGGAGGCTCAAGCATCTTTACGACCCCAGGAACATTTCTTCCGTAACTTCGCTGTTGGGTGAGATTGTCAAGAATTCGTTATCGGAATAGGGGCCGTAAATGAGATTGTGAAAATAGTCCAGGCTACCTTTGATCTCGAGGTATTCTTTCTTGAGAATGTGGCAGTTCTCAAGAGCCCTGGTTCTCAGAGCTTCGATATCGCCTGCGCCAGTATCAATAAGAGCAATGTGAGTATAATGCTTCAATTCTTCTTCCATAACCCAAAAGGCGGTTTCGATACCGTGTTTTGGAGCATAATCATCATAGATTATGCCGAGGGGGTCTTTTTTCGCCGCCACCCAACCAGGTGTCAGGTAGTAAGTGCCAGGCCTAACTTTGAAGGCTTCGCGATAGGCCTCAAGGGATCCGAAGAACAGAGCGATACAATCATGGCATCGCGGCACAATCAAGCCAGTCTCTCTCGCCCTAATGCCCTTGATTCCACCGGAACACAGACCGTAGGCAATTACGACCCTTTCAACTGATTCACCCACAAGATCGATTTTCTCCTGAATTAAAGCTGCCATTTTGTTTGGGGTGCGATGTAGACCCTGATCCAGAAAGTGAAATTGCACTGAGCCTTGAGCTACCATTTCGAGTTCCGCTTTGATAACCTCACAGCCGATAACTGCAATCGTTCCAGTTTTCGAAACAATGTATTCCACCATGTTCAGTCTCCATCAATGAGTTTAAACATCATCTTGTTTTTCGGTTCTTGATTGGGCCAAATCCTATTGACTGATTTCTCCGAGTACTCTTCCTTTTTTCTGAGGGCCCAGAATCAAGAGGTTACAGCGGTAATGATAAGACCTAAAGCGCCGAAGGTAAAACACTGCCTCCATACCGTGGTCGACAATGAGTGCAAGGACAATGACAGGTCCCAATAGAGCGCCTATGCATGCTACCTAACCTAGGAGCTGACCCACAAGCCGTCGGCCAAGCCTGTGCTGGGAACAACTTAGAGGTATACCCATATATTACTGAACACATTCCAGAGAAAAAACTGCAGAAAGGGCCTGCTACAATAACTTGGTTTTGGGAGCTAGTTTGGCCCGGTGTTTCTATAGCTATACCACTCAGAACAACTAACCGGCTACGGCCGGTTTCCGACCTAGTTTTTCAATCAAATATGCACCGGAAAGGCAGCCTGTCGCTCCCCGTCCGGAAACTTTTGGAATTACGACACAAGGCTCCTGGCCAATTCTACTGCCTGGGCAGCGTCCTTTCCGTAGCCATCTGCACCGATCATTTTTGCAAATCTGGCATCCACGGGCGCGCCCCCTACCATGACCTTAACTTTTCTGCGAAGCCCCCTGCTTTCCAGCGCGTCGATCACGTTGCGCAATTCAGGCATTGTCGTAGTGAGTAAAGCCGACAAGCCGAGGATTTTCGGTGCTATTTTCTCGATCTCGGCCAGAATCGTTTCGACCGGGAGATCAACTCCCAAATCAACTACGTCGAAGCCCGCCCCCTCCAGCATCATGATGACTATGTTCTTGCCAATGTCATGGAGATCTCCTTTGACCGTACCCATCACGATGGTACCTCTTGATATATTGCCCCGTTCCGCAATAAGCCGTGGCTTGACTATCGCAAGTCCCAACTTCATTGTAAGTGCCGATACAAGCATTTCAGGGACGAAAATCTCGCCTGTTCCGAAACGGCTTCCAACCACATCCATGGCAGCGATCAATCCATCGTTTATGACCTTTTCTAGATCTACCTTGTCGGCAATGGCCTCGCTAACCAGTTCCTGTATCTGATCTCGCCTTCTTTCTATGACAGCATTCTTGATGCGATTGACAATGTCGCTCACGGTTCCTCCTCCGAAAAAACTTCTCCAGCGGCCATCCGAGGTCGCTGTGCGTACAGATGTTAAACTTTTACTGGATATGATCCATATTTCATGGCCGCCTCACGCATGGCCATATAATTGTTGAAATCCGCCCAAGCAGGAACGGAATTACCTGAACCAACGCAGTAACCTCCGCCCGGCGCGACCTTTGAGATCAATTCTTTCACGAGAGCATCAATCTCCTCAGGCGAACCCGACCTAAGAAGTTCATTGGAGACGTTTCCAGCCAGACAAATCTGGTCTCCAAAACTCTCTTTGATCCTGAATATGTCTAGGCATGTCGGGTCAATTGGGTGCAGCAAATCCAGGCCGAGGTCGATAAGGTCCGAAATTAACCGTCTCAGATCTCCGTCCGAATGCATGCAGAAAAACAGCCCTCTCTCGTGGCAACGCGATGCCATCTCTTTGTACCATGGGAAAACATGGTCACGGAATGCCTCAGGTGAAATCATCGGCCCAGTTCCAAAAGCCAAGTCATCAACTACCCAAACCGCGCCTACGTGAGGCATATCGAAGATCTTGTCTAGAGCCTTGAATTGTATTTCGGCAACACGGCGGAACACGTCCGCAACCAATTGTTCGTTAATGATAAGGGCAGTAGCAAAGTTGTTGAATCCCATTAGCATCCAAGTAAGTGTAAAAATCTTACCCGAGACGGCTATGACTTTCATGCCCTCCGGTAAGAAATCCGCCACCTCTACGAGCTTGGAAAAATCCAGATTCCCAGCAACATCCCACGGGAACTTTTCAAAGTCCGCTCGATCATGAATGAAACTAGTGAGTTCAAGATTCCAAGATTTTTCGTCTTCCGCACCCGCTACATCCCTCTGCATGGTTTGCTTGAGTAGCTTTGAGATGGCGGATTCTTGCGTCACTTTTCCCGGTGCCATCATGCCTACTGTAAGAGGAATGTAGTCGTAACCAGCTCGAGTCCAAAATTCCACCTGAGCTACAAGATCATCTGCAGTGACCTGTCGTCCCAAAAATCGGCTTTGAACAGGATATTCAATCAGAACTTCACAGAGAGGTACTCTGTCGGCTTCAAGATGGTTCACTGCTTTCCTGAGCCGCTCAAAATCCGGCTTCAAGTTCATTTCAAATTCTCCTCCCAGTCTATACGAATTCGATTAATCGCCAGTAGTCACTACTGACTGATCTCTTCCAGTATTCTTCCTTGGGTTTCAGGACCAAGCACCAACACGGATAACGCTGCTATACCGAACATCGACGCCGCCAGAGTGAAGACTGCTCCGGCTCCAGATGACGTCAACAACCATCCAATAACGTACGGACCTGCAATGGCTCCAATTCGTCCCACAGAGGAACTCAGGCCGCACCCGGTGCCTCTCATGCGCGTTGGGTAGAGTTCAGGCGTATAAGCATAGATCGAAGACCACATAGCATACGTAAAAAACATCATAGCGAAGCCCCAAATGTACAGCGTTGTTAAGGTTTCCGCATTTCCATATAGATAGGCCGATAAGGCGGTCATCGCCGTAGTGACTATCACAATGGGCTTTCTGCCAAGTTTCTCGATCAAATAAGTGGCGGAAAGGAACCCCGGAATTCCTCC
The DNA here is from genome assembly GCA_023474025.1 of Deltaproteobacteria bacterium. Lineage (GTDB taxonomy): Bacteria > Desulfobacterota > Desulfomonilia > Desulfomonilales > Desulfomonilaceae > CAJBEZ01. The sequence goes on from JAMCYH010000062.1 coordinate 6,889, forward strand.
AATGGCGGTGATGGTGACAACAAACATTATCGATTTGATTACCGCAAACCCTTTACCCACCAATAAAGCTCCGAGCCAACTGGTCAAACCATAATACCCAAATAGGCATGCGGGCCAAACGATCCACAGCATGAGGGTTCGCTTCCAGTAGTCTGAGGACCAGAGTTCAACGAACGGAGCTTGCCCGGTTTCTTTTTCGACCAGAGTCTGTTCGAGAACAGGTGGCAGGGGCTTCCCGTATTTCTGAGACACCTTCGCTTCAATTTCAGTCATGACGCGATCGGCCTCTTCTCGTCTTCCCACTGCCTCAAGCCATCTAGGAGATTCGTGAATGTTACGGCGAACTATAAAAAGCCAAGCGGCAGGAAGACTCTCTGCTACAAACACCCATCGCCAGCCTACGAAAGGTAAAACAAAATAGGTGACAAGCCCAGCCACGACGATTCCGACGGGAAGTAGTCCTTCCATGATTGCTACGTACCGTCCCCTCGCTGTCTTGGGAAGAAACTCCGGCAACGTAGCGTGCGCGACAGGAAGTTCAGCTCCCAGTCCCAGCCCCAAGAAAAAACGGAAAACAAAAAGCGAGGTTAAGTTCCACGACATGGCACATGATATTCCTGCAACCCCCCAAAGAATCATCGACCATTGAAGTATTTTTTTTCGACCGAACGTCAATTTCCAGCGGTTGTTCAATGTCAACTATATGCGCAATCATGCCAGTGCGGCTCATCCAAATGATCATGAAATAGAAAGTTTCGAAATACTTGGCTGGCTTCAAGTAT
>JAMCYH010000062.1:7680-11972 GCA_023474025.1 Deltaproteobacteria bacterium
TAGGAAAACAAAAAGCGAGGTTAAGTTCCACGACATGGCACATGATATTCCTGCAACCCCCCAAAGAATCATCGACCATTGAAGTATTTTTTTTCGACCGAACTTGTCCGACAGAAGCCCTGACAGCGCTGTTCCGACAAGCATTCCGCAAAAGCTCATCGAAACTAAGGTTCCCATCATCACTGGACTCAGTTGAAATTCTTTGGCTAGTACGGGTAAAAGAAAAGTCATTGCGCCCAAGTCGACGCAGTCAAAGAACCAGGCTGTGATTATGATGAACCCGAGAAACCGTTGATAGGAGGTCAAAGGAAGTCTCTCGATCCTTTGAGGAATTTGCAAGTCCGCTAGATGGGCACTAGCTGCGATTGCCGGACAGGCACAGGCTTTCGAATCCATTGTAGTGGCTCCGTCATTTAAATTAGTTAGTTCTATGGAAGTTTCCTTTGTCTTTTCGGCACTAAATCTGCTTCACGAAAGCCGCAAAGACTTGTTGATGCCTTGACTACGGAAACAGGTCAATCGAGGTAGGACCGCCGGTTTCACGACGCCCCCTCGCAGATCCCGGCGTGCGATATTCCTGCACCGGGCTCCTCAGGATTGTTCGCATCCGCACGAGCAGGAAGAACACAAGAGGCGAAGATACCTCGTGTGGCTTGCGGCCGATTTGCTATTCCCCGCAGTGGGGTTTGCATGAGTAGTTCCAGCCTTTCCTATCCGGCTCATGTTGCCTGTGCGGGCTACACAGCCCTGTTGCTCCCTTCCCCATGTGGTCGGCGCTACCGCCTCGCCGTAATATGGAGCGATCTGACTCCCCATGGTCCGTCAGGTGGCCTCCTTAGTGGGTTGGTCCACCTTACCCTCTGTGGGAGCCCATGAGGCCTCCCAGGTTCCTGGCGTCTCTCTTCCTGCATGCCACGCTCTCTGACCCAGACAGTTCCTCCAGGATCTCACCTCACTCGATCCCTTCTGTGTTAGGTTCCGGAGTGCTAGCACCGTCACCAACTGCATTACGGCGTAACGAGGCTGAATTGCTTTGAAGAGTGCGGTCTCCTCCCGCGGCCCACAGGATTCTCTGTGTACGCTTCGGATTTCTCTGTCGGTTGTGCTTGTAGAGCGCTGCGTCATGGAACTGATCGGAACAGGATAGTTCATCTTCACCGGTCAACCAATCATGAATGCCATGCCGAATCATCGTTGATGCCTGTCCCCAGGTTTTTGGAATGCTCGCCACGAAGCTCGTGGTATCGCAACTTCTATGCACCCAGTTTCAATACAGGTCTCACCAGGAATTCCAAGAGAGGGCGAGATTAGCAACTATAAAGCAATAACCGTGCCAAACTGGGATCGTTAGTTTTTCTAGATGTCCGCTCTGCGCTGATTCGGTCGGTATTCAGAGTGGCTGCCGCAGATGTCACGTCATAATAGTAAATAATCAAAGATAGTGGGATGTTAGGAATGAACGTATCGGTGATTACTATGTGAATCGCGGAATACTAGATCTCATCATGCATGGTGAAGTCCGCGAGAAAGCCAGACTGGCTCCTTTGCGCGGTTATTTGGTAAGGGCCCTTGAAATACCATATTTTTTCATCTTCTTGACTACGGATGATTGGCTAATGCCCAGTTCTTTCGCCGCCTTGCGGGTGCTGCCCGTTTGGAGGTACGCATCTAGTACGAGTTGCCTTTCTTCCTGCTCACGGGTCTTGTTGAGCAAGGAGAGCCTCGCACGATTGCTCACCATGAAGCTTTGGGAGAAGCCGTGGAGGGAATCCAGGTTGATGCAGTCATCGCGACAAGTGACCACAAGACGCTCTATCGTATTTTCGAGTTCTCGGACATTTCCCGGCCAGTCGTAACCAACCAGACAATTCATCACGTCTTCATGAACCCATTTCTGGTAGCCGTAACGAGAATTGAATTTGAGCAAGAACTCCGTTACGAGAGGGAGGATGTCTTCCCTTCTCTCCCTCAACGGTGGCAATGTTATAGGAACAACGTTTAATCGATAAAATAGGTCTTGACGGAAGGTCTTTTCACGAACCATTTGCTCGAGCTTTCTGTTTGTTGCTGCAAGAATCCTCACATCGAGGTCTATGGTCTTTGTACCGCCAACCCTTGTTATCTGCTTGTTTTGAATGGCCTTGAGGACTTTGACCTGGAGGTCCAGCGGGAGATCTCCGATTTCATCGAGGAACAACGTTCCGCCTTGGGCAAGTTCGAAGATGCCAGCTTTACCCTGTCTGACGGCACTCGTGAATGCCCCTGCTTCATAGCCAAACAACTCGGATTCCAACAAGTTGCCGGGGATGGCACCGCAGTTGATATCGATAAATGGTTTCAGGGCCCGTTTGCTGGAGCGGTGTATGAGCCTTGCAAACAGATCCTTCCCTACACCTGATTCCCCTAGAATGAGAACACTCGAATCCACCTGCGCAACGTGGAGAGCAAGCTCCACTTTCTGCTTCAAAGCCGGACCGTTGGCGATGATTTTCTTGTAAGGTAGCTGTGCATGAAGTTTCTTGAGTTCTGCATAATATGAGTTTCGGGCCGCTTCACTTTCAGCCAGCCTTTGTTTGAGATCGCTCAACTCAGTGGTGTCCCTAACTACTGTGATAACGCGAATGAGTGCTCCACGATCGTTGAAGAGCGGATTACCCGTTAGCAACAATTCTCTGCCATTTCTCACATCTACAATGGTGTACGGTGCTCTACGATTTATCACTATGTTGCTCACCGATCGACCGATGTACCCTTCTTCGACTAGTTTATGAACGTTTTTCCCTACGTATTCTTCGTCAAAAATCCCGACTAGGCTTTTGTACGCCTTATTAACCCGAAGAATTACCCCTTTCTCGTCAGCGAGGACGAGTCCATCGGCGATCGATTCGAATATTCCGTCAAGCTGTTGATTGACGGTTTTGACACTCTCCAGTTCTCTAGACAGTTCTTCAAGTTCAGAGGCATCCTGAAAGACGCCGATAGCACCGACGATCCGGTCCCCCCTTCTAATGGCCATGCGATTAGCGAACACAGTATGACCATTGATAGTCATAGATTGATTCATTTCATCGAGGCCGCTATTCATCACTTCCAAGAGTCCTGTATTAGGGATCAACTCCTCGATTCTTTTACCAATTGTCTTATCCTCATCTACCTCTAGAATTCGGGCTGCGATTCTATTCACGTAAACCACTTCACCGTTAGCATTAATAGTTACCAAACCATTTCGCGATACATCCAGTAGATTCAGCCAGTCACGTGTTTCGAGTTGCAGAGACATTTTATGCTCCATGATCAATGTCTTCCAAAGCGAAGGCATAACAAAGCGATCGTCCGAAGGTTTGGGACAGTTGAACGCGATTTTTAAGTGCAAGCTGCTTGTTCATGCCGCTGCCCTTTGTTCTGGTAGGGTACTCCAGTAAACGTCATAAGGTGTTCTTATGTCAAGGCTCTGATGGCGTCGCTCACAATGGTAATACTCGAAGTAGGCGTTGAGAGCTTCCCTGGCTTCAGCCATTGATGATAATCCCGGACCTTAATTTCATGTTTGATGTACCATTGCCTCCAAAGTTTTTGTAATCTCCCGTGGTGAAATGACTGCGTCGTGCCGCGGCGAACATATCCGAGAATGTGATAGTTTTCTTGATATACCAGGGATCCGCGATGAGGTGGAGGTTTTTTCCCCTACGGAACTGATTGACGAACCAGACTACCACGAATCAATAGCTCCAGTAGGCCATCAGCGGGGCACGGGTCACTGATTGCTTGCAACGACAATGAGGGTTTGCGCTGCCGAGCAGACTCTTGGTTTCTCGATTAGTGATCTCAATACTCCAGCGGTGGCTGAATCTATGGATCGTATCTTCATCGGAAGCGCCTATGTTTTAAGATCAAATCACTATAGTGCAGTAAACTGATCAGCATTGATATATTAGACCGGAGAATGTCGAGATAATGACTCTTCAGGAATATCTGGCATGACCATTTTGCTCCATATATGAAAATGGCTTGCGTGACTTTTGTGTGTCATCACTACTGATATCAACTAATCATAAAGGCATTTTAAGCAACGGTCGGCATGATAACTTGTTGAAATACTTGACATGGCTATGAAAACTTCGTGAATGGGGTCCCAGCGTTAACGCAGACACTGGTCGAGTATCTGATACCATTTCGCCATTTAATTTATCACTTTCAGATATTCGAAGTCTGTCATTGAGCGAAGTCTTTCCGGGTCTTGTTGTAGTTTGCGCAATCCTTCGCAAAGGGCCCGCTCTACTGCGTCAATAGAT
>JAMCYH010000198.1 GCA_023474025.1 Deltaproteobacteria bacterium
CTTGATATATAAATATCAGCACATACCCGATAAAACCTGTGGTAATACCGAGCAGCGACATCATAACTCGATAAACCAGAAAACTCTTCCCAAAGACCTTGACACCCAAAGAGACCAATAGGGGAAAACCGGGGGGAACATATGTATGCTCCTCCCCATTGAACCGGTATCCCGCTCCATGAGCTATGGATTCGCCTAGTTCCAAATACAACGCGCTGTCTGGTGACGCTTTCCATGAATTATTTATCAGCAGGAGAAAGCAAACCAGTACCAGAAAAAGTAATGCGACTTCCTTTTTTATGGAACTCAAACCGCGCGTTATATCTGAAAGCTCATTGAAATACTTACAATAGTCAGATTTTATCATCCATACGTTCCGTTGTCGCATTCTCGTTAATAAACAGGGCTTTAACTTAATATGCGCCACTATACTGAAATTATATATCAAGGCCATTATTATTTATTGATAACATTATATCTCAATAATTTTTCTAATTATTCAAAATTCAACAAAAAAGTATTGACAACAAAACAAAAATGAGGTGTAACGCAGATACGAGATCGCATCGCTACGTTATATCGACATAGCGCATGGCAGATCAGAGCCCCTAAAACACGAAAACGGCATCTAAATGGCCGTTCGCGTGTGTTCCACTGGGATGGAAATATAATAAAAAAGAAGCGCTCTTCTCTTATCACAAGAGGATTGCGTGTCAACAAAAAAATGTCCCATCGCTAGTTATTGTTGGGCATAAGCGTACTTTTCCGCGTCCGGACAAGATCCTCACGAACATTACCCTATTCGCCTGAAAGAATTCTTCGTGAACTTAAACGCTGAGCAGTTCAGTCAGATTAATTCCAAATTTTCTTGCTAAATACACATTCAGAAATTCCATGATTGTAGGCTTAAAGGGTTGCCTGACCAAGGTCATACCGGCCTGCCGGGGCGTCCTTCCGCCCTTTTTGACGTTACATACCCTGCAACACGCCACTACATTGTTCCAACGGTTTTGGCCACCCTGAACTTTCGGTATGATGTGGTCGACAGTGAGTTCATTGGACGCAAAACCATCACCGCAATACTGACATACACACGAGTCCCGGATTAAAACATTTTTCCGTGAAAAGGGCACTTCGCGTCTGTAAATTTGGCGAATGAATTTGAGAAGTCTTATAACAGCCGGGATACGAAAACTTTTGGAAACAGTTCGGACAACTTTGTCAGATTCTTTCAGAACCTCGACTTTTCCGCTGAATAACAAAGTCATGGCCTTTCGCCATGAAACCAAACCCATGAATTCGTATCCGGCGTTAAGTACGATTACCGCCTCCATGGATGACATTGATCAAAAGCCTCGCATTGGTGGCAAATTCCAGTAACTAAATCCAACCCTACGATACCTTTTACAAAGGGGCTCCTTCACTGTCAATAGCAAAACGCGGGGCGTCAGAACGTCCCTGCAGAGAATTTGGGGGTAAAGAGATGTTTTTTGTTAGCTTAAATGGCCTTGAGCCTGATTCTGTGACCAACAAGGTCGACTTCAATCAAAACCCCATCAACCGTCATTGTTTCCCCGAAGATGCTTCTCAGAGCGATTTTTCCATCAATTGGAACGAGAGAGCCAACACTTTCCATGATTAATTCTTCCTGCCCTTCCCGTAAAATGTAAGCGCTAGATTCACACATGTTATGACCTCCACAGCCCGGAACAGGGCCAGACTTATCCCCACAATTTTATTGAATCGGTCGGACATTTCTTTCTACAGTCCAGACACGATACACACTCCTCCGGAGCATTGTCGTAAACTCCAAATTTTGCTTGGTCGGGTTTCGTTTTCATAGGGCACACCTTGTTACACAACCCACAATCTATGCAGTTTTCGTCACGTTTGGGAAATAACAGCGCAAAACGGTTTAGAGGCGCCAAAATTGCCCCTAGCGGACATATCACCTTACAAAAAAAACGTCGATGGCCCATAGCCGCCACCACTATGGCAAAGAGCACAACGAGCCTTATACTTAGAGACAATATGTCAGTAGTCCCGTTAATCACGGCCCACGGTATAGCGGACTCAACAGTAGCTACTGGGCACAGACGGCAAAAATAAACAGGAAATCCTGGTGTCAGAAATACAGGCACGGCGATGACCAGGCCGACGAAGACCCCGTACTTTACAAAACGGGTCCAGCGCGGGATGTCAAATTTTACGTATGGAACTTTGTACAGGAGATCCTGAACAAATCCGAACGGACATACCCAGCCACATAAAAAACGTCCTACTGTCAGACCGGCTAAGGCCACTATTCCGACCACGCTCAAAGGAATTAGCCCCAGGCCAACAAACTGACCGATTATACCTACTGGGCAGGAAAATACTGCAACCGGGCACGAATGGCAGTTAAGGACTGGGAAACAAACGTTTTGCCATTGAAATAAGCCCAGGTTTAATAATGCGACGCAGGCCAGTTGAACCTTGAACCTGATTTTCTCCACCGAATCGTCTCCTTAAAGGGTTTTCATAATGGAATGGCTCATTGGGTGTCACGACACCCTGTTTCATACTCAAGTTGGGCATGGAATACGCCCCTTGAGCATTCGCAGATCTGGATAGTTGGAAATGAGTTTGCCATCCCTGTATCGCTTAACACCCTCAAAGGTCATTGCCCTTACCATCTCAGGTTCCGAAAACCATTGTGATTCAGGTTTAAAGTTGGCAGTACTACCCGCATAACCGGGCACCTTTATGCTGATCCCGACGTTTTTCAACTTGTCAAATTTTTCCAGATTGTCATAAACTAAAAATTTACGGAAAAAACCTCCGTATATAGTCATTACAACGCTCAGTGTCAGTAATAGAAAAAACAGGATTCTTCGAACCATAATTTGAACCTTTTTCAATCTGTACAATAAAAACACCTAATCACTCGACGGCCACCGTGTCAATAAACAGGGTGTAAGGTGAGAAAATATTCCAGGAATTAGTTAAGATATCGCGGCGCTCATGACAAAGTCTACATCCACATTAATAGGAAATTTAAGGAGTTAGCCTTGGCCAAACCAGTCCTTTTCGTACTTTCCGCTCCATCCGGAGCTGGCAAATCCACTTTGATCCATCGTGTCAGAATTAGCTTGCCAGACCTCTTTTATTCGGTTTCCTGCACCACCAGACCACCGAGAAAAGGTGAAGCGGACTCTGTCGATTATCATTTCATCAACAGGGATCTCTTTATTCAAATGATTGAGCGCGGAGATTTCCTGGAATGGAAAGAAGTGCACGGATCATTGTATGGAACTCCCATACAACCAATACAAAGCGCCTTGCGCGGTGGTCGAAGATGTATAATGGATATCGATGTTAAAGGCGCTACCGATGTGTTCTCGAGAATCAAGGAGTCTATCGGAATATTTATAATGCCTCCCGATTTACAGACGCTTGAGAATCGTTTAATACAGCGTGGGGCTGATAGTGAAGATTCAATAAGGTTGAGACTTCAGAACGCCAGAGAGGAAATCGAATTTGCAACTCTGTTTTCGTATAAAATTGTAAATGACAATTTGGATCGAGCGGTAAGAGATTTGATTGACATCATTCTTCTGGAGTCCTGCCCCATGGACAAGCCATAATTATTCCGGTGGCGTACCCATTACAACGTCGATATTTCTGTGTTTGCTTTCCCTTAAGATTTCCATACGGATCACGTCCCCAGGTTTTTTCCCGGACATTATTGCAGAAAGATGTTTACCATCGCGAATCGTTGCGCCATCCACTCGCAGGATGAGATCACCTTTACGAATCCCTGCCAGAAATGCCGGGGTAGCGCCCAGGACGTCATCCACTACTACCCCTTCCGCAGAAGCAAATCCAAGCGCTCTGGCCTTAATCTCATCCATATCGTCGACATAAACACCTAGCCATCCCCTGGTCTTATTAAAATTTTCCCTCTTTTGTCCAATCAACTCTTGCACGTAATTGCATGGAATGGAGAATCCTATCCCCTTGCCTGACGCTATTATAGCCGTGTTTACCCCGATGACCTCTCCAACCATATTAAAGAGCGGTCCTCCGGAATTTCCTGGGTTAATCGATGCGTCGGTCTGAATAAAATTGTCATTCGGCCCCAACCCCAAGAAACGTCCCTTGCCACTGACTATCCCGATAGTTACAGTGCGCCCGAGGCCAAACGGATTACCCACAGCCAGAACCCACTCTCCAACTTCAATTTCTGAAGAATCTCCAATTTGCGCCTCTTTAACGCTAAACCCGGGATCAATTTTTATCAAGGCAAGATCGACACGAGGGTGAACAGCCACTACCCTGGCGGGTAAAACCTTTCCAGTAGATATTGTCACTATTATTTTTTCAGCGGAGTCGACAACATGGGCGTTTGTTATTATATGTCCTTCCTCATCACAAAAGAAGCCGCTTCCTATGCTGTCACTCAACAGCGGATCCTTTTTATTGTCTTTGATATTTATATTTGCGTTGTTCTTCCTTAATAGAGAACCGGGATCGCAAGGCTGAACCAACGACTCCTTTCTTTCAACAGCAATACTGACAACAGTCGGCGTAATTTTTTTTATGAGATCTACCAGATCAGGGCATCCCGGAGTTAACTTTGCTGGATTTGCAGCAGTACCGGATGAGTATGCCGCTAGCGGCACGCTGCAGATAATGAATGTCGCTGCCAACCATAGAAGATGACTCCACAGCCTAGAACCCCTGAGACAGATCAAGATTTTCCATGGCGACTTTATGGGGCTATTAGTCATCTGCTGATCGCTTTAACCTCATGGCGGTCTTTATCAAAGGACCCGCCAAAATGTTCATGGCTCGACTCATATCACAAAATTTAAACAATATTAACTAGCAAATCAGCAGCAAGGACCTGATTATCTTGGCAGCAGTTATGGAACTCATCTCCGATTTGTCAATAACTGGCATTAGTTCGACGACATCCAGACCAATAATGTCGACATTCTTAAGAAATCTGATGAATCTCTCCATCAAGTTATATGACCAGCCACCGGCTTCAGGATTTCCTACCCCCGGAAAGCATGAAGGATCCAGGACATCGAGATCCAGACTTAAATAAACCTGTCTTTCAGCAATTCTATTTAATAGCGCCCTTTCCATCCCCGGTCTGAAGTCGGCCATAACATGATGTTTGTTAATCCACTGGAACTCTTCTCGAGTCCCTGACCTGATCCCGAACTGGACAAGATTTTCGTGGCCAACCAACTCTACCACCCTTCTGATCACAGTCGAATGATTTATCCTTTGACCTTCGTAAGAATCGCGTAAATCCGAATGAGCATCTAGATGCAGGACTACGAAATTGTTGTGGTATTTCCTGATAGCCTGAATTATAGGAAGAGTGACGGTATGTTCACCGCCAACGCAAAAAGGCATGCCTCCCTGCTGGAGAATCTCTTCAACACCTGATCTGATCTCGGTTAACTTTTCTTCTAAAGATGTTCCAGAAAACTCGATGTCTCCAAGATCGGAAAATGGAAAATCCGCCAAATCCCGGTCGAGGTAAGGGCAATAAGTTTCAATGGAATCCGAGGATATACGGATAGCCGGAGGCGCAACGTCGGAACCACCGCGGTATGTTGAAGTTAAATCGAGAGGGCACCCAAGAATTGCTGGTCTGTTTACTATAACCTTCTCGGAATGGTAACCAAGGAACAGCGGCTTTGGCATCAGCAGGACTCCACATTCTTAAGATATCAATTTCTGGACGAAATTCGGCAGCACAAAAGCAGCGATGTGAACTTGCGCGTTATAATAATTCAGAGAGCTGACGCATTCGCCTGACAAACCGCACGATGCTATTGAAAAATCTTTCGGTTCGGTAGAGCACATGGTGAAAGACCACAGAGCCCCAGGGTAGCTAGGTATAACGCACAAATACGGCGTTGCGGATTGAGGCCCGAACACTGATCTCAAGTTTTTTACCGTATCGGCAAAAACGTTGGCCATGAAAAAGGGACTTTCTGTCTGAAAATTAGCTACGCCTCCACTTCTCAGCGCATTCTTAACAGAGTTGTAGAAATCCAGCTCGTAGAGAGCTTTCCCCGGCCCCACTGGATCGGTAGAATCAACGAGAATTATGTCAAACTCCTGCTGAAACTTCTTGACATAAGCCGCTCCATCTTCGCATACCACTTCAACCCTTGGGTCAGCCAAACCACTGGAAATTTCGGGAAAAAATTCCCTGCATGCCGATATAACACCTTCATCGATTTCACAAAGTATTATTTTCTTAAACTCTGGGTACTTGACCAGCTCAGTAATTGCGCCACCATCACCACCACCTATAACAAGCGCTGATTGAGGTTGTTTAATCATCGCCGTAGCAGGATGTGTTATCATCTCGTGGTAAACAAAAGAATCCTTTTCCGTCACCATGAAACAACCATCCAGGGATAGTACCTTTCCCATCACAGGGGTTTCATACACTTCAATTTTCTGGAATGCGCTTTTTGATTCATAGAGCTTTCTTGAATATTTGACGGAAAATGCCGTCTTGTTCTCAAATGCTTCAGTAAACCATTCTCTCTCGTTCATGGACATAGTACCACCGCCGCAAAAACCGCTCCCACTCTGGAAACCTTCAGGGTAGCGGAAATACTTTTTATTTCACGTAGCTTTCGTTTACGGATTACTTCCATACCTTCTTCGACCATACTTCGGGCTATTCTTTCACAGCTATCAGGCGATCCTTCGTGTGAAAACTCCATTATTAGGCCAGCTTCCAGAGGGTCCGCCGGGATACCTACCGCAACTGCAGCGGAGATCTGAATTCCGGGCATACTGGACGCCCTGTCTCCATAAGCCAGTGGAACAAATGATCCCTTCCTCAGGACTATGCGTTCAATTTCCTTTGCTCCCGGAGGCAAAATACTGCTCATTTTTATTAGATTGGTGTCTCCTACCCCAGCATCGAGCAATGCGGCGTCAAAGGCGTTAAGCTCCATTGAAGCTTCACCACTGCCGGATGTAAGGAAAAATGAAGTGGGCATGGGACCAAACATTTTAAGCTCTCCCCGATAAAAAATAATCGCATAATTTAAATTATTAACGGTTCCTGTGCAACCGTAAAAAAAGAGGAATAGTCAATGGGGGATGTTTTTAAAAGATTTCACTCCTCCTCGGACCTACCGGGAAGAATTTCAACGCCACATTCGCGAAGGATTTCTTCTTTGGTTTTGTCAAGTTCATCTCTTATGGCTTCCCTAGCGCCGTGTAGAAACATCTCATTTTTGGATATTCTGGCTTCCAGAACCTGAACTCTAGGCAAGAGATAGAAAGCCCCGTAAAGAGCCAGACCGACCAGAGTCACCAGATTGAAAATTTGTAGTATCCAGATTCCTACCCCGATCTGCCCTCCACTCTTCAGGGCCTCCCTGGAAGGAATTGCACCGGGTGATTGCGCCTTATTAACAGGCTGAGCCTCATTTGTTTGTGCGCCTGATAAACCAGCGGGTTTCATTGCCGGTTTGAGGTCCTGCTCTTCGACAACCGATGAACGGGCAGGCTCAGACGCTACACCCGAAGTCTTGATTGGAACTTTTATGGTTTCACGAACTTTGTCACCCTGATACATTTTTATTACAACCTGTTTCCCGTTAAGGGCCGCAAGTTTCGCCGGATCAGGGTCAGGAATTAAAACAACAAAAATTCCTGAATCAGCAGTGACCTTGAATTTGTCCCAGATTTCCCTTGGAACTTTGGTTTGTTCGGGTTTTCTCACGATTTGAGTGTAAAGCAGGTCCTTTTCGGGGATCTCAACTCCAATTATCTGGTCTAGCCCTGAACGGTTGTCGATATTTACAATTTCACCCTTTTTGATATTATTCTCGTTAAACGTTATTGAAGTCTTGTCGACGTTAATGGATATGTCCCTGCCGGCTCCCATTTTTACGGCGCTGTCAGGCTCGGCTGAACCTTCTTTCGGAACCAGAGACTGCTGGTCCAAATACATTGTAAACAGGTCTGAAAACTGTTTGCCCGCAAAAAGATTACGGGCGCCCTTGTCAACCAATTTCATCCCGATGGACCTGGTCACGGGTTCTTCAAGCTTGAGTTTGCTTGGGTCATAAGTGGGACCAGCAAAAGGAACGGGTTTTGTGGGCCTATTGTCCGAAGCGATCCATTCGATATTCACAGAACTTATATTGCGAATTAGGGCGGGGTTCTTCCGATTTAGTATCAGAGCGAATGATTTGAATTTTTCCCGCGGGTCGACCTTGTTTATGACTATTTCCTTTTTCCCGATTGTTACTGATACCTTAGGAACAAAAACTCCCTTGCTGTCCTTAACCCCGTATACTGTTGCGAAGCTAAAATCAGGAGCAAGTGTGACACATGCGCCGACAAGAGCGATGAGCGCCAAACGTATTTGTAGCTTCGTGGACATATGCCTGTTACCTCAAGCTTTTACTTATTTAACACCAATTCCGATTTTATAAAAATAAAAGCTTTTCTAGTGCTTGGCGATTTTATCAGGGGATGGTAGGAAAATCAATGAATATGTTTGGAGCATGCGATAACATTCTTTTATAATTGTTTCACAGCGGTATAATATTTAGCGCTTTGACAATCTTGCAAGGACCTGTTTATGAAAAAATTGTGCGATTGTATTTCTAGAAAATCTTCAGACATACCACCTTTTTTGGTAATGGACGTGCTCGAAGAAGCCCTGCGCATGTCCAAGGATGGAAAAGATGTAATTCACCTTGAAGTCGGTGAACCGGATTTTGATACGCCACCCAACATTGTTGAGGCCGGAATAACGGCATTAAGACAGGGTAGAACTCACTATACCTCCAGTATTGGAATTCCTGAGTTACGTCATGCGGTATCGGCCTGCTACAAGCGCAATTACGGTGTTGATGTCGATCCTAACAATGTCATCATAACCTCCGGTTCATCGCCAGCCATATTTCTCACTTTGGCCTCCCTGCTGGATCCTGGGGACGAGGTTATTATCGCGGACCCGCATTACGCATGTTATCCTAATTTTGTAACATTTCTCGGAGCGGTTCCCATATTTGTGCCAGTTTATCCCGAAGACAGGTTTGAACTAAATCCAGACAACGTCAGGAGGGTTGTTTCATTACGAACAAAAGCAATCATCATCAACTCACCTTCAAACCCTACTGGAACTCTAATAAAACCAGATAACTTGAAGGAACTTGCCAACTTGGGCGTCCCTGTGATTTCCGATGAAATTTACCATGGTCTGGTTTATGAGGGGAAAGAACATTCGATCCTGGAATTCACCGACAATGCGTTTGTTCTCAATGGTTTTTCAAAGCTTTACGCGATGACCGGATGGCGTTTGGGTTACGTAATCAGTCGTCCCGAGTGCGTTAGGCCAATCCAGAAAATGAGCCAAAATTTTTTCATAAGCGCTGCAGACTTCATCCAGTACGCCGGAGTCGAAGCTCTCACGAACTCTTCGGAACATACCCAAGAGATGAAACGAATATTTAATGAACGCAGACAAGTTATGCTGAAACGTCTCCGTGAAATCGGATTCGTAATACGGCATGACCCGGTAGGAGCTTTTTATGTATTGTGTGACGCACGTAATTTCTCTGAGCGCTCCTACGATTTTGCTTTTGAGATCCTTCGGGAGGCCAGGGTTGGAGTAGCTCCGGGGATAGATTTCGGCGCAAACGCCGAAGGCTTTATTCGTTTTTCATACACGAATTCCATGGAAAATATTCTGGAAGGTCTTAACCGGATCGAGAGTTATTTTAACCGACGGTTCGGGACCTAAATCTTTCGCGCTTTTTAGGTTCAAGAGTAGTTCATGAAACCAAAACTCAGTGGCCGAAGGATTTTCATCGCACAGGATCAGATCCTGGGTCCAAAGGTAATTTTTTCCTCCGACAACGTGCGGCGCCTGAAAGACGTACTTCACCTAAAACCTGGTGACCAAATTGCAGTTCTGGATGGCGCTCGTCGTTATGAAGTGCTTCTAGAAAAGGACCGTAATAATGAATTAATTGGGGAGATAATCAATTCATATACAGAAACCGCTGATTTTCCTTTGACTGTGGAGTTAGCGTTTGGTTGTGTCAGACCAGGTCCAACGGAAGAAATCATAAGGCATTGCACCGAACTTGGAGTAGCGTCCTTTTCTCCGCTCCTTCTGGAATATTCTAACAGACGACCAGTTAAGACCCGATTAAGATGGCTAAATGTAGCCTCTTCGGCGTGCGCCCAATCAAACCGTGTCATCATGCCTCAAATTAATCAGCCAGTTGGCATTGACACGTTCCTGGACCGACTGCTACCTGATTCATGCCGGATTTACCTCTCCCCTGAAGGGGGATCTTCTCCATTGGAGCGCGTCCTTGAAACTAACGCCCAGGATCGCTTGACCCTATTGATCGGCTCCGAAGGGGGACTTGCTGTTCGTGAAGAATCGCTTTTAGTCAGATCCGGATTTCTGTCAGCATCATTAGGACCTACTATTCTCAGAACTGAGACAGCGGCTATTGTTTCTGTTGGGATAGCAATGAGTTGGGGGTTGATTCGCAGGCAAACCCGAGTTTAAGGGGTTTCTCAAATTTCAATTCGTTGACCAACGTGACACTAAGTGCTATTCAATATAAATACGTAAAGAATAAATTTAATTTGATTTTCAAAAACAGATTGTTTCCAATTGATTTTGTGAATCTCGTGATTTATGAACCCTACACAGAGGTAATGGATGGCGACAAAGGACATCGACGACATTCTTGAATTTTTGGAGTTTTCGCCAAAATCTCACTATACCTGGTTACCGTCTTTCCCCGACAATGAAACTATCGCCCGAGCTATTCCGGAAATATCATTGACCGTAGAAAAATTTGGCAAGACCGGATTTGGTCCATGGGTCACTTTCACTATCGAAAATCCTGATGAAATCTGGGACATAAGCCATCTTTCCGACAATATGGATCGTAAGACGCTGTTGTATCTCAGCTTCTTTGGAGAGGCTAACACTGTACCGGCCTTCTGCACTGAGGTTAACTGGATAGATGAGGGGTTGGAGGTTAACAACTTTGTTCTAATTACCGAAAATGACAAACTTGAGAACCTTAGATCAGGAAATCTGGTGTTCAGCGCCCAAAAGGAATGGGAGAGGGAAAAGCTCATTCGAAGTCTTAATGACGCAGCGTTGTTAAAGTACGATGAAGACCGCCTGCAGGAAGCTCATGAACTCATTAACCAGGCTATTCATCTTAGCACCGTAGCGCGTGCGTACCTGTTTAACAACCGTGGTCTTATTTGCTGGAAATTGGGGCTTATCGACCAGGCTAAAGGCGATTTTCTAGCGTCGATAAACCTTGATAAGGATAACGGAGATCCTTATTTTAATCTCGGCCTCATTTTTTTGGATGATTCGGATTATGAAAGAGCTTTGCATTATCTTGGCAAGGCCGTAGAGCTAGCTCCGGAAGATAGCCAATTCCTCACCGAATTGGGACATCTTTATTTGGAAATGGATCGGGAAAACGAAGCTCTCAGTCTGTTTGAAAAGGCTTTCACAAATGATCCGGATGACGCTCAGGTAGATTTTCATCTCGGACATTATTTTCTCTATAAAAAACGCGAACCTCGAAGCGCAGTGAAATACTACAACCGCGGTTTGAAAAAGGACCCGTCGGATCAGTTTGCGCTCGCGGACTACGCTGTGGCTCACCTGATTCTTGGCAACAGGAGAAAAACGTTACAGGTACGCAGGATACTGGAAGGCTCCACCAACTTGGCTCCTTATACAGTGAGTCGTCTTGTGTATTTAAATTTGCAGATGGGCTATTATGATGATGCGCTGCAATATTATGAAAAGGCGCTCATCGAGAAGGAACCGTTCGAACCTG
>JAMCYH010000204.1 GCA_023474025.1 Deltaproteobacteria bacterium
ACTGAGAAACACCCCACTGAGGAATAAGCGGAATTCCCCTACTTGATAGAGTATCGAAAACATCTGCCTCAAATGCATTAAGAGGTACATTAGAGTGTTCATAATCACCTAATAATTTCCCGTTGCTGATTGCATATTCAAAACAACTTCTAAGGAGTTGGACGCCTTTTGATTTAGAACGGCTTGGGTCCATATCATGGTGGTCGAAGGAAGATACAATTAACATCCTTTGGCGCGCGCGAGTTAAAGCTACATTTAGTCGGCGCTCCCCACCGTCCATTAATAAAGGGCCAAACCGATAGGGCAATTTGCCTGAATGATCTTTCCCGTAACCTATTGAAACAATGATAACATCCCGTTCATCACCCTGTACACGTTCCAGGTTTTTGACAAAGAATCTTTCTAATCGCTTGGTATCAAAGAATTCGTCTAGGTCAGAACGATGTTTAAGTGCCTCATCAAGGGCAGCCTCTATCCGACGAGCATGCTTTATCCCCATGGTTATCACCCCCAGTGTTTCTCCAGGGTGTTTTTCTGCGTGTTCCAAAACCAACTCAACCACGCGACGGACTTCCTCAGAAGAACTCTCCTCTTGACCGTCTTGCCCTGGAGTAAAAGGAACTAAAATATGTGAAACTGAAGATTGTCCTCTTGGTCCCGGGAAAGTTATGAGTCGATCTTGATAAATGTAATGGTTTGAGAAAGCAATTAGTTTTTCGTCACGGCTTCGGTAATGCCACTCTAACATCCACGAGGGTAGAAACGATGAGAGCAAATCTAAGAGACTTTCAAAACCTTCAGTGGCTAAATATGAAATGTCTTCGTCATCCTCCTCACCGCTAGCAAAGAACATGGTAGGGGGAAGTTGATGACTATCACCAGCAACAATAGCTTGTTTAGCCCTCAATAATGATGGTATAGCATCTTCGGGCAACACTTGACTAGCCTCGTCGAAAATAACCATCTCAAAATAGCGCTGCCTTGCGTCCATTAGCTGGCTAACAGAAAGTGGACTTGCCATCCAACATGGGAAGAGAGCCGTAAGTATGTTAGGGGCCTTTGCCAATAATTTCCTTAATGGTAAGTGTCTCGCTTTTTTTTGGGCTTCTCTTTGAACTATTGCCGCCTGCTCGGGGTATTCGTTCATTGTATCAATTACATGCTGGGCATGAATACGTCTCAATCTGTGAGCTGATAATTTTAATTTTTCCCTATCGAGCGTAGAAAAATCTCGAATGAATTCCTCATGTGTCCTTCCATAAAAGGCCGCAAGGCTGGGTTCCTCCCCGAAGGTCTTTTCTAGGCAAGAAATAACCCATGCATGCTCAAATAGTATTGGCCAGTATTCTGACTTTAAATTCAACTTCCTTATTTCTTCCAGTATGACCTTAGCACCCTTATTATCGATATCACGTTCGATCTCCAGCATTCTTGGAATTCTATGAGGAGTAACTTGGTCTGAATTTAATGTTTTTATCCATTGCTCAAGTTGATCTAAAGACATCTGTTCAGTGTCGGTACCAGGTAAATATTTACGAATTAACTCTATGTCTCGGAGTAATGCTTCGTATTCAGTATAATCTCTATCTATATTCATAACTTTATATGGGACTGACGATGGAATCGGAAGGCTTCGCCAGATGTTCAGTTGTTCAAAAGCTTGGGTTGCTTCCTTGAATAATTGGATTGCCGATGCTGAATCTTCCCTACGCAAGTTACGGACTAACTTTAAAGATTTACGGTAGGATGCATTGAATAGCCAAGCCAAAATTGAAGAAACCACACCGTTATCTGCCGGTTTAAGTTGGCTTACGATTTCTTCAAGATTTTGCTTATATATCTCATCCGAGTAAAGAGTTAATGTCACCTTAACTCTTCGAAGAAGTTCTAGGAAAATCTTGACTTCTTTAAAATTTTTTAGGAATACTACTTTTGTCTCAGAAATCAAAGCTTGTAGATATGATGTAAAGAATGGCCACGATTGATTATTGATTTTTCTAACAATATCCCCTGCTTGTTGAACGTCGTTTCCACTAATGAGTTTACCGGATGTCCAGGGGGACGTGTCGGTCTGTAAATATAGTCCTTCGAATCCACCTAATTCAAACAAGCGGTCTTTTATAATTTCAAAATTTTTTCTATCTAGACATTCTAGATCGGCACCGCGCCAACGGGTTGATGAGTGTGTCTCTTTTGGGAATCGTAATAGACGACCCATCATTTCAAAAGCGCTCATATTGGAGGGATTTCGAGGCATATGAAGCTGTTTAACATATTGATTAATTTGCTTCCTCCTGTCAGTTAGCTTTTGATAAAAACTATCATCAATATTGACCGGTCCAGTGTTATGAACTAACGATAAGTTATTTTTAATCTGTTCGATAATTAAGCGCCTAGACAAATCAGCCCCGTGTAGATCCAGCACTATGTGTTTCAAGCCCACCTCTTCTAATCGACGCATAACAACTTCCAGTGCTGCACGCTTCTCAGCCACAAAGAGGGTCGGCTTCCGGTTTGTGGTCAAAGCTGAAATTAAATTTACGATTGTTTGGCTTTTCCCTGTTCCAGGCGGACCTTGAATAACCCCATTTTGTCCTGATATTACAGCGGAAATAACTAGCTGCTGGCTTGAATCAGCATCAAGAACAAGCATTTCATTTTGAGGCGGGATACTATCAAACTCATTAGGATTAATATTATTTATTGTAGCTCTGATTGCTTCACGAGCTGAAGTATCACCAGCAATCGCTGAAATCAAATCGTGATTACATAGTTCTTCGGCCCATTCTTGCAAGTCGTTGACCATAGCCATTTTTTGAAATGAGAAGTTTGCAAGCACTACCCGGTATATAATTTTAAACCCCTTAATATCCTTAGCATTACCGTCAAGTTGCTCGAAGATCGGCAATAAATCTAATTCTTTCTTACCGTTCTCTGGCAAAAGCTCTAATAGTTCTTCCGCCTTTACTTCAGAGCCATATTGTGAAAGCGCATAAATCAACACGGGGTTAATTTGAATGTCACCCGTTTTAACTAATTTCAAATTCCTATTTTCTCGACCTTTGGATTCAATGGAAAATGGGATTAGGAGAACAGGTGATTCAGGTGGACGGCCCTCATCAACAGGAGTCCAAGTAGCCATACCCACCGCAAGGAATAAGGTTTGAAGTCCTTTTTCCTCCAAGTTTGTTAAGGCCCTCCGCCGAATTTCCCGGACCTGGGATGATACTTTTACTTCATCCAAGCTTGGCAACAAATCAATCAGGGATGTACTCTGTCCGTTTAAAAGTGCGGCTATATGCTTAGGGTCTGCTTCTGATATGTCTAGAGTCCCTGTTTTTAGTTCCCGATAAAATAAGAGATTATTCCGACGTGACATATCAACCAGGCGCCTTGACCACCGCGCCCTGGCCTCATTAACCAACGCATAACGCTCAGGATCGTGTTGATTTCCCTCATAACCTCTTGATTGAATCAGGCTTTTCATCTGTTACCCCCAGATAATCACCATGTTAAGTAATGTTATTATTACCTTTTTCCCTAAAAAGTTACATCCTCCTGCCTTAGATATATCTAATTTTTCAAATTACAATATATGTATTTACCGCTTCGCTAGAACATCTAATAGTGTTTAATAAAATGAGAATGGTGATGGACATACCTTTTGACGGTATGGCAATTTTTTTTTACTTACTTCAACGTTGGGAAGGAAAGGTGTGGTACTGGAACAAATCCATATCATGGTAAATGGCATGGTTCACTTTCCAATTGAAGATACCGAAAAGCTAATGAAGTCATTTGGAGATGAGTAGTTACAATTGTCGATTCTGATAACAACTGAAAGTAAGATGATATATGAATGAAACCTTATTTCTTTCGTCTGACCAAGAGGGAAATTTTCTATCATCACATAGGAGAAGTAATGGAGGAAGAAAGTTCCTTTTGTTGAAATAAACAATAAAATGAAATTATACGGTAATTTTGATTGATTTGATGGGGAAGGAGTTGATGGTTTACGGAACAACAGAAAAGCTATTTTTTGTATATTTGTGACTTTCGCAAAGGGGAAGTTATGTGCGATTGCTGGGCTAAGAATGTAATGATGAAGAAGATGTAAGCAAAGGGAAGGTGTACTCAATGATTCACAACAGGCTAATCACCGAAAATCAACTCGATGAATGGGTGCGTGGCAACGCCCAAGAAGCTCAGGGTGTGATTGTTGAGCTTGTCTGGCGACTGGTCGCGGCATCATCTCCCAAACCCAAAGAGCGACGCTTCCCGCTTGGTGATAGCATTGGACAGCCGGGACCAGATGGATATTTGAATACAGATCTCAGCTTTAAACCTTTCGTTCCGGAAGGGAGATCGTTCTGGGAAATAGGCAGCGGTATAAATGCTGGGAAAAAGGCGACAAAAGATTACCGGGAACTCACAGCAGCAACACCTAATGAGGACAGACTCGAATCCACATTTGTTTTCGTCACGCCTTTATCTGGAAGAAGGGATTGGCCACACACATGGAAAAAAAATGCGCAAGCAAAGTGGTTGAAGTACCGACGCCAGCGCAGTGTATGGCGAGACGTTCGTGTTATTGACGGTTCCGGTCTTATTGATTGGCTGCATTTCTTTCCAGCTGTTGAACGATGGCTCGCTGAAACGATGGGCCTCCCTGCTCAGCAAATGCAGACTCTGGAGCAGTTTTGGGCTGAGTTGAGAACCATAGGTGATCCGCCACCTCTCATTCCGCATGTGTTTCTCGCAAACCGTAACACGGCGTGTGAAAAGCTCAAAGAGGTATTCTCCAGGGCCTCTTTTCAGCTACAGATTGATACGCATTTCCCTAACCAAGTAGCGGACTTTGTTGCTGCTTATGTGGCAAGCTTGGACGATGATGCCAAGGTCGATGCAATGGGTCGCTGTCTCGTCATATCGAGTGCCGAAGGCTTGAACGCTATAACTTTTCTTGATGAGCCCCATGTCCTAGTCGCAAACTTCCACCTAGACGACTCTGATACGTCAGGAACAAAACTTCTCGTAAAAGCCCGCAGAGTTGGTCATGCGGTCATCTTCTCAGGGATGCCTGGTGGCATACCGCAACCGAATCGGATCCCCATCCCAAGCCCGAAGAGTTATCAGATCAAAGAGGCCCTGGAGAAGGCGGGCTACAAGGAGGAGCGTGCCCGCATTCTTGCGCAGAAGAGCGGCGGCAACTTAAATTCTCTACTCAGGTGCCTCCAAAACCTTTCTCTGATGCCAGAGTGGGCTCAAGGAACAGACGCAGCGGAACTTGCAATTGCAGAGCTTTTGGGCGCATGGAGGGAAAACTCCGGAACTGACAAAGCAGTCACGGAGATACTGTCGGGAAAGTCTTATGGGGAGTGGATCGGAAAGATCCGTGAAATTGCACTCCGTCCGGGCACTCCCCTCATTCAACAGGATAGTGCCTGGAAGGTTGTTGCGCGTTACGAGGGATGGTATGCGCTTGGACGGAGACTATTTGACGAGCATCTGGATCGGCTGAAAGAAGCCGCCGTCAGTGTCCTGCGCGAGCGAGATCCGCAGTTCGAGTTGTCTTCTGATGAGCGATATGCGGCTAGTATTCACGGTAAGGTTCTGACTTATTCGCGCTTGCTGCGAAACGGTTTAGCGGAGAGCCTAGCCCTTCTTGGCAGTCATCCCAAAGCGCTTACATCGTGCTCCTTCGGCAAGGCTGAGGCGACTGCCGTTCTTGCGGTGCGGGAGGTCCTGGCTGACGCAGACTGGGTGCTTTGGGCCAGTCTGAACGACCTCTTGCCATTGCTGGCTGAGGCTGCTCCCGGAGAGTTCCTTGACGCCGTGGAGAACGCATTGAATAGTGATCCCTGCCCCTTCGACACGGTCTTTGCGCAAGAGGGAACTAGAAATTTTAGCAGAAATTACATGACTGGCCTACTCTGGGCGCTCGAAACGCTGGCCTGGGATGCTGAATATCTCACCCGTGTGGTCGTTATTCTCGGCGAACTGGCCGCAAGGGATCCTGGCGGGAATTGGGCCAATCGTCCAGCCAATTCTCTTTCAACAATTCTGTTGCCTTGGCTGCCGCAAACTTGTGCACCAATAACAAAGAGGCAGGCCGCCGTTGCGACTCTTCTGAATGAGCTCCCGGGGGTTGCTTGGAAACTTCTGCTGGCTCTCCTGCCCAGCTCGCATCAGGTATCATCGGGCTCACGCAAGCCAGCCTGGAGGGAGATGATAGCCGATGATTGGTCGGGAGGTGTAACGAATCTAAAGTATTGGGAGCAAATAGCAGCTTATGTAGAATTGGTAATAAGTGCAGCAAAGCAAGATCTTTCGAGACTTTCTGATCTCATTGACCGCCTGGATGATCTTCCGCCTCCCGCACGTGATCAACTTCTCGCTTACCTGCGTTCGGACACAGTCGTTTCGATGCCGCAAGCAGACCGGCTCCGGTTGTGGAACGAGCTTGTCGATCTGGTTTCAAAGCACAGGAAATTTGCGGATGCCGAATGGGCCATGAAGCCAGAGGTAGTGAATGAGATCGCTGCGGTCGCCGAAAACCTAGCACCCGATGCACCGATTTACCGTCACCAGCGAATTTTCAGTGAGCGCGATTTCAATCTATATGAGAAAAAGGGAAACTATGAGGAGCAGCGAAAGGAACTTGAAGATCGACGGCAAAAGGCCGTCAATGAAGTTTTCGCGGCTGGGGGTGTGAAATCGGTTCTGGAATTCGCCAAGGCAGTCGAATCGCCCTGGCGCGCAGGCGTTGCCTTCGGTATGATTGTAGCAAATGACGTTGAGGCAAAGATCCTTCCGGCGTTATTGGAGTCGGAAACCAAGTCTCTTGCTCAGTTCGCGGGTGGGTTTGTCTGGGGGATATTTCGTGGGCGGGGGTGGCAATGGGTTGATGAGATTGACACGTCGAAGTGGTCGCCATCACAAAAGGGGCAGCTTCTGGCTTATCTGCCGTTTACGCCTGACACTTGGAAACGAGCTACTCGGCTTCTGGAAAAGGACGAGTCGCCGTATTGGTCCAAGACCAACGCAAATCCTTATGAAGCCGAGGAAGGTCTTGAACGAGCTGTTGATCGTTTGGTCCAGCATGGCCGGCCGCTTGAAGCGATTAGATGTCTTGAACGGTTACGACACGACAAGCGGCCCCTGGATAGTCAGCAAGCCGTTCGTGTGCTTCTTGCTGTGCTTCATTCCTTAAAAGACACACATGCGATGGAGGTGGATGCCATCGTCGAAATCATTAAGGCGCTGCAAGATGACCCGGATACAAATTCCGATGACCTTTTCCAAGTCGAATGGTTATTTCTACCCCTTCTCAATCGACACAACGGTGCGTCCCCGAGGCTACTGGAGCAGCGCTTGGCGGATGATCCTGCTTTCTTTTGTGAGGTAATTCGGACTGTGTTTCGATCCAATAAGGAGGAGCGCCCTGTTCAAGAACCTACGGAGCAACAGAAAAACATCGCAACGAACGCATACCGTCTTCTCAGAGAGTGGAGAACGCCTCCTGGTAGCCAGGAAGATGGAACGTTTAACGGCGACGTACTGACTGCTTGGTTGGGGGATGTCAAAGCAGCTTCTGTGGAGTCTGGCCATTTGGAGATCGCGCTCTCAATGGTTGGTCACGTCCTCATTCACACCCCGCCTGATCCCGACGGTCTTTGGTTACATCATTCAGCAGCAACTGCGCTGAATGCCAAAGACGCTAATGATATGCGGGACGGTTTTCGAACCGAATTGTTCAACTCGCGTGGTGTCCATTCATGGACAGCTGGACGAGAAGAAAGAGAGCTGGCTGAAAAGTATCGGATACAGGCCGAAGAGGTCGAGGCTCACAGCTACCATCGCCTAGCCAGTTCCCTTAGGGAGTTGGCCGCCTCCTATGAGCGCGACGCTGAACGGCAGGCGTCCAAAGATGCCTTTGATGATTAGCGCTCTTGATGGCGAGATCCCTCAACAAATCAACTATTATAGCCCGAGCCCTCGCGTTGTTGAAGAAAGTTACTTAAAAATTCTCAAGACCCTCAGTGGCAAGGCAAAGAAGAGGTTAGCCCAAAAAACGTATATAAGAATTTTGCGTCTGATACTAAAGCTTCATAGTGGACATAGGTCTACCGATTTTTTCAAGGATGTATTTTGCCACATCAAACACAGTCACCATTTGTGCCACCTCTCTCTATAAAGACTGCTTTTTATATATTATTATCATACGATAAAAAAGAAATAAACCCTCTTTTTTTTCTTTATTTTGTCATGTATTTTAAAAATTCGACAATTTTGTTAACTGCTACAGTAAGTCATAGTATTTTGTGGCTTAGATTATACCTCAAATGGTTATTTTTTTGTCAATCTAAAACAAGCTCAACTGAGAGTGTTTTAGAAGTGTTTTAGATAAGATCCTCGCCTCACCATGCCATAGCTTGCCACACTAATCTTTGCAGGGGCGAGTCTGCTTAGATTCCTAAATTGGTAAAGTCAGGCGTTCACGGGCTACTTCAGATATCTGAATCAGTGGAGTATTGCCGGGTGTTTTTATGTACGCAAGAGGCCATAATTATCCCTGCAAGTTGCTGTTATAATATGGTATTTTGATAGAGCAGCATACTATGGCTGTTAAAAAAGCTGCTTGACAAACAATACGATTAACAATAAAAAAGCAAAGACTGTTATAAGTCTCCACAGTTGATGGGCCTGTAGAAGGTAAACTAACGGAAAGTATTGTTCGCCCAAACCAGAAATTCCGTTAGATTCATTACTTTTATCTTTTTCCTTTTTTGTTCATCACAGCAATATTTTTGATTGGCAGTTGCATTTCTCAGCCAATTGACAGCTCCCTGTTTCGCGCCTCCCCCGTCGATGACTATTATAATATCACTTTCCGGCATTGCCTCAATACAGTTAAGGTATAAGTACGGATATTTTTCATCTACGCTGCCGGAGATTTGCTGCCACTTGGCCTCGATGCGAATATTGAGGTTGTATTTCTTAGATTTTAAGAGAAATTCAGTGGTGCCGTTGTGGCCGTAAATAGTTATAAACGGGACATTTCTTAGAAGTAACTCTTCACCGTAGCTCTGTGGGCTTTTTGTGTAGTCCCTATAGGCAACCAACTGAAATCCTTTGCTGACCAGGGTGCCAACGATAGTCTTTTCAAGGGTACTACCGGTCCAGTTTGCTACTGTCCCCTGTTTTGGCTCGTCAATCATGCGCTTATTCCCCCATTGAATAGAGCAAGGACCTCGCCGGCTTTACCTCGGTTGTCTCCATCACAACTGATATACCTTTGCACGTCAAACTTCTCAATCTCAGCACCCTGGTAAGCGTTAAAGATAAATTCCGTTGCATGGTTGGATATTACAACTGATATTCCTTTTTGGGCAAGCTCCCGTGCCAGGTTCGCCAGGTCAACCTGGTCTTCTAGCGTAAATCCCCCGGAACTGTAACTCGTAAAGTTCGCTGTAGTAGACAAAGGCACATATGGAGGATCGCAGTACAGTACGCTTCCAGGTTCGGCCCCTCTCATTACGTCTCTGAAGTCAGCTACTTGGAACACCGCTTTTTGAGATTTTTCATGAAATAAGCGCATTTCTTTTTCCGGAAAATACGGCTTGCTGTATTCACCGAACGGGGCGTTGAAGCCCCCTTTCGAGTTGTATCTGCATAGCCCATTGAAGTCGTGACGGATTAAATAGATGAATAGGGCTGATTTTAGACGGTTATCGCTGGTGTTGTTGAATACGTCTCGCAACTCGTAAAAACGGTCTTCTCTGTTGTTTGTATCGGTAAAAAATGACCGGCAGTAGTCAATGAAGGGCTCCCCTTCCGACTGCAAAACAAGGTACAGGTTAATCAGGTCGGCGTTGTTGTCAGCTAAAATATATCTTTCATAGTCAGTATTCATAAAAACAGCACCGGAACCGACGAAGGGCTCTATTAGGCAATTGCCGGGGGGTAGCACGGCCTTGATTCGTTCAATTATCTGGTATTTATTTCCGGCCCATTTGAGAAACGGTCTTATCTTTGACATGTATTTTCTCCTATTTCATCTAATCCATATTTTTCAACTGGTTTATATGCCATAGTTGAAGGTACTGCAGTTCTCTCTTCCTCCGGATTAAATTTCGCTTTTCCCGGGGATCGGTGGCATCCTTAATTTGACGCTTGATTAGTTTTATTTCCTTAAGCGTGCGGGTGAAGGCTTCCTGGAGTTCGTTGCGTGTCATTGGGAATCACCTTATGGGAAATGTTCGGCACAGGGCGGGAAAATCCTGCTAAAATAATCCCCACCAGGGGAGGCTTTCCTTTTTAGACTAGAAGTATTCAATCCCAAACCCGCTCCAACATCCACCCTTTTTCCTTTCGCACCAGTTCACACACCATGCCGTCCGCCGTCACGCACCGGTACCGCTGCGGACCCGCTGCATACCTGGGCAGTTCTTTTATCCATGATGGTCTGCCATCATCTATTTCAGCGCTGGTCAAAATTCGGTGCCAGCGCCGGCGCCAGCGAAAGGAGAGCGGCCGGCCAGAGGTATCGGTCTGAACCTGGACCAATTGGCGGTAGAGCTTAGTCATCCTGGATCACACGCAGAGTCCGCGACTTACCGGGGTGATACGAGATGTGGCCCTTATCTCTGATTTTTTGCAGGTAATAATGGACGGCACTGGACGATTTGAGCCCGACCAAACTGCCTATTTCCCTGAATGTTGGTGGGTAGCCGTTGACTGTGATGAAGTCGTGGATGGCGGTGTAGATTTGGGATTCACGGGCAGTCATAAAAATACCTCCTGGGGAACGTATGTTCTTGGAGGTAGTATAGCAGGCATATGAAGGGGGTGTCAAGGAGAAATGCCTAATTTATAAGCTCCGCAAATTCAACAATAAAAGCCTGGATTGTTAGAGGTTCTTATTGAGGTCAACATACATTGTGTTTTCTTCGGGAATATATTTTACTGCAAACTTTCCTGTTTTAGTTATTCCAAAATGCTTATAAAAACCTTTTGCAAAAATCTTGGTCTTTTTCATTGTTTGTCCTTCTTTAGAGGGCATCATCCGAATCGTATTGGAATCACGATCAAAGGCCAGTTCAAATTTATCAGCATTTACTTTTTCACGGGCTATTTTATTTAGCACAATAGAGTTTTTGGATAAAGATACTGCCGCCATTTTACAAGTCTTTTCACCGCGAGGTTTATAAATCTCAAATGTCACGTTTAATACCTCCGATTTAATTTCATTGTTAAACAGGATTATAAATTAAATCCCCTACCCTGTCAAATTATAAAGCGTATTTGTCTAAAACAAATACCTTATACTGTTTAGAAGTTTTTCGTTGGTGCTACCCTAATAAGAGTGATAATTTCGAAACTCGCAGTTGTCTAGCAAAGGATTAATTATATTTTCTGCGATCTTTTTAATTAGAGTAAAAGACAATTGTCCACTGCAATTTGCGGAAAGTATAATATCATTAAGTTTTTGAGGTGCACAAATTACTGTATTCCCTGGAGGAATAAGATTTTGCCCTTATATTATATAGTCCATTTGGATTTAACAGTACAACTATAGAGTTTATATTTAACTTAATGTTTTTGAATGCGAGATGCTTTTTTAGGGACATTACATGACCCATATTTTGTCTAGCCGGGTTTTCATGGGTAGGTACCCACGATCCCTGATGAAATCTATACCAGTTCCCGGATACGTCACAACCGGCGTTATTCCAGTTTTTCGTTTCTATACAAAAAACTCCTTTTGGCCCTATAGCAATATGGTCAATTGACTATTATTAACAATAATATCGTTG